>NZ_JBFBBN010000037.1:0-102492 GCF_040682715.1 Amycolatopsis sp. NPDC051128 | reverse complement strand
TTGATCGGTGATCCGGCCGAGCGGCGACACAGCGTGCTCGGCGAGTTGCTGCGGTCCAAGACTCGCGATGCAGGAGCTGCTGGGCCTGCTCACGCCGTACGTCGGCCGCCTTTGCGGTCCCATCGCGCTCGACGACGGCGCCGACGCCACCCTCTCGCGAGACCTGCCCGATTGGCCCGGTTTCAGGAGCTCGCCCACAGCCGTGAATGGCACATTGAGGGACATAGAGTCCCTCAATGTGCCATTCACGGCTGTTCCGTTGACCGCAGGCGCGGTAGAGGAATCCTTAACTACCTGGCCTTGCTTGTTAGCTCCATACTGACCAAGTCGTCCGGCGACCCTATGTCGCTACGTGGATCGCGGCTCGGCCGGCTGGAGCTCGGCGTGCAACTGGCTGCCTTCCGCATCGTGCAGGAGGCTTGACCAATGCCCTCGAGCACGCCGGCCCGCGCACCACCGTCGGCCTGAGCCTGGCGGCCGACCGGCCTGAGCGCCGTTTTAACGGTCGTTTCAGGTTCGCTCGGTATGAAGTAGGCGTCGCCGGGCGACGCGGGTCTCGGCCTTGCCTGCAGGGCCGAACGCGCCGCGCTCCACGGCGGCACGGTCATCGCCGGCCCCGCATCGGACGGCGGCTGGACCGTCTACTCGACCCTGAAAGGCAGCCATTCATGATCTCTGTGCTCGTGGTGGACACCCAGCCGCTGCAGCGCTTCGGGTTTCGCATGCTGCTGGAGAGCACCCCCGACACCGAGATCGTCGGCGAGGCCGAGAACAGCGCCGAGGCCGTTCGGTGGACCACCGAGCTGCGTCCCGACGTGGTGCTGATGGGCATCCGCATGCCGGGCGCCGACGGGATCGAGGCCACCCGGCGCATCGTCGCCGCCGGTGGGCGTTCGCGGATCCTGGTGCTGACGACGTTCGACGTGGACCGGTACGCGCTCGCCGCGCTGCGGGCCGGGGCGAGCGGTTTCCTGCTGAAGGACACCCGCCCGGAGGAGCTGCTCGCCGGCATCCGGGCCGTCGCCGCCGGGGACGCGGTGATCGCGCCGGCGCTGACTCGGCGGCTGCTCGACGCGTTCGCCGACCGGCTCGGCGATGACCTCGGCGGACCCGCGCGGGAGGATCCCCGGCTGGCCTCCCTGACCGGCCGCGAGCGCGAGATCCTCGTCGCCATCGGCCACGGCCTCACCAACGGCGAGATCGCGCACCGGTTCACGCTGTCGGAGTCGACGGTGAAGTCCCACGTCGGGCGGGTCCTCGCCAAGATCGGCGCACGGAACCGGGTCCAGGCCGTCATCCTCGCCTACGACCTGAGACTCGCGCGGCCGGTTGATCGATCCTTTGTGGACGAACTAGTCGGGTAAACCACGATTGGGCCCGGTTATGCGGTGGTGACCTGCCCGTCGACCACTCGCACTGGCACGCTGTTCAGGGGTTTTGTCGCCGGCCCGCCGGTGACTTGGCCGTTGCCGTCGAAAGTGGAGCCGTGACATGGGCAGCGGAAGCCGGAGCCGGCGGGCGTGATGGGGCAGCCCTGGTGTGTGCAGGTGGCAAGGAATGCCATGAAGGTGTCGGCCGAGGGGCGCACCAGATATGCGGCGGAACCGTTCGGTGCGGTGAAGCTTGTCGACGAACCGACGGCGACGGCAGAGACCGCGGCGATCACCTTCTGGGAGTTCGTTCCTGGGTCTGTCGGCCGGCTTGGTTTCGGGTTGGTGGTGGTGCGACGGGTAAGGGCGATGACGCCGCCGCCGAAGGCAGCGGCCGTCGCGGTGATCAGGCCGCCCCAGAGCAGAATGCGTCGCTCGACGTCGTCTGGGGCGTGGTTCGGCGGGCGACGACGGCGTATCGCGGCGCGCAGGTGGGCCGTCGTGGAGAACAGGCCTGCGTCGCCCGCGATCAGCAGCGGGGTCCAGGCGGCCGCGAAGACGATGTCGGCGCCGAAGTAGTACGGGCGGGTCGTCCAGCTCACGGTGAGGAAGAAGCTCAGCGCAAGGAGAAACCCGCCGAGTGCGGCGACGCGGGTGAACAGCCCGAGCAGAGTACCCAGCCCGACAGCGACCTCGCCCAAGGCGATGACCAGGCCGATGACGGTCGGATGTTCGGCCGCGAACGACACCAGCGGGCCGATCGGGGAGGTCGTCGCGGCGAGCAGCATCTGAGCGTGGACGCCGAGGGGTGAGGTGTGGTCCAGGTAGTGGGTGTCGAGGATTTTGGAGAGGCCCGCGTAGAGGAATGTGCCGCCGAGGAAGACGCGTAGCGGCAGGAGTGCCCAGATCGGTGTCCGCAGTGGCGCATCGGCCCGTGGCGTTGTATCGCCGAGAGAAGGCTTGAGGGACAAGAGAAGTCCCCTTTCATTTCGCAGGTATGGCGAGTTCAGTGCGGACGTGTGTGAGCCCAGAGCTGTTTTCGGCCTGTTGACCTCAGTGAACTCACACACGTTCGACGCTTCGTCAGGACTTGCGGGGGGAGACCGTCATGATGCCCGCGCACATCTCATCGCTGGTGCCGTCCCCCCACACCACGTAGCGCGGCGGCAGCTTGCTCAGCTGTGGCAACCGTTTGCGCAGCCCGGCGTCGTGCGTACACGTCACCCGCAGCGTGTCCCCCGGACCGATCTCCACCGGCGACGGCAGCTTAACCAGCCGCTGGTTGTCGAAGTCGAACTGCGGCACGTCCAGCACGACCTTGGCGTTCGGTGTGCCGGGGTTGAGTTCGACCTTGATGGCCCGCCCGAGCAGGTGCATGTGACCGAAACCGGCGAACAGCGTCATCGGCGCCTCCACCTTTTGGTCGCAGGTCTGGGTGTTACCGGGCTTCGGCACGCCGCCCGGGTTGCATTCCTCCACCTGACGGTCCGCCGACTCGCCGACATCCGGTCCGAACCGCTTCGTCACGTCCGCGATCGAGGCCGCCCGGTCACAGAGCGGACCCGACTCGCCGGCGGGGCAGGGCAGGTCGGTCGGCGCGTCGAGCGGAAACGTGTCGAGTTCCCGGGTCTGCGGCGTGCCGTCCGTCAGCCGCAGCCGCAACGCCGTGCGGTCCGACCCGCCCGGCTTGCCGTCGGTCGCGAGCAGGTTGTAGTGCATCTGGAGGATGACCAGGCTGCCTGGCTCCAGCTTGAAGCCGACGTCCTGGGTGAACAGCGTCTCCGTGGCGCCCGGCGCCCAGGTGTCCGCCCACGTCGCCTCCCCCTCTTCCACTTCGGCGCCCTTCACGCCGGTCCCGCCGAAACACTGCCAGCCGGGGCCGGGGATCTTCGCGTCCTGCTCGCGCACCGCGGCAGCGCCGCCCGGCGGCACCGTGTACACGATGGCGTGGTGCGCGAGGGCGACATTCTCCGGCATGACCTGAGTCCCGGTCAGGAACGCCGTCTTGGTCAGGCCCGGATCGATCACCTGGCACCGGTACTCGTCCGTGCCGCCGCCCTCCGGCGGCGCGGGCGTGTAGGCCTCGGCCATCTTCAGGTCGACGAACCGCTCGCCGGCGCGCAGCGGCTGCGGTGGAGCCGATGCCCCGCCCGCGTGCGCGCTGTGCGAGCCGGCCGCGGGGGGCGCCGCACTGGTGCCGGCGCCCGACCCGCAGGCGGCGAGAGCGAACGCCGTCGCCAGCGCCATGGCGGCCGCCCCGAGTCTCCACAGTGGACTATCAGGTTTCGTCATAGCCCCAACGCTAGACCCGATTCCGTCCCGTTTCATCGTACTGCGGTCGTCACTTTCTTTGGTACCGCGGTACTTCTCCAATAGAAGCTGCGGCCAAGATTTCACTACACGTCGCGCGGCGTGTACGTGCACGAGCTCGGGGTGAGCAGGATGTCCACAGTGGAGTGCGTTTGCCCGCCGCGGCAGGACAGCATCCGGCGGGTGAGCGGTCCTGCGAAGTGCCGCCCGGTCGGTTGACAGGCCGGCGGGGTCAACGCACCGCGGTGTCCTCCCCGGCGGCGAGCCGCGCGATCGGGGCGAGCGGGGCCGCAGCCGGAAGGACGACCCGAAGCAGCGCGCCACCGCGTGCGGACCGGGCGACGGTGACCCGGCCGCCGTGGGCGTCCACGACCCGCTGCACGATCGACAGTCCCAGACCGGATCCCGGCAACGCCCGGGCACTGTCGGCACGGTAGAACCGATCGAACACCCGCGGCACGTCGGCGGCGTCGATGCCCGGCCCGGCGTCGTCGACCTCGAGCACCGCCGACGCGCCCTCGGCACGGAGCCGGACCTGGACCGGCTGGTCCGCGGGAGACCACTTGCCGGCATTGTCGATGAGGTTGAGCACCGCCCGTTGGAGGCCGGCGGGACGCCCGCTCACCCACACGGAGGTCACGTCGAGCGCGACCTCGACGTCGGGCACACGGGAACGCGCCCGGGTCGCGGCGGCCACCACCACGTCGGCGAGGTCGAGCACCTCGGTGCTCTCGTCGCTGACGTCACCGCGCGCCAGGTCGGTCAGCTCGGCGGCAAGGGTGCTCAACTCGGCCACCTGGGCGCCGAGATCGTTCAGCAGCCGGGTCCGGCTCTCCGGCGGCAGTGCGCTGTCCAGCGTGCCGCGCCGATCGAGCCGGATCAGCAGCTCGGCGTTGAGGCGCAGGCTGGTGAGCGGGGTCTTGAGCTCGTGGGCGGCGTCCTCGGCGAGCAGCCGTTGGGCTCGACGGGATTCCCGGAGCGCGGCGAGCATGTCGTTGATCGACTGGATCAGCCGCCGGATCTCCCCGCCGCCCTCGTCCGGGATGTCGGCGTCGAGATCCCGGGTGTGCGCGACCCGGACCGCGACGGCGCTCAGCCGGTCGATCGGTGCCAGCCCGGTCCGCGCCACGGCCCGCCCGACAAGGGCACCGCCGGCCACGCAGAACAGCCCGATCAGCAGCATGCCCCACCCGAACCGGTTGTTCGTGCTGCCATCGGCGACGCGGGCCGCCTGGACCGCGCCGTCGCCCGCCCGCAGCGTGTAGACGAGGTAGCCGTCGTCGTCGCTGTCGTTCGATTCCATCAGGTCGGCCGACGCGCCCTGCGCCACGCGCCCGGCGTGCTCGCTGACCGGGGGCAGCGCGGGTTGGCCGGCCGGTGTCCGGATCGAGCCGTCGGGCAGGATGACCCGCACCAGCCGACCGGATCCGGGATACGGCGGTAGCTGGACCTGCGCCAGACCAGCGCGCTCCGCGTCCGTCGCCAGGACGCGGGAATCGGCGCGTAGCTGATTCTCGGCGGTGTCCTGCAGCTCCCGGTCCAGTAGCTCAACGGCCACTTGGAAGGCCACGAACACGCTGACCGCGATGGCCGTCGCCGCGATCACCGTCAGCCTGGTCCGCAGCGACCGCCGGCGCCACCACCGGGTCAGCCGGCGCGGTTCCCGGCCGGCGGCCCTGCTCACGGAGGAGTCTCCCGCAACGTGTACCCCAAGCCGCGCAGCGTATAGATCAATCGCGGCTCACCCTCGGCCTCCATCTTGCGGCGCAGGTAGCTCACGTACACCTGGAGGTTGTTGGCGGTGGTGCTCATGTCGAAGCCCCAGATCGCCTCGAACAGCGCGTCGCGGGTCAAGACCCGGGTCGCGTTGCGGACGAGGACCTGCAGCAGGGAGAACTCGGTCCGGGTCAGGCGCAGCGGCCGCCCGCCCCGCCACGCCTCGAACCTGTCGGGATCGACCCGGACGTCGGCGAACGACAGGATCTGCGACTCGTCGTCGCCCGGCCCGCGGCGGCGCAGCAGGGCCCGCACCCGGGCCAGCAACTCCTCAGTGGCGAACGGCTTGGGCAGATAGTCGTCGGCGCCCGCGTCCAGCCCCGCGACCCGGTCGGAGACCTGATCCCGGGCGGTCAGCATCAGCACCGGCAGCTCCCGGCCCGCCGCCCGCAACCGCCGACAGGTCTCCAACCCGCCGAGGCGGGGCATCATCACGTCGAGAATCAGCAGATCCGGCGCGTCGCCACCGACCCCGTCGAGCACGGCGAGACCATTGGCGACGGTGCTGGTGTCGTAACCCTCAACCTGGAGCACCCGCTCCAGCGACTCACGGATGGCCGCCTCGTCATCCGCGATCATGATCCGCACGCCGGCCCGCCCCTTCCCGTCGATGCTTTGCCGCTCACTCTCTCCGACCAACCTGAAGCCAGGATTAGAACGTCGCCGCTTTCGTCGAGAGGAGCAGCACTCCGTGCATGCCCCGATACTCACAGTCGCGGGTTGACGGTCGCGATGTTAGCGTTCACACTGCCGTGACGTCATTGAGGCGAGGTGATCGATCCCGTCGGGGGTCGCCCTCACGTGCAGGTCGATGCCGTTCGAGTTGGCCAACGAAGGTGAACAGGACAGTGATGACAGGTAGGTCTATCCGGCGGCTTGCGTTGCCGGCCGTGATGGCAGTGGCAGCGACGGTGGGATTTGTCGTGCAGCAGTCGCAGGCGAACGCGGTGCCCGCGCCCACCGCGTCCGTGCCTACTGTGTACGCGGGCACGCTCATCCAGCAGCGCGCCGACTCACAGATCATGAAACACACCGACGGGTACTACTACTTCACCGGCACGGTGCCGGAATACGATCGGATCGTGCTGCGTCGGGCGAAGACCCTGACCGGTCTCGCGTCCGCACCCGAGACGGTGATCTGGCGGCACCACGCAACCGGTGAGATGGCCAACCACATCTGGGCGCCGGAACTGCACTTCATCAACGGCAAGTGGTACGTGTACTTCGCGGCCGGACGCTCTTCGGATTCCTGGGACATCCGGATGTACGTCCTGGAGGGTGCCGGCGCCAACCCGCTCACCACGACCTGGACCGAGAAGGGCGCTATCCACACCGGGATCGCCGACGAGAAGTTCGCCCTGGACGCCTCGACGTTCGTCGACGAGTACGACGCGAAGAAGACCCGCTACCTGATCTGGACGCAGCGGCCGCCGGCGGAGGTCGCCAACCCGACCAACACGAGCATCTACATCGCGAAGATGGGCGCGCATCCGTGGGAGATCACCGGCACTCCGGTGCTGATTTCCGCTCCCACCTACGACTGGGAGATCCAGCGGTACCGCGTGAACGAGGGGCCGACGGTGTTGCAACGCAACGGCCGGACCTTCCTCACTTACTCGGCCAGCGCCACCGACACGCGCTACTGCCTCGGCATGCTGACCGCCGGGAAGGGAGCTGACCTGCTCGATCCGAAGTCCTGGGCAAAAAGCCCGGACCCGGTCTTCAAGTCCGACGCCGCCACCGGCCAGTACGGTCCCGGGCACAACTCGTTCGTGGTTGCCGAGGACGGCAAGACAGACATTCTCGTGTACCACGACCGGGACTACTCCTTCAAGGACGAGGACCGAAGCGCCCTCGACGACGTGAACCGGCGCACCCGCATCCAACCGTTTACCTGGAACGCCGACGGCACCCCGAACTTCGGCGTACCGGTGGCTGATCCGGCGCCGGTCAAGCTGCGGATGCACGCCTCGCCGGAGTTGTCCGTGCGGCACTACGAGTACCGGGCCCGGCTCGACACCGCTGTCAGCCCGGCGGAGGACGGCCAGTTCCGGCTTGTGCCCGGATTGGCGGAAGGTGGGACGGTATCGCTGGAATCCGCCAACTTCCCGCACTACTACCTGCGTGACGACAACGGGGAGGCGTGGGTCCGCGACGCCACGTCGCACGAGGACTTCGTCACCGGGGCGAGCTTCTTCCTGCGGCGGGGACTGTCCGGCAGCGGCGTCTCGTTCGAGGCGATCGGCTACCCGGCGGGCCGGTACCTGCACCGCGGACCCGACAACCTGCTCTACTTCGACAAGGTCACTTCGGCGACGGACAAGGCGCAGGCCACCTTCGACTTCGACCCGGCACCGGCCGCCCTGCCTGCCGGCAACCCGGCTCCCCGGTTGCCCTGATCGGCGTGTCGGGATCTCGGCGGCCGGGATCGCGCGGGTGAGGTTCACCGGATCTCCTCGCGGAGGAACGTGTCGACCGCCGCCGGGACCTTTCGCGTGGGTGGAGATCCTCCAGTTCAGCCCGGTGCCGCGCGCCGACTTCATGCGGCCGGTGCTCGACACGAGTGTCGACGACCTCGACGCGCCGCTGGAGTTCTCGGTAAGGGGGCCGGCGACGGCCGTGACCGCAGTGCTGTCGGGCATGCGCGCGCTGGGGCGCGGGACTGTCCTGTTCGTGTGTTCGGAACAGGTGGTGGGTCAACGGGGACCGACCTGGCGCAGGTACCTCGGTACCCGCGCCAGGTTGGTCCGCACCCGGACTACCGGCTCACACGCGCTGGAGGGTGAAGCGCTGGTTGGCACCGCCGCCCGCGGTCCACTGCGAGATGCGGGCGCCGTCGGCGGTCGACGCGTTGTACACGTCCATCGCCAGGCCGCTCTGGCGGTTGACCAGGCTCACCGTGCCGCCGCCCTGGTCCACCACGCGCCACTGCTGGCTCGCGGCGTTGGAATCGGGTTGCTGGCTGATGTCGGCGCCGGTGCTCGAACTCGCGACCTGCAACACCAGGCCGCTGTGCCGCGCCCGAATCCGGTAGTAGCCGCTACCCGAGTCGACGAAGTCGAACTGCTGGTTGAGCCCGCTGGACACCGACCACTGGATCAGCAGCGCGCCGGCCGCGGTGGACGTGCCGTTGATGTCCGCGGCCTTGCCGCTGTGCTGGGCCACCAGCCGGTAGTACACGCCGGTCTGCGGACCGCTGCCGCCGCCCGCCGTCTCCATCGGTCGCCGGGACAGCGCCAGGGCCTGGCCGACATCCGGCAGGGGCCGCAGCCGGTAGGTGTAGGAGTAGTCCCGGTTGGCGAACAGCTTGTACTGGTCCAGAGTCTGCGCGCCCCAGCTGTCGTTGCCGCCGACACCCATCTGGCGGTGGTTGAGCCGCAGCACGACCTCCGGCCGCCGCGTCAACTGGTAGTCGTGCCGGACACCGGTCGACAGGTCCTCCGGGGTGAAGTGCGACGCGTTCACCTCCAGCAGCGGTTCGCCGAACGCGAGCAGGCCACGGCCGCTGCCGTTGACCAGCGCTACCCACCGCACGTCGGTCTTGTTGCCGTTCTCCTGCGGCCGGATGTAACCGGTCCACTGCCCCGAGACGGTCGAGGAGTACACGCCGACGTCGGACCCGCTGTTGCGGTCCCAGTGGTTCTCCTCCGGCCCTCGGCCGTAGTAGCGCACCTGCTCCAGGTCCGCGGGCAGGAACAGGATCGTGCCCACCTCCGGGATGTACGGCAGGCTGGTCGCCCCGGGGTGCAGGGTGTTGTCCACCTTGATCTCCCCGTTGCCGTACACCGTGTACGTCGTGGTGTACGTCGAAGTGGTGCTGGTCGGCAGGGTGCCGGTGACCGCGATCCGGACGGCGCGGTCCGACGGCTTGCTGACGGAGAACCCGGTCACGGTCCGGTCCAGGCCGGCACGCCGCCAGGTGCCGTTGCGGCTGGGCAGGCCGTTGCCCCGGTCGTTGTCCGTGGGCGCGCGCCAGAAGTTCGGCACCGGGCCGGAGTTGACCAGCCGCACGCCCATCGCGTCGAACGAGCTGATCGTGCCGGTCGCCTTGGCGAAGACGACGGTGAAGTCCGTGCCCGCGACGGTGACGCGGTCACTGGCCTCGGTGACCGTCAACGCCGGCACGTCCGCCACCGGCGTCGGCACGACGGGCGGGCTGGAGAAGTTCACCGGGAGTTGTTGCCGCGCCACCTCGTACCCCGCGTCGGCCCAGGCCGTGGTGGTCGTCAGGGTGAACGACAGTTCGAGGAAGTACTCCTCCCCCGGCGCCGGGGCGGTCGGCCGCTGCACGGGCAGCTGCACGGTCTTGCTCGTCAACGGCGCGATGTCGAGCTGCGCGGCGGTGAGCGCTCCACTTTGGACGGCTGTGCCGTCGGCGACCAGCGCCCACCGGCCGGTGAACTGGTTGACGTTGGTGAACAGGTGCTCGTTGGTGATCTTGACGACCCCGCTGGTGACGTCCGCGCCCGCCGAGACGGTGATCGCCTGGTAGACCCGCTTGACCTCGGCCGCCTTGCCGGCCGGCCGCCGGTCCGTGGTGACGATGCCGTTGGCACAGAAGTTGCCGTCGTTGGGGTTGTCGCCCCAGTCGCCGCCGTACGCGAGGTAGGTCCCGCTGCCGCCCGACGGGATCGGCCGGCGCAGGCCCTGGTCGACGAAGTCCCAGATGTACCCGCCTTGCAGGACCGGATAGCGCCGGACGATGTCCCAGTACTCCTTGAAGTTGCCGTTGGAGTTGCCCATCGAGTGCGAGTACTCGATCATCACGTACGGGCGGGTGTCGGAGGTGTCCCTGGCGCGGCCCTCGACCGTGGACGGGCTCTCGTACATCCGGGACCGGATGTCGCTGACCTCGCGCCGGTTGTCGCCCTCGTACTGGACGATCCGGGTCGGGTCGGCCGAGCGGATCGCGTTGCGCATCGACACGAAGTTGCTGCCGCCGCCCGCCTCGTTGCCGAGCGACCAGATGACGACCGACGGGTGGTTCTTGTCGCGGTGCACCATTTGGACGGCCCGGTCCACGACGGCCGCGGTCCAGGCGGAGTTGGAGTCGGGGTAGTTGTCCCGCACGCCGTGGGTCTCCAGGTTGGCCTCGTCCATGACGTAGATGCCGTACTCGTCGGCGAGGTCGTACCACACCGCGTTGTTCGGGTAGTGCGAGGTCCGGACAGCGTTGATGTTGAGCCGCTTCATCAGCTTGATGTCGGCGACCATGTCGTCGCGGGTCAACGCCTGCCCGCGGTCGGGGTTCGTCTCGTGCCGGTTGGTGCCGCGCAACGACACGGGCTGACCGTTGATCCGCATCAGGCCGCCCGAGAGCGTGAACTCGCGGAAGCCGACCCGTGCCGACGCGGTCTGGGTGACCGCGCCGGACGGGTCGCGCAGTTGCAGCACGGCGGTGTAGAGGTTCGGGTGCTCGGCCGACCAGAGCTTCGGGCCCTGGACGGCCTGGGAACCCTGCGCCGTCGCGTCCTGCCCGACCGGCACCGCGCCCACGTTCACCGGTACCCGCAGAGGCGACGGCCAGACGGCCTGCCGGTTGGCGTCGTAGAGCTGGACCTCCACCGAGTACGTCCCCGACTGCTGCGCGCCGCGGTTGCGCATCGCGACCTTCACCGCCAGGTCGGCGTTGGTGTAGTTGTCCCGCAACGGGGTGGTGAGCGTGAAGTCGCGCAGGTGCACCGCGGGCACCGAGTACAGGAAGACCGGCCGGAAGATCCCGGACAGCCGGATCATGTCCTGGTCCTCCATCCAGTCCCCGTCCGGGAACCGGTAGACCTCGACCGCGACCAGGTTGGAGCCGGCCCGGACGTAGTCGGTGACGTCGAACTCGGCCGGCGTGTACGAGCCCTCGCGGTACCCGACCTTCGTTCCGTTGACCCACAGGTAGAACCCGGACTTGACGCCCTCGAAGTGCAGGTGGACCCGCCGCCCCTGCCAGGCGGCCGGGAGGTCGAACCGCCGGCGGTACTGGCCGACCGGGTTGAACCGCGTCGGCGCGAACGGCGGCTGGGCGTTCTCGTTCTGCCCGTTGGCGCCCCACCAGGGGTAGGTGTAGTTGACGTAGATCGGGAAGTCGTAGCCGTGCTGCTGCCAGTTGGCGGGCACCGGGATGGTCGGCCAGGCGGTGTCGTCGACGTCGGTGCGGTGGAAGTTCAGGTCACGGTCGGCGGGCTTGGCGACGTGCTTGAACCGCCACGTCCCGGTGAGGTCGAGCCGGTACGGCGACGTGGTTCGGTCGGCGTCCAGCGCCTGCTGGAGGTCGGCGTACGGCATGGAGGTGGCGTGCGGCGGCTCCGAGTTGACCTCGAAGATCCCGATGTTGTTGTTCCACTCGGGGTAACCGTTGGGCGGGTCCACCCACGCCGCCGCGGCTTCGGGTGCCGCGCCGGGCGTGCCCGACGCGATCCCGCCCGGCAGGGCCACGGCCCCCAGAGCGGCGAGCCCCCCGCCGAGAACCGTGCGCCGGCGGATGGATCGTCCTTGGTCCTGCGGGTCGATCATCATCGTCTCCCGTGAGTGCGTGAAACTGTGATGGCGGCGTTAAGTCTGCAGCTTCCGCTGCCGGTTCAGTCCGGGCTGTACTTCGACATCGCCCAACGCGGGCACCACCAGCGACACCGGGATCGTCGGTGCGGGGTGGGTGCGAGGTGGCCGACCGCGCGACATCCGGCTGGGGCGCGGGCTCTTCAACGGTCGGGAACCGAGGCCGCACACCGGATCGCCTCCCTCGTCGCAGGCCACGGCTGAGGCCCGCGCGGGACCACCCCAGTGCCAGCAGTGTGGCACAGTCGCGGTTGAGCCAGCCAGACTGGATCGCACTTATTTTCACGGACGCAAACGCATCTGCCGAATGAGTCCGACTCATTCGACGGGAGCGATCGCCAAGACTTGTGGATGAGAAATCTTTGATCCGGCTGCGGCAATGATGGTGGTGGATTACTGGGCTGCTCGTTCGACGAGGTGGCCGCGTTCGAATTGGGCGCCGGCGCGAACGAGTGCGACAAGGTGGGGTGCGTTGACGGCGCGCCAGCGGGCTTGCGCGGCCTCGATGAGCTTGAACGCCATAGCCAGACCGGCGACCGTGAAACTTTCGTCCGCTCCCCGAAACCGAGCCTGGCGTGGCTCGCCGACGTGGCAACGTCGAACGCCACCACAGGCCACGGCCGCCGCGATGACCGCGTCGCGCTCAAACGTCACCGCCGGCGCCGTGACGGTGATATCCGCGCACAGCGCGGGCTCCACGGGCGCGTTCATCTCCAGCGCCGAGAAAGCGCGGTCCTCGAGGTCCGGCTGTCAGGCCGCGTACAGCGCACCGACCGCGGCCAGCACGGACGTCGAATACGCCGGGTCGTAGATGTGCTGCCCGACGTTCACGACCCCGTTCCCGCGGCTGAACGTCCACCCACCCACGGCTTCGAAATCGGCATTGGCCACGTGGCAGCCGGTCAGCGAAACGTCGTCGAAGCGGGCCACCACTTCGTAGTCGGCCACCGCCTTCGCCTCGTACAGCCGCAGCGTCAAGGTTGCCGAACCTCCGGTCAGCCGCGAGGTCAGGTCGATCGGCGCCGAGGTGTACCAGTCCGTGTCCTCGGTGGCGACATCGCGCTGCCAAACCTGTGTTCCGCCGACCTGGGCCTGCTTGAAGTGGTACCCGGCCGGGCTGGTGGCGGCCCGGTCGTCGCTGTGCCACAGCACCATCCGGCACGAGCTCGAGCCTTCGTCCAGCCGGATGGTCGTGCTCGCCGCGGCGAAGTCGCCCGCCTTGGTAGCCGTCTTGGCTTGCACCGTGAAGACGAGGCCGCCGTTGCCGGTGTGCGCGAACGATTCGTCGGACTTCTGCGGACGGCCGGGGGTGAGCGGCAGCGCGTACTGGATGACGCCGGCGATCTTGCCCGCGGCGGTGTACTGCATGCCGACGGCGGTGACCGCGCGCACGTAAGCGACGTCCGGAGTGACCGTGGTGGCCGACAGGGTCGATGCGTAGACCATCAGGATCAGCTTGCGGTTCTTCGCGGCCAGCCGGGTGATGAGGGTGTCCAGCTGAGCGCTCACCCCGCCGGTCCACAACGTGTTGCGCTGCGGGTCGTCCCGGAACGGCATGATCAGGCTGTCGATGACCCCGCCGTAATTGTCCACAAAGGAGGTTGTGATGGCGTCCGAGTAGACCACCGGGTAGAACTCCAGGCCCGGTTGCACCGCGCGGCCGGCGTCGCGGATCTGCCTGGTGTAGGTCGCCGTGAAGAACGACAGGTTGTGGTTGAAGTCGTCGATCGCCCACGCCTTGAGCACCGGGTAGCGCTGGGACAGCGCACCGATGGCCTTCGCCCAGGCGGTGTAGTCCTTCTTGTAGGGCAGGTATTCCGCGCAGCTCGTCCCGCCGGGACACTCGGACGGCGGCACGAGGTAGGTCCAGACGGTCAGCCCGGCCGTCTGCGCCTCGGGCAGGAACGTCTCGAGCTCGTGCCAGTCGGTCTCGTTCTGGACGAGGAAGGCGTAGGTGTTGGCGTTCATCGTCCGCAGCCGGTCGATCGTGGCGGCGGCGTCGACGTGGCCGTCGCTCCGCACCGGGTTCGCGTAGCTCGCGCGCACCCCCGGTGCGGGCGCGGCGTCCGCCGTCGCCGGGAGCAGCACCGCGCACAGGGCGGCGATCAGAGTGAACAAGCCCGTTCTCAACATGCGGCGGATGATCCGGCGGAGGCGTACAGAGGACGTACAACCCGCCGCTCAGCCGAGCCGCCGCCGGAGGGTGGCGAGTGCGGCGTCGAGCTCGGGCGAGGACTGTTCGAGCTCGAAGTCCGCGTCCAGCATCAGCAGGTTGAGCGCGAGCGCGGCCGGTGACTCGCCCGTCGCGTGCACGCGGCAGCGCTCGTCGTCCACCAGTTCGACGGGCACGGTCGACGGCAGCCTGGCCGTGATCCGCGCGGCCGGCGCGTCGACCAGGACGACGGCGCGGTGGCGGGCGAAGACGGAGTCGATGCCGTGGACCACGTCGGCCGCGGAAGGCGCCTCGCGCGGGACGAACCTCGCCCCTTCCGGGCGCTTCACCGTCATCCGGTCGAGCCGGAACTGCCGCCAGCCGTCGCGGGCCGGGTCGAAGGCGACGAGGTACCACCGCCGCCCCACCTGGACGACGCGGTGCGGCTCCACCTCGCGACGGGACTCCGTGTCGTCCCGCGTCCGGTAGCCGAACCGGACCCGGCGGTGGTCACGACAGGCGCCGGCGAGAAAGATCAGCAGGTCGGGGTCGACACCGCCCGGGGCTCGTGCGGCCTCCGTGTACTGACGCATGGCCGCGATCCGTCCCCGCAGCCGCCGCGGCAGGACCTGTTCGAGCTTCACCAGTGCGGTGCCCGCGGCTTCGCCCAGCTCGGCGCTGCCGGTGGCCGTCCGCAACGCGATGACGATGGCCACGGCCTCGTCGTCGTCGAGCTGCAGCGGCGGCATCGACGTTCCGGCACTCAGCCGGTAGCCGCCGGCGACCCCGGGAATCGCCTCGACGGGATAGCCGAGGTCACGCAGCTTCTGGATGTCGTAGCGCACGGTCCGGGCGCTGACTTCGAGCCGCTCGACCAGTTCGGCGCCGGTCCACGACGGGCGGGTCTGCAGCAGGGTCAGCAACGCCAGCAGGCGGGAAGTCGGATTCGGCATGTCTCCACAATGCGCTGGATCGAGGCAAGGATCTTGCCGCAATACCTTGCACGATAGGTCTCATGAACGCCAACACCGCGAAGTCCAAGACCGTCCTCGTCACCGGCGCCACCGGCACCGTCGGCCGCCACCTGGTCGGCGAACTGCTCGCCGGCGGGCACCACGTGCGAGCGCTGACCCGCTCCCCCGAAGCGGCCGACCTGCCCGCGGAGGTGGAGCTGGTCGCCGGCGACCTGGCCGCGGCGCCACCGGAGGGCCTGTTCGACGGCGTCGACAGCGTGTTCGTCTTCCCGGCCGCGGAGGTGGCCGGCTTCGTCAAGGCGGCCGCGGCCGCGGGAGTGGCGCACCTGGTGCTGCTCTCCTCGCTCGCCGCCGCCCTCGAACACGAGCGCGACCACGGGTCGGCCAGCCAGCTGCACCACGCCGCGATCGAGGACGCCGTCCGCGACAGCGGGGCAGACTGGACGATCCTGCGGCCCGGCACCTTCGCCGGCAACCTGCTGCCCTGGGCTCAGCCGATCCGCTACACCGGCGGCGTCCGCGGGCCATACCCGACGTCCGCGCAGGCGCCGATCCACGAGGCCGACATCGCCGCCGTCGCCGCGGTGGCGCTGACCGAGCCGGGGCACGCCGGCGAGCACTACGCCATGACCGGCCCGCAGGCGCTGACCCGGATCGAGCAGCTCGCCGCGATCGGCGCGGCCATCGGCCGGGAGCTGCACTTCACCGAGACCACGCCGGACGAGTTCCGCACCGAAATGCGCTCCTACGGCGTCGGCGACGACATCATCTCGATGCTCCTCGCCTACTGGTCGGACACGGTCGAAACGCCCGACGTGGTCCGGCCGACCGTGCAGCAGCTGACCGGCCGGCCCGCACGCACGCTCGCGGAATGGGCACGGGACCACACAGCCGACTTCGCCGGATAAGCCCCGGCGGCAACGGCTCGGCGTTGCCGGGGCACCCGAAGCCGGGTGCCCCGGTTCGGGGCCTCGAGCTATGGCGATCGTGGAGCGTGCCCCCACGCCTATTACGCCAACCCGGCAAGCCAGATCTGGATCGATGAGCTCGCCCGACGCCTACGGGACGCACACCCGGCGGCCGATGCCGACTACCTGGCTTACGCGGTGGTCACCGCCATGCGCGCAGACGTCGTCGACGACCTCCGTGCCGAGCAACACATGAGCACCGACCGAATCCGTGCCGGCCTGCACACTCTCGTCACCAACGCGCTGGCACAGCAAAGCCAGGCGCTGTCCGCTCGATCTATGCGAAACCAGGTTGTCATCGGTTCCCGTGTGACAACGTGCCGGCCGAACCGGGGTTCGGATCCGCCCTGCTCGGCTCTGGCCCGCCTAACCGCGCGGCGATCGCTCTCGCCGTCGCCACAGACCCGCCGCCCCAACCGCCAGCAACGCCACACCCAGCACGCCCAGCACCACGATCATCGTCACCGTGCCACCAGTCAGCTGCGGCGGGTCGCACGTGAGCTGACCTACGTGCTCGTACGCGCACCAGGACAGTCCACCCCGGGACGAAGACACAACCTCCGGCGCCGGGCCCAGCGCCCGCTCAGCCGACCACCACACCAGGCCAGCCACCGCCACCAGCACCACGCCCGACAGCACGAGCGACACCCACAGCCACCCGCGCACGCACTCACCTCCGAACCACACCGACCCCACCACGCAGTCTACCGGCCACGCAGCGTGACCGTACGACCTCGCGAGCCGCCGAGCACGAATGGCATCCCCAATTCCGCCTGAGAGTGGCAATCGAGTAAAGAAACAGTAGTGCAAAGATGACCGTTAGGACAATATAGAAACGGGGTTGTGCCAGATAATTGACATGACTACGAGAGCAATGAGCAGAATCGTCGAAAAGCTGGCGAAAGCTATGCTTACAGACTTGCCGACCTCTCCAAACGTCAAATAGCCTGACCACCCTGTCCGTCAAACAGGTCAATCCCAGGTCCTATCGGGTGAATGCGTGAGGGAAGCCAACCTCGCCGCCAGGAATCGGGTGTAGTGATGCGTGACAGGCCCGCGCCGTTCGGGCTCTGTTCGATCAATCCGAGAGGTAATGCGCATGGTGCCGGTTTTGAGCGTCGAGCAGGAAGACAGAACGGACCGCTGCAGAACAGTCGGCGCGGCCGTCGCCATGTTCACCGCGGCCGGGTTGGTTCTCGCAGGCACCGTCGCTCCGGCAGCCAATGTCCAGAGCCTTCCTGAGGGAGTGTGTTCGTGATGCAACGGAAATCCCTACTGGCAACCTTGGTGGCGGCGCTGGGGCCGGCGCTGCTCGGAGTGGTACCTGCCCCTGCCGTAGCGGCTGGCTCGTTCGGACCGAATGCCCCGCTGTATCTGGCCTACGCCCCGGTCATCTACCTCACCAAGGGCGAGACGAAACGACCGACGAACGTCGCCGCCTTCCTCCAGCACTCGGCGTTGGGCTGGTCCCACCACAACTGTCCCGACCACCAACTCGCCAGACTCGGCACGGTGAACGCAACCAGCCTCGGCAACGGCAGTTACCAGCACCGGGACACCAACGCGGTGTGCGCACACACCGGCCCGGTGTACCGCAGCAACCAGAACGTGCGACCACACGAGTCGTTCGATGGTTCGGAGGGCATGTACCTCGACCTCGACAACGGGCAGCGCGGCATCGGCAGCGTGCGGGCCGAGATCTACTACGACTACCTCAAGGGCAACCACATCACCTACTGGTTCTTCTACGCCTACAACGACGGGCCATCGGTGCAGAACCACGAGGGCGATTGGGAACGTATCTCGATCAAGCTGAGTCCCTCCAACCAACCGCTGACCGTGGCGTACTTCCGGCACGGTGGCTCGTGCGTACTCAGCTACCCGTCCGTCCAGAAGGTCGGGACGCACCCGGTCGGCTACTCTGCGCTAGGCACGCACGCGACCTATCCGCGAGCGGGGACCTATCCCACCCAGTACGGCTTCTCCGACAACGCCACCGGTGGCGGTGAGATCTGGTCGACCTACACGCGATCGATCTATGACGTCAAGACGATGCCCTGGTATGGCTACGGCGGCGCCTGGGGCGAGGTCGGCAAGTTCAGCGACACGACCGGCCCACGCGGCCCCAGTGCGTTCAAGAGCCCCACTCCGTCGAGTTGGACTTCGCCCGCCTGCTACTGAGCCAGCGTGTGTCAGGGGACATGCCCGGCCGGCCCGCCGAACGCACGGCCCGAAGTTCTACATCTTTCCCTTCTTTCCGGTCGGCTTCTTCGTGACCGGGGTCTCCTTGGCCGCCGGAGCTTTGTTGACACCGCGTCGGACGTCGGCGCGGTCGAGCTGTTCCTGCTTGCGCACCGACAGCTGCCGTGTGGTGGGAACTTTGCCGTTCTTCGTCTTTTTGGCGGCCGGCTTGGTCACGCCACGGTGCACGTCCGCGCGATCGACCTGCTCCTGCTTACGCACCGACAGCTGCCGCGCGGTCGGCACCTTCACCTTCTTCCCCGCAGGCCGCACCACACTCCGAGCCACGTCCGCGCGATCGATCTGCTCCTGCTTACGGAGGGCGTCCTTGCGCGAGTAGACCGGCTTCCGGATCGAGCCGCGCTGGGCTTGCTGGCGGTCGATTTGCTCCTGCTTGTGGATCGCAAGCTCCCTCGGGGTGAGGGGCTTCTTGATCGGGCCGCCGCGGGCGTTGTCCTCGCGGTCGATCTGCTCCTGCTTGGCGATGGCGCGTTCGCGCGGAGTCGGCACCTTCACCGGGAACGCCCTGGCGATGTGCTCCTCCCACTCCGTGCGGATCGGGTTGACCGCTTCGACGTAGTTGCCCTTGCCGTCCGGCACGATCTGGGGCCGGTAGGTGTCGCGCAGTGCCTGGAGGAACGTCGCGCGCTTGTGCGGGTCGGGAAGTACGTGCTGCAGGATGCTGTCCTTGAGCCACCGTAGGTCCTTTTCCGTCGGCGCCTCCTGCAAGGTTCTGGCCAAGCTGTAGGCCGTCGGCAGGTACGGGTTGGCGCGGAGTTCCCTGTAGGAGTACGGCGGCACCACCCCTTCCAGCGCGCCGATGCCCGCGCGCAGCTGGTCGGCCCCCCGGTACGCCTTCTCCAGCGCGAAGTTCGACGGCGGCACGCGGACCTTCACCGGCTGTTTCGCGGTGGTCTTGGCGGTGGTCTTCGCGGTGGCCGGGTCCGTGGCGCCCGTCGGGTTCTTCGGCGGCTGCTTGGGGTCGGTCCGCTTGGCCGGTGTGCCGCCGCCCTCGTCGTCGCCGCCGCGCTGCTCGCGGTTGCGGTCCTCGAGCACCGTCTTCAGGTCTTTGCGGGCCTGCTCGAGGCGCTCGTTGACCTTCTTCTTCGTCTCCTTCTTGAGCTTGCCGTCGACCTGCTGCTCGAGCCCCCAGATCGTCCGCTCGAGGTTCCTGATGTGTGCGTCCCGGTTGTACGGCCGGACCTGGTGCTCGGCCTTCTTGACGAGCTTGTTCAGCTCCTTGCGGCTCTTCGTCGCCTTCGCCAGCTTCACGCCGGCCGCCTTACGCTTCTTGTCGGTCGTCGCCGTGCGCACCTGCTCCTGCAGGCCGGCGATCTGTTCGTCCAATTTGGACATGCGGCCCCGAAGGCCCTCGACCGTCTGCTTGAACCGGCGGTGGATCTCGAACGCGTCGGTGATGAGGCTCGGGAGGTCACTCTGCGAGATGCTCAGGTCGCCGCGACCCACGTCGGTGAAGAGCCGGCTGGCCGCAACCTGCTGGAGCACCTTCTTCTTGTAGTTCGGGTCGGCGGGGTCCAGCGGAGCGGCCAGGTCGAGAATCTTCTCCAGGATCTTGGCCTTCGCCTTCGCCAGCCGGCCCTGGTCGCCGTCACTTCCCGGAGATGAGGCGTGGGCGACCTGCTGGACCCCCTGCCCGGCAGCGAATTCGACGGTGTCCGACAGCCCGGACGCCAGCACCGTGGCGGCCAGCAGCCCGGTGACGGCGAGCGTGCCCGTTCCGATGACCCGCTGGGGCCTGATCAACGGGTTCATCCGGCGACCTCCGCCGCCTCGACGAGGGTCACGACCTCGCGCGGCTCCTCCTCGGCGTGCGCTTCGGCCGTGACGGTGTCCCGCACGAGACGGCCCTGCTTCGCCTCCGCGTGCCCGGACACGGACGCCTTGACCGGCTTCTCCTTCTTCGGCTTGACGGGCTCCGGCGCGGCCTCGACGACGGTGACTTCGCCCGCACTCACCTCCGCGACCGACGGGCCGCTGATCTCCGGTTCGGGTGCGGCGAAGGGGGCCGGCTGGGCGGCGGGGACGGACCGGGCGTCGACGAGCGCCGTGTTCGAGCTGGCGTCGGCGGCGACGAGCGGAGTGGCCGGAGCGGGCTCGGCGGCCGCGTCTGACGCGGCCGGAGCGGGCTCGGCTTCCGCCATCCGGAGGGCGACCGGCTCACCGTCCGCACCCCCAGACGGCGCGGCCGGCGCGCTGTCCGTGCCCAGGACGTCCGGCGCCGGCTCCGTGACCGCTCGCAGGGCGGCCGGGACCGCGTCGGCCGCGGCCTGCGCTACGGCCGGGACGGCGTCCGTGACGGCGCCAACGTCGAGCGGCTGCGCGGATGCCGTCAGCGGCGAAGGCGGCAGGGGCAGCGCGAGCGGCTCCGGGATGAACTCGATCGGCCAGGGGTTCGAGCCGCCACGGGTCGAGGCGGGCACCACCGGCACCGAGGCGGGTGCGGGTGGCGCCGGAGTGGGGAGCACCGGCGAACCGGGCGGCGGGACCGGCTCGTCGTCCGTGTCTTCGGCGGGGGGAAGGTAACCCTCTTCGGCGAGGTACTCGGCGACCAGGTTCCGGAGTGCTTCCGGCAGCTCGCCCGAAGCGAGCTGGGTGGTCTGCGGGGGCGGCTGGTCGTTGCTCCCGGTGATCAGCGTCGCGGCGAGCGCGCCCATCGTGATCCCGCCGGCGAACCCGGCCCAGGCGAGCGGTCCCGGGGTGCGGCGGCGTCGGCGGACGGGGCGGAACTGGCGTCTCGGCATCGGCATCGTCCTCTTCGGTGTCGTGAGCGAACGTCGGTGAACGCAACCGAACAAAGCCGTCCGTCCCCAGCTCGGACAAGGTTTCCGGACAGTTCCGGACGCTCCCGGACACCCCTGAGATCGGCGGGCCCGCTAGCCGCGCAGTTCGTCGCGGCGATGCGCACCCTGCGTGCCCGCACCGATCTGAGTTACCGGGTGATCGAACGCCGCGCCGCGAAGGCGGGCACGTCGCTGCCGAGTTCGACGGTCAGCGGAGCGCTGTCGCGGGACACCCTGCCGAGAGCGGACCTGCTGGCGGCGTTCGTCCGGGCATGCGGAGGTGACGACGCCACCGTCGAACACTGGCCGGCTGCTCGGGCCGATCTCGCCGCGAGCGAGCAGACCCCCACCGCCGAGCCGGCCCCACCTGTCGAGCCCGCCACCGCCGACCCTGCTCCCCGGCCGGAGGCGGCCACACGCCGTCGGTGGCTTCCTCACCCAGATAGCCGAACACCGCTCGGCGATCGTCCACAAGTGACGGCCTGTATGGCGGCAGAGGTGGCGAAGATCGACCCGGCGCCACGGTGGGGGCGGAGTCCGTGCAGCCGGGCCGAGGCCGCGGATCGCTCCGCGCTACCCGCAAGGTGACGAGCGAGCAGGGCGGCGGGGTCCGGCTCGGTGGCAGCCGCGGGGCTCGCCATCAAGCCGGACCCGAGTAGGCCGGTGGCCACCAGGAAGGTGCGGCGCCGTCCATCGGTTCGGCATCCGGAGCCTCAATGCTCGCGACAACGCACCCAGAGTAGTCGTTCAGTGACGTGGTCGGCGAGGTTGTGCCGGGTTGGCACAGCGGTGCCCAGTGGGCGCAAACCTCTGCCGCTGTGCTCGGCGTAACGGCTTTGGGCTTGGCGTGCGCTGCGCCCGCTAGCTCATCGTCACCGAGAAGTCCGTCAGCGTGAACCGGGCCTGGCCTCCACCCGTGGAGCAGAACTCGATGCCATAGCCGATCTGGTTGACCGTCGGGTTGCCGGGGATGTAGCCCTTGCCGATCGCCCACGCGATCATGGCCTTCAGGTCCACGCTCCCCGAGTACTGCGTCTTCTGCGCCACGAACGCGACGTAGCCGTCGTTGTCCTTCCAGACGTCGTAGTCCACGGCACCCGGCGCCGCGTACGTCGCGACCTTGCTGCCCGAGGGGACCTGCTTGACGTTCTCCGTCCACACCATCAATTCGGTCACGCCCTTGCCGTCGCCGACGCCGTTCAGCCAGACGTCGTAGGCCACGTCGTAAATGCCGACGCCCGGCCCGCGACCCGCGAAGGACGACTGGATCACGGAATAATCGTCGAACGGCTTTCCATTCAGGTCGTTAATGTCCTTGTGCACGTTCGGGTAGGTTTTCACCGACGTCGTATCCGGCTGCGTCGAATCAACGTACCAGTTGTTGTACGCGCAGGCGCGCAACGTTTCCGGACCCGCTTCGCCGGAGTTCCACATGTTGTTGTGGACGTAGTATCCGGCGGTCGACCAGCCGCCGTCGGGGTCGCTCGTCGTGAAGGACGGGTTGCTGCAACTGCGCACCGGCGCCACGGAAGGCGTGCTGGACGCGGGCGGCGCCGCCTGGGACGAACTCGACGTCGCCCGGGACGAACTCGACGTCGAGGTGGCAGGCACGGCGGAAGTGCTGGTCACACTGGGTGCCGTGGTCGGCACGCTCGTCGTGGCGGGCACCTCGGAAGACGGTGTCCCGGCCGCGCCGGCGACCGGCTGACGACATCCTGCGACCCCCAGCGAAACCAGCGGAACGGCCAGTAGCCCGGCCAGCACTCTACGATTCATTTTCTACCTTCGATCTCGCGGCATCCCGATCTTGTTCCTGCACTGTCGGCGGAACAACGCGGAACGCTAGCACAGATAACAGGAAGATCACATTAAGGTCACGGCAAAGTTCGCGAATCACCCAGTGGAAAGATCATTTCCGGTCGTCGGGATCGAGGTCCTGTGCCGTGATCGGACCGCCCGGCAATTCGCTGCCCGGCCGCGCGCCGAGCCCGTCGATCATGATCCCGACGCACCGGCGGGCGGCCACCTCGGCCACGTCCGGAGACTTCGCGCGGACCTGCCGCAGCAGCGTCGCGAACCTCGAACGCGATGCCACCGGAGCCGACATTCTGCCGCAGCCTTCTCCGGCTACGGCTTCCCGGAGAGGCGCACTCGACCGGGGGCCGGTTTTGCGGACTGGCTGGTGCCAAACAGGGCTGGACCTCCAGAAGGATGGTGCAACACACCGCATCTGACGAGCGGCGCTTCTATGTGGCAGCACCTCGCCAGCTACGGCGGCGAACCCAACTTAGACGGCGTCCAACGCTACCGATCTGAGGTAAGGAAGAAGAGCCGCTGGCTCGTGATCACGGGCTGACGATGCGCTTGGACGTTATAGCGCAGTGGGCGTCGAATGCCAACGCTTCACCCGCCGCTCCGCGGAACCTCATCGGCAACCAGCTCGGCGTCATCGGCCTCGCGAGCCAGAACTCACCCGTCAACAACGGCAACACCGGCGGCGCCGTCGGTCACAGCGACGACGTCCGCAACGATGCGCAGCAGATCGTTGCTGACGTCCAGTCCATCGACGTCAGCAACAACGTCGACGTTCTGGAAAGCCTCTCGTGCTTGCCTGACCGATGCCGCCTCTCGGCCGGGCGCGGGCCGCCAGGTCGGCGAGGAGACGTGCCTTCACCTGGTCCGCCCATGAGCTCGATCAGGGACTCCGCCCGGTCGAGAACGTCGGCCCGGTCCAGGACGTCCCGAGACGTGAACCCTGGTGCCGGACCGACCATCTCAGTGCGCCAGTGTGGGGCGCCGCTGTGACCGCGCGGTCCGCGTTGTTCGTGTGGCCCGACGGACCGCACTACCTCGACCTGATCGAACTGCTGATGCGCCTGCTGACGACGGCGGGCGTCCAGCCGGAAGCGGCGGCCCGGGCGACCGACCTGCTGCTCCAGCAGGCCACCGCCGCCGCGGCGGAGTGGGACGGCCGGCAGGAGAACGGCGAGCAAGAACTCAGCGACCTCGTGAGCACACTCGAGTCAGCCGATCCGGCACGGCATCCCACGCTCAAGCAACTCGGATCGGCGATCTTCGTCCGAGGCAGTCATGAAGATCGAAGCGCGTGGATCATCGACACCATGCTGGACGGGATCCTCGACGCGCGCACCCCCCGCTCCTGACCGGCAACGGAGCAGACCGCCGTGCAGTCGTTCCCTGGCGGCGGTGGTGATCGGCGGAACCACGGAAGACGACCGGACCCAGTCCGACTACTATAAACGGCTCAAGTCGGCGCAATCGTTGTTGTGCAAGGTGATCCTCACGCTGGCTGGCCGCATGCTGCCCGTCCCGGTTCGACAACATGTGGATCACCGGCGCCACCCCGGTGCCGTGCGGCATGTCGCGGGAAACCATGAAACGCTCGGACCTGGCCGCGCACGCCAGCTACGGTTACTGGCGTCACACTCTCGGTGGCGACCTTCCCGGCGACCGACCTGTCGGACCTCTCAGGCATCGAGGAACCCGACAACCTCGGAGACGAACTGCCGGTGGTGCTGGAAGACGCCGCCGTGCCCGGAGTTGGGGTAAATCTTCAGCTGGGCGTTGGGGATCCGGCGGGCCATGTCGGTGGAGTTGCTGCTCGCGACCATGAGGTCGTGATCGCCATTGGCGACGAAGACCGGCTGGGTGATCACTGAGAGGTCGTCGGGTTGGTCCAGTCCGGCCGCGCGGATGGCCTTCACCTGCGCCCGTCGAGCCTGCAGGGAGATCTTTTCGTCGCGATTGTGGGTGCGTTCCTTGAGCCGGGCGAGGTAGTCCTTCGAGGCCTGCTTGCCCTCGGCGTCGCGCGGGAAGAACAGGAATGTCCTGGCGTCTTTCAGGGTGAGCGCGGACTTGGCATAGGCCTTGACCACGACCTTGTTGATCTCTTTGATGCCGCCGCCGCCGCGGGGGCCGGTGCCGGCCAGGATCATCCGGCGGATGAGTTCGGGTGCCTGCAGGACCACCATCTGGGCGACTCCGCCGCCGAGGGAGAATCCGAGGAGGTCGACCTGCTGGAGTCCCATCGCCCGGATGAAGGCGACGGCATCGCGACCCATCTCCTCCACGGTGTCCGGCACGGATCCTCCGGACGCGCCGACCCCGCGGTTGTCGAACGCGATCACCCAGCGATGGGCGGCGATGCCGTCGATGACCCTGGGGTCCCAGTCATCAAGGACAGCCATCAGATGGTGCAGGAACACCACCGGAACGCCCTCGGCCGGACCGAGCTCCCGGTAGGCGAACGGCACCCCGCCGACGTCGATCGTGCGGGTGGGCACGTCGACCCACGTCATGCTCTTCGTCGTCGTCATCTGACCTCATCGGCTATGGCGCGAGGACCGTGGCTCCGCGCAGTTATATTACGGCCGTTTGTCTTACGACTGTAATATATACATGCCCGAACGGGTGGTGGCAAGTGCTACCCACCCGCTGCTCCCCGTGGGACCCCGGTGCTGGGGTGTCTGTAAGGGGGCCCGCCGGGATACGGGCGTGGTCGCCGGAGTACGGGCCGGTTTCAGCGGTAACTCGCTGGTCGGGCACCCGCAACCCCTCACACGCGGTCTCCCCGCCGGATTTCACCACCGCCGTCCGCGCGTGCTTCCGCTGAAGGGGTTTGCCAACCGCACCGGTGACACACCGGCCCCCGCACTACCGCGCCTCCGCCAGTTCGGCAGACCGTCACGAAAGGGGGGTAGAAGCGGGCAGCGGCCGCGGCGTGCAAGGCGAGGTGCCCGGTCATCGAGACCGCGGTGGGTATGCCGGCAGGGTTTCGCAGCCGGGCAGTGCCGCGGGTGGTCTGCGCGGCCGGTCCCGCCCAGGTCGCCAGTCCGGGGTCGCCGGCGTGTGAGGCCCGCATGTGGGAGGTGGCCGCAAGGCGGCGAGCCGCAGCACTGTCGATGGCGGCCACATCTTCCCCAAGCCGGCCAGCGCTTGCGCGTTCTCGCCGGTCGCCCCTGTTGCCCGACGAGGTGTCAGTTCTCCGTGTGTTCGCTTCCTTCTCCGCGGGCGCGCTGCGCGCGGAGCTCCACGGCGTCGAGGAACAGGCCGATCGCGGTCTCGAACCGGCCCTCCTCCTCGATTTCCGCGAGATAGGGGGCGACCTGTGCCAGATTCGGATACCGCTGTGGCGAGGCCGTCAGGTACTCGCGGCGCCAAGCCAGCCGGTCGCCTTCCTGAGCGCCTTTGTCCAGCACGTTGAAGGAAGCTTCGAAGGCGCCGGCGGCGAGTGCCGTGTCGGCCAGGACTCGGTAGTACGAGGCCGCTTCGCGGCCGCGGAGGCCGGCTTTGAGCAGGGCGCCGATGACCACGTCGGCGCCCTGGAACTCCGGCTCGCGCCGCGAGGTGCGAGCCGCGACCAGGACGGCCACCCCGGGGTGCAGCAGGCAGGCGGCCCGGATCCGCCGGGCGAGTGACGCGAGGGTCTCGCGCCAGCTCTCCGATGGTGCGAAGTCGTGCAGGGCATCGTTGACCAGCCGGGCGGCCAGGGCGAGCAGCAGGTCGTCCTTGCCGCGGAAGTGCCGCAGTACGGCTGTGTGGTCGGCGCCCAGATCAGTGCCCAGCCGGCGGAAGGTGAGCGCCTCCGGACCGTCGGTCTCGATCACGGCCATCGCGGTGTCCAGAATCAGATCCGGGGTGAGGAAGGATGCCGGACGCCGCTTCCGCCCCGCGGAAGTGGCTCTTGCCGAGTTGGTCTTCGCGGGCGTCATGGCCGTCATCTTATCGACGGTGTTGTCAACGGTGGTTCTCCTGCAGGTGGTCGGCCACCGCCCGCAGTGCCGTGATGGACTCCGCGTCACGCGTGGGGTCGTCCGCTGTCGGCCACGCGCTGGTCTTGACGATCACCACGTCGGCGTCCGGGTCCACGTACAGGTACTGGCCGTGGATCCCCACCGCGGTGAACGGACGTCGCTCGCCGCCGAGCGTCCACCACTGGTTGCTGTACCCGTAATGCGGGTAGCCGCTGGGGCCGAGCGCGCCGACCTCCAGGTGCGCCACCCCGCGGCCCCGGCTGCGCGCCACCCATTCCTCGGGCACGATGCGCTGTCCGTTCAGCTCTCCGCCACGCGACATCAACAGCCCCAGCCGGGCCATGTCGCGGGCGGTGGCATTGAGCGAGCCGCCGCCGATCGCGGTACGCGGGTGCTTGCGGGTGAGCCAGTAGTAGGCGTCGTGCTCGGCGCCGATGCGGCTCCAGAGGCGCTCCGTGGCGTACTGCGCGAGGGAGTGGCCGGTGGCGGATTCCAGCACCCATCCCAGGATCTGGGTGTCGATCGTCGAGTAGTTGAACTGCGTGCCGGCCTCGGTCGCACGCTCGGCTGAGGACACGACCTCGTGCAGCGAGCCGCCACCTGTGGCGGCCTTGGTGAACCGGTTGATCAAATTGTCCCGAACGGTGTAGATCTCCAGGTCGCCCACTCCGCTGCTCATGTCGAGCAGATGCTCGATGGTCACGCCGTCGAAGGCGGAGCCGGCCAGTCCGCTGCAGTAGACCGTCACCGGCTCGGTCACGTCCTTGATCGCCCCCTCGTCGAGGGCGATCCCGATCAGCATCGACGTCACCGATTTGGTGATCGAGAACAGCTGGAACCGCACGTCGTTCCCGGCGAAGTACCCCGGATACGACTCGTGGACGATCTCGCCACCATGCAGCACGACGAACGAGGTGGTGTTCGTTCGATCGTGCAGTTCGGCAAGGCTCCGCTCCCGCCCTCCGAGGTCGTAGGTCACCTCCAGGAGACGCGGTCGCCGGGGCAGCGGGAACACATCCCCTCCGCGGCGGAGGTCTTCGGCGGGCATGAGGAGATTCATGTGAGTGAACGTCCACTCGTTGACCGGGCGACGGGTCATCACCTCGTCCTGGTGGCGCCACAGCCACAGTGCCCCGGCTCCCGCCGCAGCGGCGGCTCCCAGCAGCCATCCACCCGTTTCCTTGCGCACCACGGAGCCCCCTTCATCGCATGGACATGCCAAGCTCGGCACCCTCAACCCTGACTTGCCGATCCGACGGTGTCAACAGTGGTGACAACGTTGGGGTAAGCAGAGTTGTCACCACTGTTGACACAGATTGAACGGATGGCCATGATGACGACGAGGTCGTTCGGCCCGCTCTCTGCCACTCACAAAGGACAACGCACGACCGCCATCCAAGAGGAACGGTGACCGATGAACGGCACTGAACTGTCCACCGCGCGCCGCCTGCTCGGGAAGCTGCCCTTCGTCGACCCGGGCCGGCCGCCGCTGCCCGCGCGAACCGCGTTCCTGACCGGTGCCAGCTCGGGCATCGGCAAGGCGCTGGCCACCGAGCTGTGCGCCCGCGGCTACGACGTGTACCTCACCGCGCGCAGAATCGAGATCCTGGAAGAACTGCGGGCAGTGCTCACCACCGCGTTCCCGCAGCGTTCGGTGACCGTGGCCGCCCTGGACGTGACCGAGTACGAGGCCGTGGCGCGGACGGTCGACGACGCGGTCCGGCAGTTCGGCGAACTCGGATTGGTCATCGCCAACGCGGGGGCCGACGCCGAGGGCAACATCGGGGAGGGCCACTTCGAGGCGCACCGTGCGGTGGTCGACGTCAATCTGCTGGGTGCGATGGCGACCATCGACGCGTCCGTCGCGCACTTCCGCAGGCAGGGCTGCGGGCATGGTGGGCGTGACCTCCGTCGTGGCCGTGGCGGGCCTGCCGGGCGGGGCGCCGTACTACGCCTCCAAGGCAGGGTTCACGAGGTACCTCCAGTCACTCCGCGGCGAGCTGTGGAACAGCGGCATCACCGTGACCACGGTCGCCCCCGGCTACATCGACACCCCGATCAACGAAGCCCTGGGCGACAAACGACCGTTCCTCATCGACACCCGCACGGGCGCCCGCAAGATCATGGACCGCGTCGAGTCCGGCGCCGTCCACGCGACGGTGCCCCGAGTGCCCTGGGCCGTCGTCGAATACCTGCTGGCCCGGACTCCGACCCGGCTGCTGCGGAAGCTGTAGCACTTCGTCAATCCGGCCGCCGGCCTGCGCCCACCACGCGTCCGGTCGAGTCTGCCCTCTCTGCCCGGAGGCTCCATTCGCCGCTCCAGCACTGGACACGGCACCGACCCCCTACCAGTTCTGAGGTGTCATTCAGTGAAAACGAACAGCGGCACCGCGCTGACGTTCACCGTCACCGCCGCACTGATCGCCGGAGTCACGCTCGGCAGTAGTGGCACCAACGTGATGCCCGTCTACGTGGACGACTTCGCCGACCGCTTCGACCTGTCCGGCACCAGCGCCGGACTCGTCGCAGCCAGCCAGCTGATGGCGGTCGCGGTCACCACCCTCCTGCTCGCCAACCGCGCCGCCCGCCCCGGCCGCGTCCGGATGGCCCGCACAGGGCTGGCCCTGGCCGCTGCAGGATTCGTCGGCGCCGCCGTCGCCTTCGACATCCTGACGCTGATCGGGGCCAGCCTGCTGCTCGGCGCCGGACTCGGAGCCGTCTACGCCGCCTCCACCGCCGCCCTGGCCGGCGCCGGCGACGACGCCGACAAGACCTCCTCGATCGCCATTACCGGCGCTCTGTTCGCGAGTGCACTGCTGCTCGTCGCCGTCCCGGCGGTCAACGAGTCCGCAGGCGGGGGAACCGGCTTCTTCCTGTTGGCCGCGTGCTGCCTGCCTTGCTGGTTCCTGGTAGGCAACCTCCCCGACGGCCCGGACCCGGCGAGCAGTCCTTCCGCGACCGCCCCCAACGCAGCCTCCCGGCCAGCCCGTCCCTCCGCCGCGCTGCTGGTCGGCGCGGGCCTCCTGATGGCCGTCACGCAGGGAGTGTGGTCCTATGCCTCCGTCGTGGGGCGCGGCCACACCGGTATGTCCGCCTCTGTGCTCTCCGCCGTCCTGGCCATCTCCAGTGTCGTCGCACTCGCCGGAGCCGTAGCCGCACCGCTCGCCGTGAAGCGTTTCGGCCGCCTGCACTCGATGGCCGGGTTCGTCGTCGTCGAAGCGTTCAGCACGGGGCTTCTCATCGTCACCCACAGCCCCACTCTGTTCATCGCCACCGCCGCCATCTGGCAGACGTGCCAGTTGGCCGTCCTGGTACAGGTAATCGCCGCCGCCTCGATCATCGACTCCACCGGACGGTGGGTGGCCGCCCTCAGCGGCGGCGGAGCACTCGGTGGTGGCATCGGCCCCCTGGCCGTCGGCGCGATCATGGACAACATGGGTGCCGGCGTCCTGAGCATCCTCCTCACCGCCGGAACACTCATCGCCGCACTCCCCCTCCTCAAGATGGCCGCGGCCAGCGACGCGGCAGCGGACACCGCGTCCGTCACACCCCATCCGCAGGCCACGCCCATCACGAGGACGACCACCGAGAAACCGGCCTCACCAGCGGAATGAAACACCCGCCCCACGGTATGTCGGCGGCGATCCGAGCGTCGTGTCCGGCCCCGACAGCATCGCGCGGGCGCGTTGGATTGCCGGCCGCCGTGGTTGGAGCAGTAGAGGCCGCCACACCGCCGTCCTTGGCGCGCCGGGCGTCCTCCGGGTGGCCGATGCCCTTGACGATCAGTGGCAGGTCGGTGAGTGAGCGGAGCCACGGCAGGTCGCCCCAGGTGAGGGGGTTGCCGAAGACCTGGACCCACTGAGCGAGCAGTTGGGGTGTAGGGCTGGAAGAAGCCTGGTGTGTCCCCGAGTTCGGCGGTGACCTGCTCCATCGGGTCGGCGGACAGGGTGGAGGCGACCCGGCTGCGCACTGAGCAGCGCCGCCGCGGTGGCCGGTGCGCTCAACCGCTACACCCACATGTTCACCGAGGCCGGGCGCTGGCGGATCGACGCACTGGCTCCTGGGCAACGAGCCCAGCTCACCGCCGCTACCAAGTCCGCGCCCACCGGCCGAGACGTACGTCAGGTCACGCCCGCCGACCGGGCCATCCTCGCGCACCTGGCCCAGGACGGACGGGCCTCGCACCAAGCCCTGGCAACCGCGCTGAAGACCAGCGCCTCCACCGTGAAACGGCACATCGACCAACTCGTCGGACTGGGACTGCTCAGCTTTCGTTGCGACTTCGCCCGCGGGCGGAGCGGGAGTGCGGGGCATGGGGTTCCCTCCCGCCAGGGAGAAGGCACGGCGGACGTGACAGCACCGTTCAGCGTTGCCAACGGAACAAAGACGACTAAATCCGTTGCCTGAGCGTGGTGCGGCCTTCGGATCCGGTGACTGCCCGTGACGATTTCGCCGGGTTTGCCCTGCGTCGCCCGTGTCGGGGATGATCCGGGGCGTGAGCAGCCAGGACACCCCCAGCCGGCCCGTCCCGCCGGTGCTCGACGACATCTCGCGGCAGATCATCGCGCAGCTGCAGGAGGACGGGCGGCGCGCCTACGCGACGATCGGCAAGGCGGTCGGCCTCTCGGAGGCGGCGGTCCGGCAGCGGGTGCAGCGGCTGTCGGACTCCGGCGTCATCCAGATCGTCGCGGTATCGGATCCCCTGCAGGTCGGGCTGTTCCGCCAGGCGATGGTCGCGATCACCGTCGACGGCCCGCTGGAGCCGGTGGGCGACGCGCTGGCCGAAATGGACGAAATCGCGTACGTGATCCTCTGCGCCGGGCGCTACGACGTTCTCTGCGAGGCCGTCTGCGCGGACGACGAGGCGCTGCTCCAGCTGATCTCGACGCGGATCCGCGCGCTGCCCGGTGTCCGGCACGCGGAGGCGCTGGTCTACCTCAAGCTGCGGAAGCAGACCTACCAGTGGGGCAGTCACGGAGCATGACGACTAAATCCGAAGGCGAGCGCCGTATATTGAACATGAATTAGTCGCGCAAGGCAGCCTGGACGATTGAATCGCTTGCTTCGACAGGTTGAAGCGTGCGATAACTGAGGCATGACCACTACCGCCGACCACGCCACCGCTGACGCCTCGGGTCTGGCGCGGGCCGCCCGCAGCAACCTCTGGATGCACTTCACCCGCCACTCCGCCTACGACGAGACCGACGTCCCGGTGATCGTGCGCGGCGAAGGCGCCTACATCTGGGACGCCCACGGCAGGCGCTACCTGGACGGGCTCGCCGGGCTGTTCGCGGTGCAGGTCGGCCACGGCCGCGAGGAACTCGCCGAGGCCGCGGCGCGGCAGACGAAGCAGCTGGCCTACTTCCCGCTGTGGGGCCACGCGCACCCGACGGCGATCGAACTGGCTTCGCGGCTCGCCGACGCGTCACCCGGCGACCTGAACCGCGTGTTCTTCACCGTGAGCGGGGGAGAGTCGGTCGAGACGGCGTGGAAGCTCGCCAAGCAGTACTTCAAGCTCGTCGGGAAACCGGGCAAGCACAAGGTGATCAGCCGCGCGCTGGCCTACCACGGGACGTCGCAGGGTGCGCTCTCGATCACCGGCATCCCGGGCGCGAAGGCGGACTTCGAGCCGCTGGTGCCGAGCACCCTGCGCGTGCCGAACACGAACTTCTACCGTGCGCCCGAGCACGCTGACGACTACGAAGCCTACGGCCGCTGGGCCGCCGACCGGATCGAGCAGGCGATCGAGTTCGAGGGTGCGGACACCGTCGCCGCGGTGTTCCTGGAGCCGGTGCAGAACACCGGTGGGTGTTTCGTGCCGCCGCCCGGCTACTTCGCCCGGGTCCGCGACATCTGCGACAAGCACGACGTGCTGCTGGTGTCCGACGAAGTGATCTGCGCGTTCGGCCGGGTGGGGTACGACTTCGCGGCCAAGCGGTACGGCTACCAGCCGGACATCATCACCACCGCGAAGGGGCTGACGTCCGGGTACGCGCCGCTGGGCGCGGTGCTCGCGAGCGAGCGCCTGATGGAGCCGTTCACGCACGGCGCCACGACCTTCATGCACGGGTCCACCTACGGCGGGCACCCGGTGTCGTGCGCGGTGGCGCTGGCCAACCTCGACCTGATGGAGCGCGAGGACCTCTACGGCCACGTGCTGGCGAACGAGACCGCCTTCCGGTCCACTTTGGACAGGCTGACCGACCTGCCGATCGTCGGCGACATCCGCGGCGCAGGCTTCTTCTACGGCATCGAACTAGTGAAGGACAAAACGACCAAGGAGACGTTCAGCGCGGACGAGTCCGAGCGGGTCCTGCGTGGCTTCCTCTCCAACGCGCTGTTCGAGGCCGGGCTGTACTGCCGCGCCGACGACCGCGCCGAACCGGTCGTGCAGCTGTCGCCGCCGCTGATCTGCGACCAGCGCCAGTTCGACGAGATGGAGCAGATCCTGCGCGACACCCTGACCCGCGCCTGGCAGCTGCTCTAGCCCGCAGCCGTGGCAACAATAAAGCCGACGGATTCCCTACGCGCCCTCGGAAGGCGGCCGGGTCGAGGGCGTTTGGCGCGAAGACCAGGAAACCTCCTGGTCGATCGGTCGGTGCCCACACGCCGCTCTGCCAGGAGTTCGTTGTCGTAGTGCCCCGCCGGGGCCCGGACGACTTCGACCAAAGTGGAGCCGGACGCGACCCGCTCAGCCAAGAATTCACGCTATCGTCGAAGAACTCTCGGCCCTCGCTGCTTGCTCCGTACGCGTCCGGCCCGCGTCATGACGTGGCGGCGTCGCGGACCAGCGCGGTGTCGACGAACTGTTCGAACCGGACGATCAGGCCGCCGCGCACCGTGAAGTGGTGGGCCACCCGGACGTTCAACGGTTTGCCGGTCGCCTGGTGCGTCGCGGTGTAACGGGCGAGGACGACGACGTTCTCGCCGTCGACGACGTAGGTGTCATCATGGGCCGTCCAGTTCTCCCAGTCCTGGGCCAGTTTCTCCATGACACCGCTCGTGACGCCCTCCGGTGTGCGGTAGGTGCCGGCGAGCGGGAACCCGGCCATCTCCGTCCACTCGACGTCCGGGGCGAGCGTCTCGCGCAGGGCGGCGAGATCGCCCGCCGCGGAGGCGAGGTACTGACGCCGGACGACGGCGGCGGGCGCGGTGTCCTCGGTCAGCCCCATGTCATCTCGCCCTTCGCGACCTTGGTGCCGAGCGACGCGGCGATCTTCAGGCCGGCGTCCGGGTAGGTAACCAGCAGCCGCTCCTCGGCCTCGGCGGCGTCAGCGGACTCGGCGACGGTCTTCTCGAAGAACCGCAGGTACTCGCCGGTGTGCCGGATCGCCGTCAGGTCGGCCGGGGCGCCGGCGACCCGGTGGCCGGCCACCACGAAGGCCGGTTCGAGCGCCTCGAGGTCGTCGAGGACGCGGAGCCATTCCGTGCGCTGTTCGGTGCTGCCACTGTCGGCGGTCCAGACGTGTAGGCCCTCGAACAACAGCACCCCACCGAGCAGCGCGCGCTCCGCCGGCTCGAAGACGTACCAGGCGCGGTCGCCCAGCGCCGTGCTGCCGCGCCGGACCTCGAGAGCGATGCCGTCCACGGTGACCGACGGCGCGGTCAGCGGCGCGATGTCCACCAGGCGCGTGGGCAGGTTGGCGCCCAGATGCGCCCACGCGATCAGCTTCTTTTCGTAGGTGTCGCGGATGTGCTCGATGACGTCGGCGGGCGCGAGGAACACCGCCTCGGGGAAGGCGTCGGCGATGACTTCGGCGCCGAAGTAGAAGTCGGGGTCGCCGGCGGTGATCAGCACGGTGGTGAGCCGCTTGCCGGAGTCGAGGACCGCGGCGACGATCAGGTGGCCGTCGGCCCGAGTGAAGGCCGCGTCGACGACGACGGCTTCCGTCTCGCCGGTGACCAGCACGCTGGTCTTGTTCAGCGAGGTGTCGGCCGCATCGATGATCTGGTAGCCGAGGGTGCTCATGGTTCGGTCCTTCCGGGGTTTCAGTGCGAAACGGAGGTGAGGTGGCGGTCGAGGGCGTCGGTCAGATGGGCGGCGGACGAGGTCGGGCCGCCGAGCCGCACGACGCCGGTCGCGGTGTGCAGCAGCAGCGTCGGGTAGGCGGTGACGCCCAGCCGGGCGGCGCGGGTGAAGTCCTGCGCCGCCGAAGCGCCAGAGGAGGCGAACGCGGTCAGCACGTCGTCGGCGTCGAGGCCCAGCCGGCCGGCGAGGTGCCGATAGGTCTCCGGTTCGGAGAGGCTCAGTCCGTCGATGTAGAACGCCTGTTGCATCGCTTCGGCCGCCTCCAGGGCCCGATCCGGCGCGACCGTCCGCAACGCGGCGAAGCCGGTGGCAGCGGCCGTGGAATCCATCCGGAACCGGCCGTCGGCGACGAGGGCGCGGTAGCCGGGACCGAACTCGGCGCCGGTCAGCTCGACGATGCGGGCGTTGGCGCCGTCGACGTAGGGCATGGTGCCGATCGGCGCGACGCGGGCGCCGGTGAACAGGCCGCCGCTGACGACCTCCAGCTCGATCCGCCCGGCGTTCGCCGCGGCGAACCCGGCGACCGCCGGGCCGAAGCCGTGGCACCAGCCGCAGTAAGCGTCGAACACATAGGTCAATTTCACTGCCATGACCACAGACTAGGAACGCCACCTGGTCTTTTCACGGTCGTCACGTGACCTATCATGGTAAAAATGGGACAGAACATCCGGCCCGTCCGATACGAGCCGCCGCCCGGGGTGACCGGCGAGATCGAGCGCACGTCGCTGGCGCGCATGCGGGCCCGCAGCGGACCGCACGAGTTCGTCGCGCCCCAGCGCCTGGGCTTCGACCTGCTGATCGAGATCGAGGCCGGACACGCCGTGCACACCGTCGACTTCACCGGCTATCCGCTCGCGCCCGGCGACCTGCTCTGGGTGCGCTCCGGCCAGGTGCAGCAGTGGGGCGCCATCGACCACATCGAGGGCCCGGTGTTCCTGTTCACCCGGTCCGCGATCGACACCGGAACCTGGGAGCTCATCCGGGCCGCCGGCGTGGCGACGCCCAACCACTGGGCCGCCGCGACGGTCGCCGACACACCGGCGGCGGCCGCGCTCGCCACCGCGCTCGCCACCGCCGTCGCGCCGGACACGAGCCTGCGGGACGCCGCACTCGCCCGCGCGCTGGCCGCCGCGCTGCTCCTGCTGATGATGGCCGTCCCGGAGGGCAGCGGCCGCCGCCCGCCCACGCACGAGGCGTTCGTGTGGTTCCGCGACGAGCTGGAGAACAGCTTCCGGACCCGGCACAAGGTCGCCGACTACGCCACCCGGCTGGGCTACTCGACCCGCACCCTCAACCGCCTCGCCCGCGAGAACACCGGCCTGTCCGCGAAGCAGCTCGTGGACGAACGCATCGTCCTCGAAGCCAAACGCCAGCTGGCCCACGGCCGCGACCCGGTGGCGCGGATCGCCGCAGACCTTGGCTTCGACGATCCGTCCAACTTCTCCAAGTACTTCCAGCACCGCACCGGAACGACGCCGGCCGCCTTCCGCGACCGCGTCCGACCGGACGCGAACCAACGCTGACGTTCACGGCGCACAAAACACGCCGAGCGTGCGCGAGGCCGAGGCGTCGGATCCGGTCAGGACGATGCTTTCGGAGAGCAGACGGGCGAGGTCCCGCGCCTTCTCGTCTGCGTGACAGAGGTCGGGACCGGCTACCACCAGCGTGCCGCGAGCAGATGCCGGGCTCGCCCGATGGGAAATAAGCCGGGACGAGGTGCTGGAAGGCCTGGCAGCCGGCTACGCCGAAACAGAACGCTGACAAAGCAGCGTGGAGGGGCTCTCCCTGCACCGGAAGAGCCCCTCCACGCCGAGCACACCTGGCGGGTCACGCCGGGCGCAGCACCGCCTCGATCTCGAGGGTGATCTGCACCTTCTCGCCGACCACGACCCCACCGCCGTCGAGCGGCAGCTTGACGGTGACGCCGAAGTCGTTGCGGTCGATGGTCGTCGAAGCCGAGATGCCGGCCCGGGTGCCACCGGCGGTGTCCGGCACGATGCCGTTCACCTCGAGCGCCAGCGACACGGGCCGGGTGACGCCCTTGATCGTCAGGTCGCCGTCGACGACGAGGCCGTCGCCGGCGATCCGCACGCCGGTCGAGCGGAAAGTCCACAGTGGATGGTTCTCGACGTCGAGGAACGACTCCGAGCGCACGTCCTTGTCCCGCCACTCGTTGCCCGTGTCCACTGAAGCGGCTTCGACCGTGGCGGTGACCGACGAGCCGGTCACGTCTTCGCCCGTCACGATCCGGCCCGTGAACCGCCCGAACCGGCCGTGCACCTTGCTCACCATCATGTGCGGGACGGTGAAGGACACGTCGGAATGCACGGGGTCGACGTCCCAGATCCCCGCGACGTAGCCGGGGATCGAGATCTTCGCTGCCGTGGTCATTGCTGCGCGAGCCACTTGTCGAACGTGATCTCCCCGAGCCGGGCGTCCGGGCCCGGGAGCAGCATCCGCTCGCTCAGCCGCACCCCGTAGTAGGTGGCCTGCTCGTCGACCACGACCTCACGGGGATCACCGTGCGCCACAAGGCCCTTGCGCACCAGTTCGGCGAGCTGGAACTGTTCCGGGCCGCCGATCTCACGGATCCCGTTCACCGGCCGCCCCACCGCGACGTGTCCGACCCCGGCGGCGACGTCCTCGGCGGCCATCGGCTGGATCAGCCCCGGCGGCAGATGGACCACGCCGTCGACCGTGCTGACGTCCGCGATGGTCTTGACGAACTCGAAGAACTGGGTGGCGTGCACGATCGAGTACGCCTGGCCCGACTCGCGGATCAGCCGCTCCTGGACGCTCTTGGCGCGGAAGTAGCCCGACTCCAGCATGCGGTCCGTGCCGACCACCGACAGTGCCACGTAGTGCCCGACCCCGGCCTTCGCCGAGCACTCGAGCAGGTTGGTGGTGGAAGTCCGGAAGAACTCCATCACCGGGTCGTCGGCGAACGACGGCGAGTTCGACACGTCCACCACGACCGCGGCACCCTCGAGCACCTCGGCCAGCCCTTCTCCCGTGAGGGTGTTCACCCCGGTGTTCGGGGCGGCGGCGACCGCCTCGTGCCCGTGTTCGCCCAGTTTGGCGACCACCTTCGAACCGATCAGCCCGGTTCCTCCGATAACCACGACCTTCACGACGTTTCCCTTCGCTCGGCGAACGCGCTTCCGCAGCAAGGACAAACGGGCGCGGGAATGTGTGACGCAGGAGGCAGTCACATTCGCGCGGGTTGCCATGTCCTAGTGGTGAAAGGTGCCCGGCCGAGCCGCGAGGTAAGAGCGGGAACACCGGGTTTCAGACGGCTCTCCGGAGTACGCGTCAAGCAGAGCGTGGCTGGTCCCACCCACCGCCGGGCGCCTTCACCGGACGACGAGAGGACCACGCATGAACCCGACCGAGCGCAGGCTCGCGACCTCCGTACTGGTGATCGGCACCGGCGGCTCCGGCCTGCGGGCGGCGATCCAGCTGGCCGAACGCGGCACCGACGTCCTCCTGGTGGGCAAGCGACCCAGCGCGGACGCCCACACCAACCTGGCCGCGGGCGGGATCAACGCCGCACTCGGCACCATGGACCCCGAAGACACCTGGCAGCAGCACGCCGCGGACACGTTGCAGGAGAGCTACTTCCTCGCGGACCCGCGCACCGTCCGGATCGTCGCCGAGGGCGCCGCCCGCGGCATCGCGGAGCTGGAAAGCTGGGGCATGCCGTTCGCGCGCGAAACCGACGGCCGGATCTCACAACGGTTCTTCGGCGCGCACGCCTTCCGGCGGACCGCGTTCGCCGGCGACTACACCGGCCTGGAGATCCAGCGCACCCTGGTGAACCGGGCCCGGCAGCTCGCCGTGCCGATCATCGACACGCTGTACGTGACCCGGATCCTCACGCACGACGGCGTGGTCTTCGGCGCCTACGGGTTCGACCTGCGCGACGGGACCCGCTACCTGATCCACGCCGACGCCGTGATCCTGGCCGCGGGCGGGCACACCCGGATCTGGCGGCGGACCTCGTCACGGCGCGACGAGAACACCGGCGACTCGTTCCGGCTGGCCCTCACGGCGGGCGCGCGCATCCGCGATCCCGAGCTCGTCCAGTTCCACCCCTCCGGTCTGATCGCCCCCGAGGACGCGGCCGGCACGCTCGTGTCCGAGGCGGCCCGCGGCGAGGGCGGCATCCTGCGCAACCAGCTCGGCGAGCGGTTCATGGCCCGCTACGACCCGGCCCGGATGGAGCTGTCCACCCGCGACCGCGTCGCCCTCGCCGCCTACACCGAGATCAAGGAGGGCCGGGGCAGCCGGAACGGCGGGGTGTGGCTCGACGTCTCGCACCTCCCCCGCGAAACGATCATGCAGCGCCTCCCCCGCGTCTACCAGACGCTGATCGAGCTGCAGATGCTCGACATCACCACCACGCCGATCGAAGTCGCACCCACGGCCCACTACTCGATGGGCGGGGTGTGGGTGCGTCCGGACGACCACGGCACCGGTGTGCCGGGCCTGTACGCCATCGGCGAGGCCGCCAGCGGGTTGCACGGGGCCAACCGGCTCGGCGGCAACTCGCTGATCGAGCTGCTCGTCTACGGCCGGATCACGGGCGACGCCGCCGCGGACTACTCCGCCGGGCTCGACGTCCAGCAGCGCGGCACCGCGGCGGTCGCCGAGGCCCGCGACGAGGTGGATCAGCTGCTCGCGGCGAACGGGCCGGAGAACGTCCGCTCCCTGCAGCGGGCAGTCCGCGACACGATGACCGAGCACGCCGGTGTGGTGCGCGACGAGGCGGGCCTGACGACGGCACTGGGCCGGCTCGACGACATCGAAGCGACCACGAAGGACGTCGGCGTGCATCCCGACCTGGCCGGCTTCCAGGATCTGGCCCACGCGTTCGACCTGCGGTCGTCGCTGGTCGCCGCCCGCGCGACCGTGGAGGCCGCGATCGAGCGTCGGGAGACCCGCGGCTGCCACAACCGCGCCGACTTCCCGGAGCCGGACGACGCACTGCGGGTCAACCTGATCTGGTCCGGGCCGGGACAGGTCGCCCGGGAGGCGGTGGCACCGGTGCCCACGGAGATCGCCGCGTTCGTCCGGGAGGTCTCGACCGCGGGCAAGCTCGTCGAATGATCGGAAGATTCGGGATGAGCGCGAAGAGCAGGCCGAGCACAAAGGCGGCTGCGTCCGCGCCGCGCCGTGCTTGCACTGGGCCGGAACCGGCGTCGACGGCGATGGCATGGGGCCTTGGAGGTCAGGCCAGGCTGAGGATGGCTTGGTGCACGCCGGCTCGTCGTTCGGCGCGGATGCGTAGTCGTTGTGGAAGAGTTCCTCGAACTCACTCGCTGCTGACGGCGTTGTCGTGGATGACGGCGGCCACCTGAGGGTGGCGACCCATCGCCGCCACGCGTCCTTGGTCGAGCACGATCACGCTGTCGGCAGCTTGGACGGTGGCGGGACGGTGCGCGATCACCAGCAGCGTGCATTCCGCGGCGATCTGTCGAAGCGTGCGAAGCAGTACTGCTTCGTTGGCGGGGTCGAGGTGCGCGCTGGGTTCGTCCAGAAGGAGCAGCTGTGGCCGGGGCAGCAGAGCGCGGGCGATGGCTACCCGCTGCCGCTCGCCACCGGAGAGCAAGTCGCCGTGTTCTCCCACGTGGGTCTCCAGACCGGCGGGCAGCCTGCGGACGAGACCGGTCAAACTGGCCAGTTCCACGGCACGCTGGATCTCCGCATCGGCGGCCTCGGGCTTACCGTAGGTGATGTTCTCGCGCAGGGTGCCGGCCATGATCGGCGCACTTTGCTCGACCAGGCCGATCGCCGCCCGGCATTCGTCCACGCTCATCTGTCGCACGATGTCGCGTCCGTCGAGCAGGATGCGCCCGGCGGTGGGATCGTAGAAGCGGGCGATGAGAGCAAAAATGGTCGACTTGCCCGCACCCGAGGGGCCGACCATCGCGACGCAACGATGGCGCGGCACGACGAACGACACGTCGCGCAGCACCGGCCGGTCTGGCTTGTAGGCGAAATCGACGTTGCGGAACGCGATCGCCGCCGTCTGCGCGTCGACCGGTGTTCGGGTGCTCGGCGGTGATTCCGGACTGGCCAGTTCGTCGGCCTCGATAGGCAGCTGGGCGACATCCTCTATCCGCTGCAACGCCGCCAGCCCTCGCTGCAGCATCGCGAACACCGCGAACAGGCCCGCCATCGGTTCAGCGATATAGGTGACATAGAGCAGGAATCCGACCAGTTCCGCCAGTGACGCTTGACCACCCGCCACCCGCAGGCCGCCCACCACGAGCACAGCGATCATGGAGCCGTGCACCGCCAAGGTCATCGCGGGTCCGACGATGGCTTCCCGCCGCGCGGTCGCCAGGCTGTCGCGGAAAGCCTTGTCGGCCAGGCGCATGATCCGATCACGCTCGCGGTCCTCGGCACGCAGGACGCGGACGGTCCGGATCGCCGACAGCGCGCGTTCCAGCTCGGCGCTCATGGCGCCGAGGCTGTCCTGTGCGTCTTCGACCGTTCGCCGGATGCCTTTGAGCAGTAGCAGAGTCAGACTGCCGGTGAGCCCGACGATCCCCGCGACGACCACGAAGAGCACGGGATCGAGCCAGATCATCATCGCGATGCCGCCTACGGTGACGAACGAGCCGACGGTGACCTCGACGAGGTCGTAGGCCAGCGCGTCACGCAACAAGGTGGTGTCGCCGGCCACCCGGGTGATCAAGTCGCCGAGCCGGTGCTGCTGGTATCGGCTCATCGGTAATCGCAGCAACCGCTCCACGATCCGCCGACGCAGCCCCAGCACGATCCCATCGCTGGTGCGTTCGAGCAGATAATGAGCCACCGCGGAAATCGCGGCCTCCGCGACGAACACCGACGCCAGCACCGCCAGCCACACGCCGTACGGACCGCGCTGGGAGAACGCTTCAATCGTTCCGTTCGCCAGCAACGGCTGCGCCAGTCCCAGCCCGCCGGCGGCCAGCGACAGCACCGTCGCCGTCGCCAGTACCGCGCGATTCCCGTGCGTGGACCGGAGCAGATCACGCCATCCGGCACGCGGTGCACCGCCGGGTTCTTCGGCCGCTGGGTGCTCTTCGCACTCGCCAGGGTTGTCGCGTCCGGATACCCGGCGGATGTTCAGCACAACCACGTTCTAACAGACGAAGAACCGCACCGCATTTCGGAATACTTACCATCACCCGGTCATGGGCGCCTTCCTGGTCGGCCAGTCATTTGCGACATCAGCGAAGAACCTGGCGCAGGACCTTGGGGCGCATGTCGGTCCAGACTTCGTCCACATGGGCACAGCACTCTTCTTCGGTGCCGGTGGTTCCGTCGGGCCGCCAGCCGGCAGGGACAGCTTGGTCCGCGGGCCACAGGGAGTACTGGCCCTCGTCGTTCACGAGTACCTGGTAGGCGATGCCGTCTCTCATCTCCGGGCTCTCATTTCGTGGGGTAACAGCCGAGCGCGCGGCCATCAGGCACTGACCTCGCGCGCCAGGTCGGCGACCGTCGCCGCGGTGAACAGGTGCCTGACGTCCAGCTGGAGCCCGGCGCGCCGGGCGTGGACGACGACTTGGATGCTCAGGCTGGAGTCGCCGCCGAGGGCGAAGAAGTTGTCGGTGACACCAACCCGTTCCACACCGAGGACTTCAGCCCAGATCCGGGTCAGCGTCTGTTCGGTCGACGTGCGTGGCTCGACGTATTTTTCGGCGAGGTATTCCGGTGCCGGCAGCGCGCGCCGGTCCAGTTTCCCGTTCGAGGTCATCGGTAACGCGGGCATCGTGACGAACGCCGACGGCACGAGGTAGTCCGGCACACGCGCGGCCAGGGACGTACGCAGATCCGGCGAGGGGTCACCGACCACATACGCCACCAATCGCTTCCGGCCGGGCTGGTCCTCCCGGGCGATCACCGCGGCCTCGCGGATACCAGGTTCGCGCAGCAAAGCCGTCTCCACCTCGCCGAGCTCGATCCGGTAGCCGCGGATCTTGACCTGGTCGTCGGCCCGGCCGACGAACACCAGCTGTCCGTCGGTGTTCCAACGGGCAAGGTCCCCGGTGCGGTACATGCGTTCACCGGGTTTCCCGAACGGGCAGGCCACGAAGCGAGAAGCCGTGAGGCCCGGCCGGCCGAGGTAGCCGCGAGCGAGCTGGTTGCCTGCGAGGTAGAGCTCTCCGGGCAGACCTACGGGGACGGGTTGCAGGCTCGCGTCGAGCACGTACACCCGGGTGTTCCACAGCGGGCGCCCGATCAGCGGACGGTCTCCGGAGATCCGGCAGTACACCGCGTCGACCGTGTACTCGGTGGGTCCGTAGAAGTTGTACGCCGTCGTGCGGGGCAGTCGGGAAAGTTGCCGCCACAACTCCGGATTGATGGCTTCGCCGGCGACCATCAGGTTCCTCGGGTGGTGCCGGTGGTCGCCGAACAGGCCCGCGTCGATCAGTTGCGGCAGGTAGGAGGGAGGCACGTCCATGAAGTCCGCGCGGTGCGTGTCGACGTAGTCGGCGAGAGCGCGGGGGTTCAGGCGAGTGGCGTCGTCGATCACGTGGAGTTCGTGACCGCCAGCCAGGAAGATCAACCCCTCCAGGGAAGCGTCGAAGGAGAACACCGCTGTCAAGGCGACCCGGATTCGCCGTTCGACGGGAAAGCCGTCGGCGTGGTCAGCGATGACGTTCACCAGGCTCCGGTGTTCGACCACGACCCCCTTGGGCCGCCCGGTCGACCCGGACGTGTAGATCACATAAGCAGGGTGCTCCGGGCGAAGAGGAGAAAGCCGGTCAGCGTCAGTCAGATCAGTGCCGGGAAAACCGGAGGTGTCGGGAAGGGCATCGAGGACGAGACACGGGTCGGCGTCACCCAGCATGAACTCGATCCGCTCGGCCGGCAGGTCCGGGTCGATCGGCAGGTAGGCACCCCCCGACTTGAACACCCCGAGAATCGCCACCACCATGTCGGCGGACCGGGGCAGCATCAACGCCACCAGGCGCTCCGGCCCGACCCCGTGCTCGACAAGGTGCCGGGCCAACCGGTTCGCCCGCCGATTCACCTCGGCGAAGCTCGACACCTGGTCGCCGAAGACGACAGCGGTCAGGTCCGGGGTCCGCGCCACCTGCGCCTCGAACACCACAGGGAACGGCACATGCGGGACCTGCCGTGCCGTATCGTTCCACTCCACCAGCAGCCGGTGCCGCGTTGCTTCCGAGATCCAGGAGAGCTGGTCGACCAGGCGGTCGGGGTGGGCGACGATCTCCTCCAGCAGCCGGGAAAGCCGCTCCGACATCCGGCTGATCGTCGGCTCGTCGAAGAGCCGTGGGTCGTAGGCGAGCTTGATGTCGAGCCGTTTGTCGGCGTGCGCGGTCAAGGTGAGTGGCAGGTTGGTGGTGTCCACGGCCTCCACTTCGGTGACGGAAATCCCGGCGGAGTTGGCGTCGTCGAGGGGGTAGTTCACGAACACCACGATGCTGTCGAAGATCGGCGAACCGGCGGGTAGATCGCTCCAGGAGCGGATCGTGGGCAGCGCGACGAAGTCGTGGCTGCGCGACCGGCTCTGCGCCGCCTGGAGCTCACGCAACCACGTGATGATGGGCTGCGCTCCGTCGACCCGCACGCGGGTGGGGATGGTGTTGATCAGCATGCCGACCATCGACTCCACTCCGGCCAGCTCGGGCGGACGGCCGGAGACGGTGGTGCCGAAGACGACGTCGGATTCCCCGCTGTAGCGCGACAGCAGCAGGGCCCAAGCTCCCTGGAGGACGGTGTTGACGGTCAATCCGTTGCGTCGCGCCATCTCCCGGAGATCCCAGGCATCGATGCCGCTTTCGATGGCCTTGGTCGATTCCGTGTGATGCGCCTCGCGCGGCTGGCGGTCGAACGGCAGGGGTGTCGGTGTGTCGAATCCGGCGAGTACGGCTCGCCAGTGCTGCTCCGCCGCCGCGGCGTCTTGTTCGGACAGCCACCGCAGGTAGTCGCGGAAAGGCCGGCGGGCGGTCAAGACCGGTGGGCCGTCACCGACGATCGCGGCGTAATGCTCGTACACGTCGTTGAGCACCAATCCGGTACTCCAGCCGTCCAGCAGGACGTGGTGCGAGGTCCACGTCAGCTCGACCCGGTTGTCGTCCAACGCGGTGATGGTCAGGTGCAGTAACGGGAAGGAGTTCAGATCGATGATCGTCGGTTCGGGGGGTGGCTGGCCGTAGTCGACCGGCACGGTCGCCCGGCGATGGACCACCTGAACCGGTTCGTCCAGGTCTTGCCAGACTATCCGGCTCCGGAGCACGGGGGTGCGGTCGACGACCTGTTGCCATGCCTTGCCGAGGGCACGCGGATCGGTGATTCCGGCCAGCACCAGCGTGAACTGGTTGACGTAGGCGCGCGAGTCGACCAGGCCGTGAAAGACCATGCCGGCTTGCAGCGGGGTGAGCGGGTAGATGTCCTCGACATCGGAGCCGTCCCCGGCGATGGCGTCGACTTCGGCCTGGGTGAGCCGGACGAGCGGGAAGTCCGATGGTGTCCGCCCACCGGAACCTGGTGCCTGGCAGTGCCGGATGATTTCACGCAACGCCGCGATGAGCTGATCGGCGAGCCCCTGGACGGTTGCCTCGTCGTGCACGCTGGCGAAGTACTGCCAGGTCAGTTCGAGTTCGTCGTCTTCGACCAGGCCGATGATGTCCAGGAGGCAATCGCCGGTCTGGCCGGACTCTTGCTCCTGGCTGACGGGGTCGAGCCCCCGCTGGATGAGTCCGGTGTCGCCGCCCGCGTTGTCCCACTGTCCCAGGTAGTTGACGGACATCTGGGGCAACGCACCACCCAAGCCGGCGTCTGGCTTGAGGTACTTCAGCGCCTCGTAACTGAGCCCCTTGCGCGGCACAGCGCGCAGTTGTTCCTTGACGCTCTTGAGGATGTCGCTCCAGCCAGCACGCGGGATGTCGAGTGCGACGGGGAATTGGGTGGTGAACCAGCCGACCGTGCCGGTGAGGTCCTCACCGGCGAGGATTTCCTCGCGGCCGTGACCTTCCAACGTGATCGACACCTGATCGCGGCCGGTCCAGTGGGCCAGCACGACTCCGACCGCACTGAGCAAGATGTCGTTGACCTGTGTGTGGTACACATCCGGTATCTCACGCAGCAATGCGCCGGTCTCCGCGCGCTCCAGATGAGTGGTGACGGCTCGAACCGAGTCCGCGGTGTTCTGCCCGTGGCGGTCCACCGGCAGTGGCAGCGCCGCGGGAACGGTTCGCCAGTGCTGCAGATCATCATCGAACGCGCCGGCGCGGACGTACTCGTCGAGCCGACGTGCCCAGTGCGTGAACGGACTTCCGGCGCGCTCGAGGTCGGCACCTCGGTAGGCGGTCTCCAAATCGCTCAGCAGGATCCGCCACGAGACGCCGTCGATGACGAGGTGGTGGACGGTGAGGAACAGCCGTGGGCGTGGTCCGCGGAACAGCACAGCACGCAGCAGTGGCCCGTGCTCGATGTTCAGGCTCCGCTGCGCGGCCAGTGCCTCCTCGGGGTCAGTGCCCCCATGCGAGACGACCCGGAATACCGGGGCATCTTCCTGCTGGACCGCCACCTGCGACCAGCGGCCCGTGTCGCGGGTGAACCGTGTCCGAAGGGCGGCGTGGTGGTCGATGACGGTGTGCAGTGCCTCGCGCAATCTGTCCTCGTCCACGTCCGCGGTCAGCTCCACGAACATGGACATGGTGCAGTACCGTCGCGGGTCGTGGGTGGCGAAGAACCATTCTTGGATGGGGGTGAGCGGAGCCGGACCGGTCGCCGACGGGTCCGGTGGCGCCTCGACGGGCCCCGGGGTCGCCATGAAGGCGAGTTCGGCAACGCTCGGGTGCTCGAAGACGTCGAGAGAAGTCAGGTGGAGACCAGCGCGCCGGGCGTGGGCGACGATCTGGATGCTGAGGATGGAGTCGCCGCCGAGGGCGAAGAAGTTGTCGGTGACGCCAACCCGTTCCAGGCCGAGGACATCGGCCCAGATCCGAGTCAACGTTTCCTCGGCGGGAGTGCTCGGTGCGGTGTATTCCTTCGCGGCGTATTCCGGTGCGGGCAGGGCGCGCCGGTCCAGTTTCCCGGCCGGGGTCATCGGCAACGCGGAGAGCGTGACGAACGCCGACGGCACGAGGTAGTCCGGCACACTCGCGGCCAAGGACGTGCGCAGGTCCGGGGACGGGGCACCAACCAGGTACGCCACCAGTCGTCTCCGTCCCGGCTGATCCTCCCGGATTATCGCGGCGGCCTCGCGGATACCAGGTTGGCGGAGCAGGCTCGCCGCCACCTCGCCGAGCTCGACCCGGTAGCCGCGGATCTTGACCTGATCGTCGGCCCGGCCGACGAACACCAGCTGTCCGTCGGCGCTCCAACGCGCGAGGTCCCCGGTGCGGTACATGCGCTCACCCGGCGTCCCGAACGGGCACGCCACGAAGCGGGAAGCCGTCAGGCCGGGCCGGTTGAGATAGCCACGGGCCAGCTGGTTTCCCGCGAGATAGAGTTCCCCGGACACCCCGACGGGGACGGGCCGCAAAGTCTCGTCGAGCACATAAGCCCGCGTGTTCCACAGCGGCCGCCCGATCACCGGGCGCTCACCGGCGATCCGGCAGTACACCGTGTCGATCGTGCACTCGGTCGGACCGTAGAAATTGTAGGCGGTTGTGTCCGGCAAGCCGGAAAGCTGCCGCCACAACGTCGAGTCGACGGCTTCATTGCCGAGAATGATCTTACTCGGCCGGTGCCGGCTGTTGTCGAAGAGGCCGGCCTCGATCAGCCCGGGCAGGTACGACGGAGACACATCGACCAAGTCCGCACGCTGCGCGTCCACGTAGTCGACCAAGCGCGAGGCGTCCAGGCGCGTGGCGTCGTCGACGACATGCAGTTCGTGCCCCGCGGCCAGGAACACGAGACCTTCCAGCGAAGCATCGAAGGAGAACACCGCCGTCAACGCCACCCGAAGCCGTTCCTCGGCAGGGAACATCGCGGCGTGGTCACACGTGACGTTCACCAGATTCCGGTGTTCGACCACCACTCCTTTGGGGCGCCCGGTCGATCCCGACGTGTAGATCACATAGGCGGGGTGCTCCGGACGGAGGTGGGAAACCCGGTCAGCGTCGGACAGGTCGACATCCGCGTGACCGGTCGTGTCAGGCCATGAGTCGAGCACAAGACACGGGCTCGCGTCGTCGAGCATGAACTCGACGCGTTCGGCCGGCAGGTTCCGGTCGATGGGAAGGTAGGCGCCCCCCGATTTGAACACACCCAGAATCGCCACCACCATGTCGGCGGATCGGGGCAGCATCAACGCCACCAATCGTTCCGGCCCGACGCCCCGCTCGACCAGGTAGCGAGCCAACCGGTTCGCCTGGCGATTCACCTCGGCGAAGCTCAGCCGCCGGTCGCCGGAGACCACGGCGGTCGCCTCCGGTGTCCGCGCCACCTGCGCCTCGAACACCGCGGGAAACGACACCCTCGGCACATCACGAGCCGTGTCGTTCCAGTCCACCAAGATCCGACGCAGTTCGGAACCGTCGCACAACGGCAGTTCGCCTACCAGCCGATGGGGATCCAGGGAGACGGCGTCCAGCAAGACTCCCAGTTGCTTGGCGAGCCGCTCGATCGTCGTCACGTCGAAGAGGTCGGTGTTGTATTCGACCACGCCGTGCAGTCGCCCGTCGGACTCCTGGAACTCGAAGACGAGATCATGGGTCGCGGACACCACCGGCAGGTGTACCTCATCCGTTCGCAGTCCGGGCAAGTTCACGACCTCGCCGGAAGTGTTCTGCAAGGACACCATCACGTCGAACAAGGGTGTACGGCTGGGGTCCCGTACCGGTTGCACCGCCTCGACCACACGCTCGAACGGCACGTTCTGGTGTGTGAAGGCGTCCAGCACCGTGGTGCGGACCTCAGCGAGCAACTCGTCGAATCGCTTCGTCGAAGCAACCTGCGAACGCAACACCACAGTGTTGACGAAGAAGCCGACCAGGTCGGCCAGCTCGGCCCGATCCCGGCCGGAGGTGACCGTGCCGACCGCGACGTCTTCACGCCCGCAGTACCGGGCCAGCAGGACCTGGCAGGCCGCCAACAGAGCCATGAACAAGGTGGAACACCGATCCCGGCACATCTCCTTGAGCGCCTGTACGACCTGGTCCGGCACCACGAACTCGTGAACCGCGCCCGCCGAGGTCCGCACCACCGGCCGAGGGCGGTCGATCGGCAGCTCCAGCGGCGTCAGCCCGGCAAGCTGCGCCTTCCAGTAGCCGAGGTGATCCTCAAGAGACCCCTCCCGTTGCCACGTCGAGAAATCGAGATAGCTGATCGGCAGTGGCGGAAGCGGGGTATCGGTGGCATACAGGGCGGCGAGATCGCGAAGCAGCACCCCGGTCGACCAGCCGTCGGTGATGATGTGGTGCAGTGTCAGGACGAGCACGTGATCGTCGTGGCCGAGCCGTACCAGGCGGGTCCGCAGCAACGGTTCCCGGCGTAGATCGAACGGCGTGCCCGTCTCCTCGGCGAGGATCATGTCGAGGTCACGGTCGGACACCGAGACGCACACTTCGTACGGCTTTCCTACGATCTGCACGCCGCGGCCGTCCACCTCGCCGAACGTGGTCCGCAGCGACTCGTGTCGCGCCACCAGAGCTGTCAGGGCCCGATTGAGCGCGTCCACGTCCAACCCGCCACGCAACCGCAATACGGTCGGGCAAAGGTAGTCCGTGTTCTCTGGCTCGAATTGGTAAACTATCCACAGTCGTTGCTGCGGGAAAGACTGAGGCGCCACGTCCGCCCTGGGTACACGCGGTATAGGGTCTGCACGAAACGCATCAATAGAAGGCAACGACGTAATCCCATCGTGGAGCCCGTAGCGGGTCGCCTGATCCCCTCATCGGAGATGATCGGAACCATAGCCAGAAAGAAACAACAGCGCAATTGGACCATCGAGTCACCCACCCGCCTGATACAAGACCACCCTTTAGAGTGTGACGGCACTTACTTTTAGTAAAGTCTGCGTGAAGGCACACGTGAATCTCGTCATGCCGAGGTCGCACAACGTGCTTTCAGGTCAATTCGCCGGCCGCACTCGCTTCCTTGGCTGCATCATGGGCACACCGAGCCGTTACGTCTTTTCCAAGTCGGCCGACACCGGCCTTTCCGAATGGTGCTCGACCGATCACTGGGGCAAGGGGTACGCCACGGACGCCTGTCGATCCGCCCTTGATTTCGCATTCGGACCACTGAATCCGCACCGAGCGACTGCGGCCATCGACCCGGAGAACGCCGCGTCCCACACCGTCGTCGAGCACCTCGGTTTCGTCCACGAAGGCGTACTGGATCGCCACGCCGCATGGCGGGAACGCCAGCGCTACCGCAGACGTCCGGCGGCCGCGCCGCGCCGCGAATCAGGAGATGCCAGCCGCGCCAGATCAGGGCGGTGAGGGGCGCCCGGCTCGGGCAGGGCGAACAGGGCGTGCTGAGCTCGCTAGCCCGCGCCGGCCACACCACGGCGCACGCCTGGGTCTTCGCCAACCTCGCCGGCACCAAAGCCCGCGAGATCGGCGAGAAAGCCTGGCGGCGCTGGTTCTGGGCCCCCGCCACCACGATCGCCGCCGCCGAAAGCGGCCTCACCGAGCAGCAAGCATGGGACCTCTTCCACCAGGCATCCCCCACACAAGCCACCAAGTCGGGAGAAAACGCATGGCGCCGCAACCGCTGGCTACCTGCACTCCGCGAAGCAGCAGAACACAGGCCGCGACGACGACGCCTCCGAGCACCCCAGGCTGACGACCACCAAGGCGAACCGTCACCTCGTCGGCTGCGACACGTCCGTGCCGTGCTTCAAGCCGCCGTCGACAGACATCTCGCGGGCGAAGGCAGCACCGTCAGGAGAATCGACACGATCGCCGGCGTACGGGTTTCGAGCTTGCGCGCAGCCCTCGACGCATTCGCGCCCACCGATACAACGGAGGGGAGGCAGACTGCGATGCATTCATCTTGACCGAAAGCGTAACGACTGATCGCAACATGGAAGTAACTTCCCCCACTCTGTACACCCCCACCCGCGGTAAGGCTGACACTCTCAGGCTGCGATCAGAGCATCGGCGCGACAGACGCCAATTCGCACCCAATAACAGCCCGATGGCCACAGCCGTCATAATCTGCTTTCGGCGCCGCAGAGAAAGAGCCTTCACCCGGTGCTCGCCGATGCCGTTCCTGTTCCAACGCCGGTTCGGCACCGAGGATCGGCCTCTCACCCGCAGCTATATCCGGGAGTGCCTTGTTGCCATGTCACAAGCCGCCGAGATCACCGCCGGCGGCCAGGCGCTGAAATGGCGGCACCATGATTTTCGGAGGATCTTCGTCACCGACGCCATCCGCTCCGGGTTGCCTCCACACATCGCCGCGAGAGTCTGCGGTCATTCTACTGTGGACACGACGGTCCGGACGGCCAGCCCCGCCGGAGCGCCACCCGGCGGGACCGGCCGTCCGACGAGGACCGCCTCCAGGTGGTGATCGTCCAGCCGGTCGGCGAACTCACCGAAGACCCGGAAGGCGTCGGCGGCGAAGTCCCCGCACTCGACGTAGGCGGCCCCACGCGGCGACCGCAGCACGGTCGCCGTCCACGCGTCGAGGTACCGCACCAGCACGTCGCGTTCGACGGAAACGGCGGGTCGGGACGCCGGACGCGCTCGGCCACGCTTCCGGTTGTACCGCACTCCCCCCCCGGTCACCAGAAGAACCACCCGGTCGCGGCGACAGGGGCGCGTGCCGGGCCGGTTCAGAGGAACGCGAGAAACGGCAGCCAGGACGGCGACCACAGGGGCCACCGTCGAGCCATCGGCCCGGTGGCCCCCCGCTAGGAGAGGCCGAGTGAGCGGGAGAAGTGCGTGACCCACCAGCGGAGCTGCGGTCCGCTGGCCGTGGCCGCCCGGCCGGTCAAGCCGGCGCTGCGGCGGAACACCGGACCGTAGCGGGACTCGGTGACGAGAGCCTGGTGGAGCGCGGCCACGGCGAGCCTGGTGTCCTCGATGTCCGCCGCGTCGGCGCGCAGTGCGTGCAGCGCGTCGACCACCGGGGCGAGCATCCCCGAGCCCCGGTCCCGCCAGCCGGCGGCGTGCAGCGCCACGGCCAGTTCGCCGTAGCCACCGCGGTAGAACGCGGCCAGGGTGTCGACGAGCTCACCGAGGTCGGCACCGCGGTCGAGCCAGGACCGCAGCACCTCCGCCACCCCGGCGCGGATCTTCCGGCCGCCGTGCCGCAGCAGCGCTTCCAGGAGGTCGTCGCGGCTGCCGAAGTGGTGGCTGATCCCGGCGTCGGTCATGCCGACGCGCGCGGCGACGGCGCGGACGCCGACGGCGGCGACGCCGCCCTCGGCCAGGATTCCCTCGGCGGCGTCCAGGATCAGGCGCCGGGCCTCGGCGGGAGGACGGCGCACACGCGGAGAGGTCACGCCACCACCGTACCTTGACCAGCCAAGGTACGGTGACCTACCGTCTTACCTTGATGTCACAAGGTAGAGGGGGCGCTGCCATGACCGAGCCCACGGGCGTCCGGGCGCGGCGCCTCGCGCGCCCGGACGCGGTCCTCGAAGGACAAGAGGCCGGCGCCGGGCCGACCCTCCTGCTGCTGCACGCCGGCGGTGAGCGGCGCGGGGTCTGGACGCCGGTCACCGAGGTCCTCGTCGGGGCCGGGTTCCGGTGCGTGGCCTTCGATCAACGCGGTCACGGTGACAGTGACGGCTCGCCGCGGACGCTGGCGCTCTGCGCGGACGACGTCGCCGCCATGCTCCACGCCGAACCGCCGGGATGCGTGGTCGTCGGCGCCTCGCTGGGCGGGCTCGCCGCCATCGCCGCCCTCGGCGATCCGGCGATCCGGGCCCGGGTGGCGGGTCTCGTGCTGGTGGACGTCGTGCCCGGCCTGGATCCCGGCCGGGTCCGCCGCTTCCTCGCCGCGGGCGGCCTGCTCGACCCGCACGCCGGGCTCGTCGAAGACATCCTGGCCCGGGTTCCCCGGCTGCGAGAGGTCACTGCCCGGCTCGGCCTGCCGGTCTTGATGGTGCGCGGCGGCGACGGGTCGCCCGTCACCGACGACGACGTCGACGGGTTGCTGCGGCAGGCTCCGCACGCCGCGGTGACCCGCATCCGCGAAGCCGGGCACCTGATCGCGCGGGACCGACCGGTGGCGCTGGCCGAAACCATCGCCGCCGCCACCGCCGAGTGGCCAGCGCTCGCGCTCCTGCGCGAGCTCGGCGCGGAGCAGGTCGGCCACCCCGGCGGCCACCTCCTCGACCACCTCCGGCGCGTCCGCGATCAGGTGGCCGCGTGGGGCGGGAGCCGGCGCGCGCGCCTCGCCGCGCTGTGCCACGCCACCTACGGCACCGACGGCTTCCCGCACCCGCTGCTGCCGCCGGATCGCCGGGCCCGCCTGCGCGCGGCCATCGGCGACGACGCCGAGGCCCTCGTCCACCGCTACGGCGTTTGCGACCGGAGCCGGACCTACGCCCACCTCGGCGCGACACCGCTCCCGCTCACGGACCGCTTCACCGGCGAGATCCTCCCCCTGGCCGCCGACGACCTCACCGACTTCGCCGTCCTGACCATCGCCAACGAACTCGACGTGGCCCGCACCGCCCGGCTCACGACCGGAACCCGCAGCGGCATCCGCACGCTCATCACCGCGCTGGGCGCTTACGTCCCCGGCATCAGCAGCCGGGCCCTCGCCGACCCGGCCCTGCGCTGACCGCGCCGTGGGTTCACCGCGGGCTACGCGACGCGGCTGCGCGTTCCAGGAGCTCGGCGGTCGCCTCCCACAGCCGCCGCTCCCGATCGCGGTCGTGGGCGACCGGCTGGACCTCGGTCAGCTTGGTCTTCACCACGAACGCGCCGTCACGCAGGTGCGCCCACCGCTCGTCGAGGGCCATCGCGGCCAGCAGCGGCCCTGAGCGCTGCGGCGTGGAGACGCCGGGAATCCGGCCCAGGGCACGGCTCATCGCCCGCAACGCCGCGGGGGCGCCGCGGCCCAGCGCCGTGCCCGGCATCCAGCCGGGCTTGAACACCGACACGGTGATGCCCGGGCCGGCCTGGCGCTGCAGCTCGTGGGCGTAGTAGAGGATCGCGAGCTTGGCGTTGGAGTAGGCGACGCCGGAGGCCGCCATGCCCGGGGTCTGCTCGCGGTCGGCCGGGCGGGCCAGTTCGGCGGGGTCGGCCCACTCGGCTGCGGGCACGTGCAGCAGCTTGCGCCAAAAGTTGGCGTGGTAGGTGTTCGAGCCGACCAGCACGACCCTCGCCGGGGCGGTGAACGAGGTGAGCAGGTCGCCGATGAGCTGCGCGTGGGCGAGGTGGTTGACGGCGAAGGTCAGCTCGTAGCCGTCGGCCGAGGCCCGCCGGGTGTCGGGCGACATGGTGCCGGCGTTGGCGACCAGCGCACGCAGCGGACGGACAGCGCCGGCGGCCATCAGCTCGCGGGCGCCGGCCGCGGCGGCCCGGACGTCGGCCAGGCTCGCCAGGTCGCACCCGATCTCGTGGACCCGTGCCCCGAGGGCACGAGCTTCGCCGGCGACGGCGGTCAGGTCACATCCGGCGCGGCCGACGAGCAGCAGGTCGGGGCGTTGCCCGTCCGGGCGGCCGGCCATGGCCAGCACGGCGTGGCGGCCCAGGTTGCGCGTGGGGCCGGTGATGAGGACGGTTCCGGGTTCGGTCATGGCGCCAGCCTGCGAGCACGGCCGGGGCGCAGCCAGTCGTCCGGTTTTCGTAGGACTGCCAGGACCAGGACAACCGGGGCGGACTGGTCCAGAATGGACTGTGTGGAAGCGTGGGAGTTCGGCCGGACGGTGCGCCGCTGGCGCGACCGGGCGGCGCCCGAGGCCGTCGGCGTGCCGACGGGCCGCCGGCGCCGGGCCAGCGGGTTGCGCCGCGAAGAACTGGCCGCGCTCGCCGGCATCTCGGCCGACTACCTGACCCGCCTCGAGCAGGGCCGCGCGACGGCGCCGTCGACGCAGGTCGTGGAGTCGCTGGCCCGCGCGCTGCGCCTGGCCGACACCGAACGCGACCTGCTCTACCGGCTGGCCGGGCACGCCCCGCCCGGCCCGGACGTCGTGCCGTCGCGGGTCACCCCGAGCGTGCAGCGGCTGCTCGACCGGCTCTCGCACACGCCCGTGGTCGTCTACGACGCCACCTGGACGCTCGTGCTGGCCAACGCGCCCTACGACGCGCTCATGGGCGACACGACGTCCTGGCGCGGCTTGGACCGCAACGCCATCTGGCGCAACGTCACCCGGCTGCCATCGAGGGTCGTGCACACCCCGCGGGAACAGGCCGAACACGAAGCCCGGCTCGTGGCCGACCTGCGCCTGACGGCGTCGCGCTACCCCGCCGACCGCGCGCTGCGGCGCCTGATCGCCGACCTGGCCGCCGGCAGCCCCCGCTTCGCCGAACTCTGGGACACCGCGGCCCCGCCGCCCCTGCCCGACCCATCCCGGCGCAAGCCCATCGACCACCCGGCGGCCGGCCCGATCACCCTCGACTGCGACACCCTGCTCGTCGCCCTGGACGACCTGCGCATCACCGTCTACACCGCCGAGCCCGGCACCGAGGACGCCGACCGCCTGGCCCTCGCCACCGTCCTCGGCACCCAGTCGCTGCAGCCCTGAACGCGAAGCACCGGGTGCCACGCCGCCGGCGGACAGTTTGAGCGCGTGCAGCGCGACACGTGCGGGGTCGAGGCGTACCAGAACCGATCACAGCGGCCCGCCGGTGGTCGCTACGTCGGGTGTGCGGCCTGCTTGACGGTCCTGATCACCGGTGCGGTCTCGACGTGGGTGATGGCCGGCAGCATGGCCACCCGGGTGGTCAGGTACCGGTACAACTCCCGCTGACCCGCGCACGCCACGCTCGCGCAGAGGTTCGTCGGCCCGGTCGTGGCGGCCGCGAACGCGATCTCCGGGTGTGCGGCCAGCGCCGCACCGGCCTCTTCCAGGTGAGCGGGGGCGACCGAGAGCCAGAGCAGGGTTCGAGGGCCGACCCCGAACAGGCGCCCGTCGACGTCGATGTCCAGGTACAGCACCCCGCGTTCGCGAAGCTCGGCCATCCGGCGCCGGACCGTCGTCGGCGACCAGCCGGTCACCGCGGCCAGGTGCTCGAACTCGGCCCGGCCGTCGGTGGCCAGCGCGGCGAGGAGCTTGCGGTCGGAGTCGTCGAGCCGCACCGGTCCCGGCCTGTGCGGCACCGGGAGCGGGCGCAGCCGCTCGATCGACTCCTCGTCCAGCGACCCGAGCTTGGCGACCAGGTTGTCCGGGCCGCCGTAGAACGCGTGCAGCACCGAGTGCGCTGTCACTCCCTCCACGCGCTGGGTGCGCGGGAGCTTGGCCAGCAGCAGCGCCTCGCTGTCGGCCTCGCTCTCGGTGCGGACCGTGCAGGTGATTTCGGTGCCTCCGGAGGTGATGCTCACCCAGGACGTGTCGGGGCGCCGCGCCAGCGCCTCGGCGACCGGGACCGACGCGGCGGGCGCGCAGCGCACCCGCAGGAACCACAGCACCGCGCCCATGGCCGTCGGGTCGACTCCCCCGATCACCCGCACCGCCCCCGCCGACCGCAACCGCGCGTACCGGCGGGCGATGGTGCGATCCGACACGCCGAGAACCTCGGCGATCGTGCTGAAGGGAGCACGGCCGTTGATCTGCAAGGCGTGCGCGAGCCGGCGATCCAGCTCGTCGTAGTCGGATTCCACCGTCTTGAGCGTAATCGTGTCGGATACCGACTCAACCGAGCCGGTTTCTGGCGCGACTGGGCGGGCGAGCGCAGCGTTGCCCTCATCCCTCGAGACACCACCAGGAGAGCATCCATGGACACCGATGTGCTCATCGTCGGCGCGGGCCCGACCGGCCTGACACTGGCCAACGAACTGCGGGTGGCGGGCGTGCCGGCCGTGCTGGTCGACAAACTGCCTCGGCGCAGCGCGTTGTCCAAGGCGGGCGGCGTGCAGTCCCGCACCCAGGAGGCATTCGACCAGCGCGGCTTGCTGGAACCGTTGCTGGCCACCGGAAACCACCCCATCGGCACCGCGCACTTCGCCGGTGTCACGCTCCCGCTCACCCGGGACAGGCACCGCCATCCGTGGCGGTCCGTCCCGCAGGTGGTGATCGAAGGATTCCTCGAAGAACACCTGGCCGCACAAGGCATCCACGTGCGACGTGACCACGAACTGACCGGAACGACCCAGGACGGGGACGGGGTTACCGCCACCTTCGCGAGCGGCGGCGTCATCCGCTCGCGGTATCTGGTCGCGGCCGACGGTGGCCGCAGCACGGTGCGGTCGCTGCTGGGCGCCGAGTTCCCCGGCCGGCCGGGCACGGCGACCGTGGTCGCCGCCGACGTGCGGTTGAGCGGCAACGACCAGGCGATGACGCACACCCGCAGCGAGGACGGGCACTGGGCGTCGGTGTTCCCGCTCGGCACCGATCCGCAGGGCAGGCCCCTGCGGCGGCTCTCGCTGGGCGGGCCGGGCCGGTCACTTCCGCGGGAGGTCCCGGTCACCGAGGACGAGATCGGCGAGGGGCTGCGTGCGGTTTTCGGCTCCCGGGTGCAACTGCTCGAACTGTGCTACGCCCGCCGCATCACCAACGCGGCCCGGCAGGCCACGCGGTACCGGCACGGACGGGTGTTCCTGGCCGGCGACGCCGCCCACGTCCACCTCCCGATCGGCGCGCAGGGCATGAACACCGGGATCCAGGACGCGCTCAACCTCGGGTGGAAACTCGGCGCCGCGGTGCACGGCTGGGCCCCGGAACACCTGCTCGACACCTATCACGCGGAACGCCACCCGGCCGCGGCCGCCGTACTGCGCAACGTCCAGGCGCAGAGCCTGCTGATGGACTGGGAAGGCACCGGCGACCCGGATCTGGCGGCGGCCAAGGACCTGTTCGCGGCCCTGGTGCGCCTGCTGGACGTGCAGTACCACCTCGACGACATGCTGTCCGGGATGGGCATCCGCTACCCGATGCCGGGCACCGAGAACCAGCCGCTCGTCGGCCTCCCCGCGCCGGACCTGGACCTCGGCCCGGTCCGGTCGCACGAGCTGCTGCGGCGCGGACGCGGCGTCCTGCTCGATCCGGCCGGCCGGTTCGCCGAGGTCGCCGCCCGCTGGCAGGACCGGGTGCACCGCGCGGGCCAGGGCGCGGACACCGAGCCGATGCTCATCCGGCCGGACGGCTACGTGTGCTGGGCAGGCAACGCGGACGACCTCGAAGCCGCGCTCGTCCACTGGTTCGGCGAGCCCCGCTGATCGGCAGCGCCCCCTCGGTCGCGAACCTTCCGACGCGACGGCTCCTAGTACTTTCGGCCGATGTCCGCACCGCCGAAACCCTCCGAAAGGCGTGAGCCATTTCGGGGTTCTTGCCCCGGCGCCGGTTCCACCGCCAATCGCCGCCCTACTGTGGCGGCGATTGGTGATCTTGAAACGGACCAGCAGAGGGGAAATCACCTTGCCCAAGCGGACCGGATTCCTCGGCCACACGCTCGCGGCAGCGGGAACCGTGGCGGCACTCGCACTCGCCACGGCCGTTCCCGCCGGCGCGGCCACGCCATCCACCGTCGAGCAGGATGTCGCGCAGCTGTACCAGGACGTCGTCGACCTCTACAACGGCCTGCCCGCCGACGCGCTGCGTGGCGTCGACCGGCTCATCGAGTCGCCCATTCCGCGAATCGGGCCGCGGAGCCGGGCCGCGCAGGGCCCGATTCCGGGCTGCACCGAGGGTTCGCTGCTGACGTACGCGAACAAGCTTGCGTCACAGCTGACCCCGCTCGAGAACAAGGCGCTCGACGCACTGTCCGGGCTCAGCCAGCTCTACGTCCAGGGCGTCACATCCGACAAGAGCCCTCAGGTCTTCGGCACCGACGGCCAATACACCTCGCGCGCCACCGACACGATCGACAAGCTGCGCGGCTTCTGGGACATCGAGAGCTGGAACATCCAGCTCGTCGCCTGGAAAGGCACCGACCTCGGCAGCCAGGCGAAGATGGCGCAGACCTTCAGCCTCGGTCTCGCGCCGGCGAAGGTGAAGAACGCCGCCGCGCTCGCCACCAAGGTGCTCTACGAGGTCCCGGCCCTGCAGGGCGGCCGCAACCCGCTGATCACCCTGAACGCGTTCTCCGCCCCGGCCGGCAGCCTCGGCGGCAAGCGCGTGGCGCTCGGTGACGGCCTGCTCGACACGGTCGGCGTTCTCGGGTTCGACGACGTCTCGGTGGAGTCCGTGGTCGGACACGAGTACGGCCACCAAGTCGACTTCGCCCACGACAACTACCCGCGCAACGAGTCCTCCGAAATGGGTCCCGACGCCTACGGCGGCTACTTCGTCGCGCACGCCAAGGGCTTCGGCTGGAACGCCCGCACCCAGCAGGAGGTCGCCTACCTCGACGCCTCCATCGGCGACTGCTACCACAGCCACGGCACGCCCGACCAGCGCAAGGCCGCTGGCGCGTGGGGCGAGAAGCAGGCGACGAGCCAGGCCAACCCGAACCGGATCATCCCGTCCGCCACGATGATCGAGAAATTCCAGAAGGTGTACCCGAAGCTGATGCCACCGGTGACCGACCAGCCGACCGGAGCCGCAGTGGCCGCGGCTCACGGCTGAACCCTGATTCCTGACGGCGGGCCGTATCCCTGCGGTGAGGGAGACGGCCCGCTGTCGCAAGCAAGGCCCATCCGGAGCGGCCTCCGTCAGCTTCCGAGGATCTCCGCCACGGGTCGTCGCGGGTCGTAGCTCGACGGTGTGGGTGGCGCCGAGTCGTCCGTTCAGGGCCGTCGAGCGGTACCCGAACGAGTAGACGTGGGTGCGGCCGCCCGAGATCCGTGCGTGGGCTTGTGCCATGCGGGCCGTGCCGGCTCCGAACAGGGCCTCCCCCAGCACCGCTGAGCGCAGCTCGCCCGGTGTCGCGTTCGGCAGTGCCGCGCGGTGCGCGGCGACCTCGGTCTCCGGCTCCGCACCCACCCTGGCGGCGAGGGCGAGCACGTCTGCCGTCGTGGAGGACTCCAGATGGCCTTGCGGTACCTGGACATCCGCGACCTGGACGTGGTCGCCGACGGCGACGTCGCGTTCGCGTCCTGCCTGTTCGACAGCGCGACCGGCGAGGCGCTCACACGGCTGCGGCCCGACTCCGGTACTGCGGCGGGCTGACGCCGATCTCGCGGTGCCGAAAGGCGGCTACCCGCTCAAGGCCCCCCGCGTGTCTGTTGGAACGGACCGGCCCTTGCTCATGCGCAGGATCAACGCGACCGCGTCCTCCGAGTGGGCTGCCGGAGTCAGCACCTCCTGCAGGAGCAGGCCACGCATCGCGGCGATGGTGACGGTGGCCAAAGTCGACGCTTCCTCGGTGCCGAGCCCTTCGCGTTCCGCGAGCGAGGCCAGCATCTTGGCCAGGTCGTCGAGTGAGTCGATGAACTCGCGAAAGTCCTCGGGGCTGTACGCGGCGAGCCCTACGACGTGGAAGAAGCCGCGGACCCGCGACAACTGCTCCGGGCGCGTGTAGGCCCGCCAGATCGCCACGACGAGGTCGTCGAAGGTGCCTTGCCGGGCGGTCTCGAGCAGCGCCTCGTTGTCACGCGATCGCTGCGCCTCGAGCATGGCCGCCAAGACGCCGGGGAGTGACCCGAAGTGGTACCGCAAGAGGGCGTGGCTGGTCTCGGCCCTGGCGGCGATCTCGCGGAGCGACACCTCCGGCGAGGGAAGGCCCTCCTCGAAGGCGTCGAGAAGCCGGGCCAGGAGACGCTCGCGGGCGTCGCCGTTGCGTTCCGTGCTTGACAGGACCACTCCCACAGTTTATCCATTGGAAAAGAAACTGGCTACGCCGTGTTGCTCCCACATGGTCGCAGTCGGCACCAAGGGAGGGAACGACACGTGGGACTGTCTCAAGTGGTCGGCGCGACGCTCGACGCCGGCTTCACCACCGTCCGGGACACCGGCGGGGTCGACGGCGGCCTCGTCACCACGATCGCGAAGGGCAAGGTCCGGGGCCCGCGCGTGCTGTCGTGCGGACCGGTTCAGTGCCAGATCGGCGGCCACGGATACTACGGAGCCGACTGGGAACCCACCGAGCTGTGGAGCAGCCACCACCTGCCCGGCCAGTGCACCCTGTCCGCGATGTCCGGCAACGCGGACGAGCTGCGGCGCAACGTGCGCGAGGCCTTCCGTAGCGGAGCCTCCTTCCTGAAGCTCTGCGTGACCGGCGGAGTGGTCGGCGCGCACGACCGGCTGACCGACACCCAGTTCACCGTCGAGGAAATCGCCGTCGCGGTCCAGGAGGCCGCGGCGCGGGGCACCTACGTGACGGTCCACGCCCACAACAACGACGGCATCCGGAACGCGGTCGAGGCCGGGGTGCGTTGTGTCGAGCACGGCACCGACCTCGATGAACCCACGGCCACCCTGATGGCTGCTCGCGGGGTCACCCTCGTGCCCACGTACCGAGGCGAAGAGCTGAGGCTGCGCGCGAAACTCGATACACCGATGGACGCTCTCGTGGCGGCCACCAAGACCAACGCCGAGATCCTCGGCCTGTCCGGTCGAGCCGGTGTCATCGCTCCCGGTGCGCAGGCGGACCTCGTGTTGTGGAACGGCAACCCGGTCGAAGACCCGGAGCTGTTCGCTGATCCCGCCAATGCCGTCGTCGTCCTCCAGGCCGGCCGAGTTGTGAAGGACCTCCGATGAGCACCATGTGGCAGGGCTGCCTCGCCGACACCGACTACTTCGAGCTGCGTTCCGGCGGCGGGCACGACTACGGCGTCTGGGTCACCACACCACCGGGTTACGACCCCGCCACGACGCAAGCGCCTGCCGTGTACGTGCTCGACGGCAACTGGGCCGTGGGCATGACGGCTCCGCTGATCGTCACCCAAAACGACCCCATGCAGCAGATCCAGCCCTACATCCAGGTCAGCGTCGGCTACGCGGGCGAAGACGCCCAGCACTGGGCACGGCTGCGCAACAGGGACCTCGTGCCACCCGGAGAGCCCATCGCCCAGGAGTTCATCGACGCCGTGGAGACGGGAATCCGACGGGGCTCGATGACCCGCGAGGAAGCCGCCGCCTACCTCGCCGAACTGCGCGACACCCAGGCCGGTGCGTTCCTGCGCTTCCTCACCGCGGAACTGCACCCGCGGATCGAACGCGACTACGGCACAGCCGCGAGCGGTCACGGCCTCTTCGGCTACTCCTACGGCGGACTCTTCAGCCTCTACACCTGGCTCACCGGCAGCACGCTCTTCGAGAGCATCGGAGCGGGCAGCCCCGGTGTCGTCGGTGAAGACAGTCAGATCTTCGCGATGCTCGAAGAAATGGGCGACAGCCTGCCGGCCGCCAAGCTTCACGTGACCCTCAACGACCGGGAGCTTCTCGGAGATTTGGCCGTCTACCAGAACCTCACGAAGAACGCGGCCACCGTGCTGCACCGCCTGACCGCCCGCGGCGGAGCCGTCACCAGCGCGGTCCTGCGCGAAACGCACGTGACCGGCCTGCAGGCCTCGTTCCTCAGCTACCTCAGGACCTGCCGTGCCCGGTGAGCGCCTGAGTGCCGATGTGGGCGTGATCGGGGCCGGGTGATCGGTTCGTCGATCGGTCTCGAGCTGGCGCGGGCGGGGAACCGTGTTGTGGTGCTCGATCGGGCCCTCCGGCCGACAGCATTTCCGTATAGCCGAGCTTGTGTGCCGAACTTCCCGACCCAGCAAGGAGGGCACCGCTACTTCGAACCCCTTTCCAGCCACTCCTCGCGCGGTGCTCGGTGAGACCTCCTGCCGCCCAGTCTCGAGTAGCCGATGTGAGTGAGTCCCGGTGCCGGGTCATCGGGACTCACTCGACCCGCTGTGTCAGCGGTTCATCAGAGCGAAGACGCCCCAGCCGAGGTATTCGCGTTGGTATCGGGCGTGGAGTACGGGAGCGGCGGTGAGTTCCGCGCGCATCTGCTCGGCCAGCTCGTCATCGGGATGTGCCTCCAGCCAGCGGCGGATGTTGAGCCACTGCGCCGCGACGTAGCGGTCCCAGCTGTCCTGGTCGGCCAGGACCATCTCCACGACATCACAACCCAGCTCCCCGAACTGTTCCAGCAGTTCCGGCAGGAGACGGAAGTCGTCTTCACTGGTGGCGTGGCAGCCTTCGACGGTGGCCTGGTCCGGGGGTTCCCTGCGCCAGAACGGTTCGCCGATCAGGATCATGCCGCCGGGGCGCAGGCTGCGCCGGAGCAGGTCCACGGTGCCGGCAACGCCACCGCCGATCCAGGTCGCACCGACACACGACGCGATGTCGACCGGGTCGTCGGCCACGTGGTCCGACGCGTCACCATGGGTGAAGGTGACCTGTCCGGCGACCCCCAGTTCGATCGCTCGTGCCCGGGCCTTGGCCAGGAAAACGGTGCTGATGTCGACGCCGGTTCCGGTGATGCGGTGATCGCGGGCCCAGGTGCACAGCAGCTCGCCCGAGCCGCAGCACAGGTCGAGCAGCCGAGTGCCGGGTGGTGGGTTCAGCGCCTCGCCCAGGTCGGCCAGTTTCCGGCTGGTGAGCGGGTTGTGGATGCGGTGGCCGCTCTCGCGGATGACGAAGCTACGGGGTAGATCCACTTCGAGGATTCCTCACGTCCAAGGGGTAGTGCACGGTGCTCAGCGCTGGGTCGGCCGTGGACGGCCGGGCTACCCGGACATTCATGAAATGCACCTCTTCGGACGGAAGGCCATACGGTTCGACGGAAGGTTAGGTGGATCGCACGGGCCGGTCCACCGGTTATCGCGTCCACCCCGAACGCACTCTGCGGAAACCGAGCACGGACCGTGGTGTTCACGGCGGGACTTCATGTCCACAGGCGTTGCGGGGGGGTGGTTCAGCCCACGTTGGCCGCGGCCATGATGATGCGCTGTGCGGTCTGCGGGATGTCTCCGCCCATGTGCAGGGTGTTCACCGAGTAGACCAGGCGGCGGGACAGGTCCAGGGTGGTGCCCATGCCGCTGGCGTAGCCGGGCCGGTCGCCGGTTTTGCCCCAGAACACGACCTGGCCGATGGGCATCTGGGCGAGCCCGCCGCCGATGTGTGCCGGTTTGTCGTTGCCGGGGTCGTCGTCACCGTCGTAGTCGGGGACGTCCGGGATCGCGAAGAGTTCGGCGGTCTGCGCCGGCGGCAGCAGTCGGCCGGACACCAATGCGGTGAGGAACCGGTCGAGGTCGGGGGCGTTGGAGATCATTTCCGCGGCGGCCCACTGGAAGGTGGGGTTGGCCTGGGTGATGTCGACGTAGTCGGTGTGTCCACCGGTGGTGACCGCTTCGTATCCATGGGCGTGCGGGCCACGGATCTCGATGTCGCTGCCCGGTACCGAGGTGGCGGACAAGTGCAGCGGCTGGATGATCCTCTCGCGGATCGACGCGCCGTACGGGCGGCCGGTCACCTTCTCGATGACCATGCCGAGGACGAGGTAGGTGATGTTGTCGTAGTCCTGCTTGGTGCCGGGGGCGAACGTCATCGGCCGGCCGGCGGTGGCCAGGTCGATCAGCTGGCGTGGGGTCCAGGTGTCGAACCGGTGGGCCAGGAACCAGGTCGGGTCCTTGTGGTCGATCCTGATCCCGGGGATTCCGGCGGTGTAGTTGAGCAGCTGGCGGATGGTGATCGGCGCGTAATCGGCGGGCAGCAGGTCGGGCAGGTAGCTCTGTACAGTCCGGTTCAGGTCGAGCCGGCCCCGGGCCGCCAGTTGCAGCACGGCGGTCGCGGTGAACGTCTTGGTCATGCTGCCGATCCGGAAGCGGCCGTCCGCCGGCACCGGCCGGCCGGAGTGGATGTCGGCGACGCCTGAGGTGCCCACCCACGTGCCGGCCGAGCCGCGCACCTGGACCAGGGCGCCGCTGGCCTCGTCGTTGGGCAGCCCGGCAATGGCCGTGCGCATCGCAGCGGGGTCCAGTGGTGGCAAGGTAGCGGCTGATGCTGCGGGGGCGAGGGTGGTGGCGAGCAGGAGGGTCCCGCAGGCGAGACCAATGGCGCGGCGTAATCCTGCGGAATTGCGAGGCTTCATGGTGAAAGCGTGTCGTATGGGACAACTCGTGCCATCCGGGACAACCCCGGTGCCTGCCCGGAGATCATCCCCGACGGTTGACCCCGGGGTAGCCCCCACCCGGTTGCGACCACGCCCTCTTTTCTGCGCGCCGACAAGGTGAAACGCGCTCTTCTGCGCTGTCTTGCCGATGGGCGGGCGCCGCGAGAAGCCTTGCTGCGACGCCTGTAGCCCGGCATGGCGCCTCTGCTTCTGCGCGTCAGGAGTCTTGAAGGATCTTGGTTACAGGTGGGCTGCCGTGTGGACGAGCCTGGCGACGGCCAGGGAGCGGCTGTGCGCAGGCCAGGCGAGAACGGTGGTGACGGGAGATGCACCGGTCAGGGGAACGGCAACATGTGCGCTCCACAGCCACGATCGGGCGTGCGGTGAGCCCCTTGCCGCGCGAACCGGGGAAGTGCTCGCCAGCTCGGTCGACGATGCGCACGTCGACGCCCCGCCGGGCCAGCTCGATGGCCAGCGTGAGCCCGGTAGCTCCGGCGCCCGCGATCAGGACGTCGGTCACCGGTCCCTCTCCTGGCGCACTGCCGGCGCCGATGCGGCATGCATGCTCGCCATCACACCCTCCCTGATCCCGTGCGGTCACTGAGGCGATCGGCGGTGACGCTAGCCGGTTTCCGAGCAGGTGTCCTCGTGCTGGAGGTGGAGATCGGGGTGGATACCTGCCCGGGAAATCTCCACCGCGGTTTCCTACCGCGAACCGACGACACACCCGGGGCGGTGTTCGTAGCGTCGTCATCAACGGTTTATGCCGTCGCGATAGATAGTGACCATCGAAGGAGCACCAGCCATGTTGATCGGATCCCTGCTGACTGCCGCCGGCCTGTTGTCCGGTGTGCCAACCGCGGTGTGGCTGACCGTGGCTGTCCTCGCCGTGGTGGGCGTGGTGGCCTTCAAGATGCGAAGGCGCCGGCGGCGTTAACCACCGCTATCGTTCTCCCACCCTGGTCGCAGGGCTGAGGCCGCGCGAACAGGGTGATCTGGCTTGCACGAGTGATCGATCGGTGCGCTGTGGCCTGCTCGGGTTGGTCAGTGACATTCTTGCGCTACGGCAGATGCAGATAAGGAGCGACGGCGGTGGTAATAACGGGGCAATGGGTGCCACTGCGATGGTGGCCGGTGCGGCTGGGTGTAAGCCTGGCCGGACTCGGCGGCATCGTCTACGGCATCAACGCCCGCACACCGGGATTGGGTCTTCACGGTCAGGCACTGGCCGTGCTGATCTGCGTCGTGGTCGCATGCCTGGGCTGGCTGGTCAGGACCGTCACCGTATATCTCGACAATCAGCACCGCACCCTCACCGCGACCGCCGCCAGCGGGGCGCTGGTCACCGCAGGTGGCCTGCTCATGAGCATCGCCCCCATGCCCCCGGCGCTGGCCCTGGCCGGTATGGGAGCGTTCACCGCAGCCGTAGAGCTGACACCCGCACTGGCCACGACCCTGACCGCCGCCGGCGCCCTCGTCGCGGTCGCGAGCACCGCGACGATCAACCACCAGTGGGTGGCCTTCGCCGGCTACTTCGGCGGACTCGTGGCGATCACCCTCGCGGGATTCAACCGCCGCCAGTACAAACAACGCCTCGTCCAGGCCGAGCAACTGCTCACCCAAACCCGCATCGCCGCCGCCGCCGACACCCGGGCCGCCGCACTGGACGAACGCACCCGCATCGCCCGTGATATCCACGACGTGCTCGCGCACTCCCTTGGTGCAGTGGCCGTGCAACTCGAGGCCGCCGACGCACTCCTCGAGGCCGACACCGACACACCACGAGCCCGACACCACGTCCAACGCGCCCGGCACCTGGCCGTGGACGGTCTCACCGAAACCCGCCGCGCCATCGGCGCGCTACGCAACGACGCCCCACCTCTTGGAGACCAACTTTCCGCGTTGGTCGCCGACCATCACAATGACGCCGCCACACCCGCCACACTCACCATCTTCGGCGAGCCCCGCCCGCTACCAGCGAACGCCGCCCTCGCTATCTACCGCACCGCGCAGGAAGGCCTCAGCAACGCGCGCAAACACGCCCCCGGCCAGCCGGTGATCCTGCACGTGCACTACCACGACGACAACGTCGCAGTCACCATCGTCAACCCCACCAGCACCACCGCCGACGGGAGCACACTCGGCGCTACCGGCGGCAGCTACGGGCTACCCGGGCTGGCCGAGCGCGCCACCCTCCTCGGGGGCACACTCATCGCAGGACAAGACACAACCAACTGGAGCCTGCAGTTGTGGCTACCAACATGACCACCCCTGACAACCCGACGCTGCGCGTCGTCGTCGCCGACGACCAAGCCGCCGTCCGCGAGGGTCTCGTCACCCTACTCGACCTCCTCCCCGACATCGTCGTCGTCGGCGCCGCCGCCGACGGCGACCACGCCCTCACCCTCGTCGAACAACACGCCCCCGACGTGGTGCTCATGGACCTGCGCATGCCCGGCGTCGACGGCATCGAAGCCACCCGACGCATCCATGACCACCACCCCGCCACAAAAATTGTCGTGCTCACCACCTACAGCGACGACACCTCCATCCTCGACGCCCTGCGCGCCGGCGCACTGGGCTACCTCACCAAAGACGCCGGCCGCGACCACATCGCCCAAGCCATCCGCACCGCCGCCGCCGGACAAGCCGTCCTCGACCCCACCGTCCACGCCCGCCTGCTCGCCGCAACCGCGCACCCCCCAGCCCACCCAGACACGCCACCGTCAACACCACCAGACGGGCTCACCACCCGCGAAACCGAAGTCCTCACCCAACTCGCCGCCGGACACTCCAACACCGAAATCGCCCAACAGCTCTTCGTCAGCGAAACAACCATCAAAACCCACATCAACCACATCTACGCCAAAATCGGCGCCGCCGACCGCGCCCAAGCCGTCCGCTACGCCTACCAACACCACCTCACCCAGCCATAACCCATCAGCTTCCTCCCGTGCGTCTGAGTTCGTGCACGCCACGGGATCCCCGTCCCGGTAGAGCCATCGGGACGGGGGTCCCGGTAACACGCTGGACATGCTCATGAGAATCGATAATCGGTAGTACGCTGTCACGGCCACCGGGATCGGGTCTGTGAAGAACGGTGCCACGGACGGTGATTCTGGCCCGATTCACCGGACTTGAGCCCGGCGCCGTTCCTGCGCTGATGATCGTCGACGTCGTCAAGCCCAGCCGCCGCGCGATCACCCGGTGCCGCAGTCCCGACGCGAGCGCCCCCGAGATCTATTCGCGGTCCTGCACGGGATCATGAATGACCTGCCGCTACCGCTGCGGTGACACCTACCCGAATCGACACCGCGGGCACCCCGTCGATCATCTGCAGGAGGCGAGCAAGTCGGCCACCCGTGCGTCGCGGCTGCCCAAGGGGGCCAGGTGGAAGCGGTGCTCGATGGTGGCCATGACCGACGTGGTGTCGTGGGAGGTGTGGTCCACGCCGAACGGCCGGCGCAGCTGCGGCGAGATCAGCAGAGCGGGAATGCGGGTGCCCGGCCCCCACTGGTCGGCGACGGCGTGCCGGCCGGCCGGGGGTGCCACGTGGTCCCATTGGCCGCCGAACTCGTCGTAGGTGACCACGATCAGCGTGTGCGCGGCGTCCGGGCCGTTCTCCACGGCCTTGATCAGGTCGACGAGGTGGCGGCTGCCGGCGTCCTCGCTGGCGTAGCCGGGGTGCTCGTTCTCCTCGCCGACCGGCTTGACGAAGCTCACCGGCTTGAGGTGCCCCGCCTTGGCGGCGCTGACGAACTCGGCCTCGTCCCGCAGGTGGGCGGCGCGGGCCGCGGTGCCGGGCGCCAGGCTGGCGTAGTAGTTGAACGGCTGGTGGTGGTACTGGAAGGTGGCGTCGGGGCAGTTCGGGTAGACCGCGCCCGTCGCAGTGCGCGGACTGGCGCAAGTGCCCGGGGTGGTGCCGTTGGTCCAGCCGGGGCCGCCGACGTTGCCGTTGGCGTTGTCCCAGCCACCGGAGTACCAGGCCCAGTCCACCTTCGCGGCCGACAGGCGGTCGCCGATGGTCGGCGTGGTCTGCGGCGGCAGCCGCCGCGACACCGGGGTGCCCGGCTGGAACGGCTGATACGGCGGCTGGACGGTGTTGATCGCGTAGTCGCCGCACACCGTCCCGGCCGGCGGCGCCCCCACGGTCGCGGGGACGACACAGCCGCCGTCGGCGTTCGCGGCCTGGGTCAGAGCCCGGTCGGCCGTGCCGGGCGTCGCGGGATGCAGCGGGGTGCCCGCCGGGAAGCCGTCCGGCCCCACGATCGAATGCAGGTCGTCGGCTCCCCCGTCCCGCACCGCCCCGGGCCAGACCGGCGTGTTCGGGGTGATCAGCCACTGGTGGTTGAGGAACGACCCGCCGAACGCGCCCTGGAAGAAGTGGTCGGCGACCACGTAGTCCGGCGCGTGCCGGCCGTGCAGGTACTCGTAGATCGGCAGGCCACGGGTGTCGTAGTGGCCCATGGTCAGCCCGACCGCGTCGCTACCAGCGACATAGCGGTCCATCGCGCCGCCGTGGATCTGGTACTGCTCGTTGTAGAAGCGGTGGACCAGGTCGCGGGTGCAGCCGCCGGGCAGCCCCTGCCCCTTGGGCACACCGTTGGGCAGGAACGCCCCCGGAGCCGGGCACGTGGTGTCGGCGGGCTCGATGTAGCGGTCGATCTGGAACGGGCGGTTGGTGAACGCCGAGGAGACCGGCGTCGTCCCGATCGTGCCGGTGCAGGTGACTGGCAGCGGCGGCGACGTGAGGTTGACGTCGTTCTGCGGCAGGCACGGCAGCGCGGTGCCGTCGGGCGCCACCTGGGTCTGGGGCCGTTTGAGGCCGTCGACGCCTTCCCAGCCGCCGAACAGGTTGTCGAAGCTGTGGTTCTCCTCGTAGATCACCACGATGTGGTCGATCCCCCGGCCGTGACCACCATGGTCAGGGTGTGCCGCAGCCGTGCCGGCGCTCGCCAGCAGAGCCGGCAACGCCGTGGCGACCACGGCGCCTCGCAGAACCGTCCAGGACCTCATCCCGCACCTCCAGGGTCGACCGCTCCGCAGCCTCGTCCACCACAGCCCCGCACACAAGGGCGGACCGCAGAATGCTCGCAACCCGCCCGACAGTTGGTGGAGGCCGGTCACCTCGGTCACGGGCTCGTCGAACGCGATCGCCACCCCGGCTTCGGCCGACGCCGGGGCTATTTGAGCCCAGGCCGGAAAACCCGGTCGCGAAGACCGTGCGGGGCGGCCGGGCGGGCGGCCCAGCAGCGGGGCGTGAGCCGCCGTGATGAGCTCCGGGTAGGCGTCGGCGCACGATGCTCGGGTTCAGGCCGGGCAGCAACTCGCCCACCGTTTCGCAGGTCTCGGCGATCTCCGCCGCAAGCGGGCGGCCTCACCGTGAAACTTTCCTGCTCGAGCCCCAGGTCCGGGGACGGGAAGGAACCTGCCGTTGACCACTCTCGCGTCCGGGTCATAGCATCCAGTCGAACCGGTTCGAAGACTGTCCCCACGACCGTGCCCGAGCACAAATCAGCCCGGGGCCGGCCATCCGACCCCGGTTCGCAAGCCTGCTTCGGTGCCCGCTTATTCCGCTTCACGAGGCATACGCGCGCCTCGACTTGTACGGCAGCGGCCTCGGCCGGCAGCCGTCTCACTGGCCGCGCAAGGACGCACCGGGCCCAACCAGGACTTCCTGCTCCGCTGACCACGCCGCCGCCTTGCCTGCCAGGGCCCGCACGAAAGGCATCAACAGGTATGAAAAGCCGATACGGCCGCCTCGCAGCCGCGGTCGCGCTGGCCGTCGCGGTGGGAGCACCCGTCCTTCCCGAGGTCATGGGGGCCCAAGCCGCCACGACCGGACCGTGCGACATCTATGCCTCGGGCGGCACACCGTGCGTGGCGGCGCACAGCACCACCCGGGCGCTCTACGGCACGTACAACGGCCCGCTCTACCAGGTCAAGCGGTCGTCGGACAACACCACGCGAGACATCGGCGTGCTCAGCGCGGGCGGCACGGCCGATGCCGCCACCCAAGACTCGTTCTGCGCCGGCACCACGTGTCTCATCACCGTCATCTACGACCAGTCCGGCCGGAAAAACCACCTCACGCAGGCGCCTCCCGGCACCTGGCCCGGCCCCGCTCCCGGCGGCTGGGACAACCTCGCCGACGCGACCGCGGCCCCGGTCACCGTCGGCGGGCAGAAGGCCTACGGCGTCTACATCTCCCCCGGCACCGGCTACCGCAACAACAAGACCAACGGCGTCGCGACCGGCGACCAGCCCGAAGGCATCTACGCCGTCGTCGACGGCGTCCACTACAACAACTGGTGCTGCTTCGACTACGGCAACGCGCAGACGAGCAACCAGGCCACCGAACGCGCCATCATGGAGACCGTCTACTTCGGAGCCGACCGGCAATGGGGATACGGGGACGGCCCGGGTCCGTGGGTCATGGCGGACCTGGAGTGGGGCCTGTTTTCCGGTGTGAACGCAGGTCACAACGCGAACCCGACCGTCAACCACCGGTTCGTGACCGCCATCGTCAAGGGCGAGCCGAACCACTGGGCCATCCGGAGCGGGAACGCGCAGTCGGGCGGACTGTCGACCGTGTTCGACGGACCGCGTCCCAACGGCTACCACCCGATGAAGAAGCAGGGGGCGATCCTGCTCGGCATCGGCGGGGACAACAGCGTTTCCGGTGCCGGCACCTTCTACGAGGGCGTCCTGACCTCCGGCTACCCCTCGAACGCCACCGAGGAGGCCGTGCAGGCCAACATCACCGCCGCCGGGTACGCCCCGCCCGGAGGGGGCAACCCACAACAAGGCGTCCAGATCGCGGGCAGCGGGTCCGGCCGGTGCGTCGAGGTGCCGAACGGGTCCACCGCCAACGGGACCCAGGTGCAGCTGGCGGACTGCCGGAGCGTCGACGGGCAGCGCTGGACCTACACCTCCGACCGGAAGCTCCAGGTGTACGGCACCAAGTGCCTCGACGCCACCAGTCAGGGCACCGCCAACGGCACCCGGGTGATCATCTGGGACTGCCACGGCCAGGCGAACCAGCAGTGGAACGTCGGCTCGAACGGCACCATCACCGGTGTGCAGTCCGGCCTCTGCCTGGACGCCGACGGCGCCGGCACCGCGGCCGGAACCAAGATCATCCTGTGGTCGTGCCACGGCGGCGTGAACCAGCAATGGCAGCTGAAGAAGACGTGAGCGGCCTGCCGCTGATCACACCGCTCGTCCCGGCGTGCGACCCGTCCTCAGCCCACCGGGGTGAAGCCACCCTGGACCGTGTGGGCGCCGTCGGCGGCGGCGGTGGCTTGCACGCGGTAGGTGTCGGCGTCGGCGTGGCGCGAGCCGACGGCGTGGTTGTACTGGGCGGCGAAGACCTGGTGCGCGGCCGGGATAGTCCGGCCCGGCTTGAGTTCCCAGCGGTAAACCAGGGCACCGTCGCTCTCCTGCGCGGTGACGGTGCCCGGGGCCCCGGCCTCATGCCCGCGCGATAGTGCAAACCGCTCAACAGTGGAGGCACCGTGAGAAGCAGAGCTCTCGTCCTCGCCGTCGTGCTGGCGGGCGCCGCTGGGCTGGTAGTGACGGCGACTGCGGCCCGGGCCACGCCCACCCCGACGTCGTCCGCGTCACCCGCTCGGACCGCGTCGAGCCTCCCGCAGGCCGGCTCGAGCCCTCGGCAGAAGGTCAACTTCAACCGGGGGTGGAAGTTCATCCGCACGGATGCGGCGGGGGCCCAGAACCCCGGCTTCGACGACTCGACCTGGGTCCCGGTGGCGTTGCCCCATGACTTCGACGCTCCCTACGACGTGGGCGGCGCCAGCGGCGGGCAGTCCTTCTACGTGGGTGCGGGCTGGTACCGCAAGCACATCACCGTTGACCCGTCGTGGAACGGCAAGCGCGTCGAGCTTGAGTTCGAGGGGTCGTTCTCGGTCACCGACGTATGGATCAACGGGACCAAGATCGGTACGCATCGAGGCGGCTACACCGGATTCGTTTTCGACATCACCGACTCGATCAGTGCCGGCGACAACCAGATATCGGTCCGGGTGGACAACAGCTGGCGGGCGGACCTCGCCCCTCGGACGGGCGACCACCAGTTCAGTGGCGGCCTCTACCGCGACGTCTTCCTGAACGTCACGAACAACGTCCACGTCTCCTGGAACGGCACCTTCGTCACCACGCCCGCGCTCACGAATCCGGCCTGGGACACGAGCAACGCCGCCTACTACCGAAACATCGACCTATCGCAATACCCGAGCGAAACCGACTTGCGCGCGAACATCTCCGCCCGCCGTTCGAACGTGAAGGTGCAAACGGAGGTACGCAACGACAGTTCCTCGCCGATCGACGTCTACGCACGCCAGGAAGTACGCAAGCAGGGATCGACCAACGTGCTGGCGACGTTCGGCTCGCCCGTGCGGACTCTCGGCGTGGCGAGCACGACGACGCTCGAGGCACTGAGCGGGTCCCTGTCGGACACCGCCGGCATGCTGCAGGGGCTGGATCTGTGGGCGCCGAACAACCCGGCGCTCTACACCGTGACCACCTCTCTGGTGGTCGACGGAACCGCGGACGGGACGATCGGCAACGGCGCCGTTGCCGACACCTACGACACCACGTTCGGTTTCCGCAGCGCACAGTGGAAGGTGGACGGCTTCTACCTCAACGGTGTCAAGACACTGCTGGTCGGGGCAAACGCCCACCAGGACCATGGTGGTTGGAGCAATGCCGTCACCAACTCGGGATTCGAGCGCGACGTTCACTATGTCCGCGAAGCCGGCATGAACTTCATCCGAGGATCGCACTATCCCCACGACCCGTCCTTCGCGGACGCCACGGACAAGCTCGGCGTCATGTTCTGGTCGGAGAACACCTTCTGGGCGACCGCGACCGCCGGCCTGGAGCCCACACCGACCGGAAGCCCGCGCAACTACCAGGCGGACGGCTATCCGCAGAAGACGGCCGACCAGGCGGCCTTCGAACAAAGCGCCATGGACGCCCTCCGGGACATGATCCGGGTCAACCGCAATCATCCCTCGATCATCAACTGGTCCATGGGCAACGAGGTGTTCTTCACCTCCTCGGCCACCCAGAGCAAGGCCAAGGCCCTCGTCAGCAAACTGCGTGACTATTCGCACCAGCTCGATCCGACGCGCAAGGCAGCCATGGGCGGCGTGCAACGTGGCTCGCTCGACCAGCTCTCGGTCTGTGACATCGCCGGTTACAACGGCGACGGCGGAAAGATCACCAACACGTGGATGCCGAACGTCGTCTCGGAGTACGGGTCGTACACCTCCGACCGACCCGGCACGTACGATCCGACGTACAGCGACGTCAAGGATCCCGCCGACGGGTCCCGGTTCAAGCTCACCACCGGCAGCGCCGGACTGGCCATCTGGGCAGGCTTCGACCACGGCACGATCATGGATCCCGCCTACGCCCGCATGGGCATGGTCGACTACTACCGGCTGCCGAAGAACCAGTGGTACTGGTATCGGGCCAACAAGGCAAAATGGTCGGGAGCCACCAATCTCGCCGACCCCACCCCGGTGACCCGCGAACAGTCCACGAGCGGAACCGCGACCAGAATGGCTCTGGAGGCCGGGAAGTACTCGTCCACAGCGATCACCGACGACGGCACCACGGACACCCAGCTCGTGGTCACGATGCGTAACGCCTCGGGGGCCTGGGTCGACAACACCCGCACCGTCACACTGACCGTCACCAGCGGACCGGGCATCCTGCCCGGCGGCAAGTCCTACACCTTCACCCCGCGAACCCAGACGTTCGACGGCAAGGCAGCGATCGAGTTCCGCTCCTTCTACGCCGGCACGTCGACCATCACAGCGACGTCGCCGGGCTTGCCCGACGCCACCATCACCATCACCACCGCCGACACCGTCGGCGCCGCGGGCGAAACCGAACCCCCCGACTTCGGCAACTCGGGCGGTGGATCGCCGGCGACACCGCTGCGTAACATCGGCGCGGGCCGGTGTCTCGACGTCACCGCGCTGAGCCAGACCAACGGGACCCAGGTGGCACTGTGGGACTGCAACGGCGGCACCAACCAGCGGTGGACGCTGACCTCCGGTCGGCAGCTTCAGGTGTACGGCACCAAGTGCCTCGACGCCGAGGCCGCCCGGACCACGCCCGACACCCGGGCGATCATCTGGGACTGCACCACCGGCACCAACCAGCAATGGACACTCAACGCCGACGGCACCATCACGGGCGTCCAGTCGGGCCTGTGCCTGGCGCCCACCAAGGGGGCGACCGCCAACGGAACCGTCATCATCCTGTCCGCCTGCGACGGCTCCACCAGCCAGAAATGGACGCGCAGCTAACCCGCGAACCCGCTGGCCGGGCGACAGGACCATAGGAGCGCGAGTGCGCCAGTGGCGACGGGCGGGTCGCCGCTTGGATATTCACGGCGCCCAGCGTGGTGTTCAACCAGCCGTGATGCGCATCGCGCGTTCAAGCTGCTCCAGCTTGGGCCGGATTCGCGTGTCGTCCCGCGCCTGCAGGTGATCGGTCTGCTCTTCAATCGGCGCATCACCTTCTGATCGCCATCGAACCCGCAGCCGACATCCGCTTCCGGGTGTCTGGAGCCGGTCCGCAAGAACGGCAGTGGGTGACAACCATGGCCGGCCGCGCGACAATCGTGTCCTGATCGCGACTTCGCTGGAGGGGCCACGTGGACGGGTTGAGCGAGCAGGTCCGGGCGAGGGTCGCGGCGCCGAACTTCTGGCATTTGGCCACGGTGAACCGGGATGGTTCGCCGCACGTGTCGCCCATGTGGGTTGATGTCGAAGGCGACTACATCGTGTTCAACACCGCGGTCGGCCGCGTGAAGGAAGAGAACCTGCGCCGCGATCCTCGGCTGTCGCTGTCGTGCGTGGAGACGGACAATCCCTACGACCGAGTCGTGATTCGTGGTCGGGTTGTCGAGTTCATCGAGGGCGACGAGGCGGATCGCTGCATCGACCGGCTGGCGAAGAAGTACGCCGGGACCGACCGTTACGAATGGCGGATCCCAGGAGAGCGGCGGGTCAAGATTCTTGTCGAGCCGACACACGTTCGCCATGTCGCCGGAGTCGAGCCCTTCCGGCCCGGAATCCTGCCGGGCTCTTGACCCTCACCCTGCCGCCGACGGGCCGTGACCGCCCGGCGGGGCCCGCGTCGCGTAGGACGGGTTTGCCGAGGGTGACAGCGGAGATCATCGCTTTGCGCATGGCGGTGAGGAGGGCGGGGTCGCGTCGGGCAGCGACAGCCAGGTGAGAACGGCTCCGCGGGCGGTCGCGTGGATGAGGGAGGCTGCGAGGTCTTCGTCGACGCGCAGCCGGCCACTGGTGGCGAGACGGTGGATGCGTCCGAGCAGGATCTTCATGCCGGCTTGGAAGCGGCCGAGTTCGTGCCGCGCCTGGGGTCCCAGCCCACGCAGGTCCTCGACCTCTGCACCACCCGGCCTGCCAGCCATGTATCAAAGATAACAGAATATGGCTTCCATCGTTCTTTCCAATGATACGCTGCATCGAGTATCATTGGAAACATCAGGTGGAGGAATGTTCGACATGTCCGACAAGCTGCGCATCATCGGTCTTGAGGAGCACCTGGTCCTGCCGGTTCTGCTCGACGCATGGAACAGGGCCGGACTGCAGCCGCACCGTTACGGTGACGACCACCCGGTCACGAGACGGCTGCGTGACGTCGGTGATCGGCGTCTCGCCGACATGGACGACCAGGGCATCGATGTCGCGGTGCTGTCCCTGGCCTCGCCGGGCGTGCAGAACCTTGCGGCGGCCGACGCCGTGAGCGTCGCACGTGAGGCCAACGACGCGCTCGCCGAGATCGTCGACGCCAACCCGCTGCGGTTCCAGGCACTCGCGGCCATCCCGACGTCCTCACCCGAGGCCGCCGCAGCGGAGTTGGAGCGTGCGGTCACCCGACTCGGCTTCCGCGGCGCGATGCTGTACGGCCGCACCGGCGACAAACTGGCCGACTCGCCAGAATTCGACGACCTCTACGGAACCGCCGAACAGCTTCGCGTCCCGCTGCACTTCCATCCCCAGGCCCCGGTGCGGGCGGTCCAAGAGGCGTATTACTCGGGACTGCCCAACGGCGTGGGTCCGGCGCTGGCGACCGCCGGGCTGGGCTGGTACTACGACCTCGGCGTGCAGTACCTGCGGATGATCTTCTCCGGGGTGTTCGACCGTCATCCCGAACTGCAGGTGATCGCCGGACACTGGGGCGAGGTCGTCCTGTTCTACCTGGATCACGTCGGCGTCCTGCAGGGCATGGCGAAGCTGCAGCGGCCGCTGGCCGACTACTTCCGCCAAAACTTCTGGGTGGCCGGCAGCGGCACCGTCAGCGAGCGCTACCTACGCTGGACGGCCGAGGTCGTCGGAACCGACCGCATGCTCTACTCAACCGACTACCCCTACACCTTCGGCACACGCCCCGGCGGCTTCCCCTACCTGGACACCAGCGGCGGCATCGCCAGATCCTTCCTCGAGAACGCACCCTTCACCCAGGAGGAGAAAGCCGCCATTGGATCCGGCAACTGGGAGCGGTTGACCGGCCACCTCGCAGCCGGCCACGGGCGTCACCGATCAGCCTGACGCGCACCCCGGCCGCTGCCGGCAACATCCCTACCTGTCAGGACGCGAGATCGATCCACGATCTGTCATTTCCCCGGCAGACACAGCATTTCGAGAAAGAACCATCATGACTGTCCGATCTGACGCCCACACCAACGACCGACCCTCAGCCCTGGCAGACAGGATCGGACGAGTGCTGCTTGCCCTCTGCGCGATCGCAACACTGGGCGCGTTCACGTACGGCATCAGCATTATGTTCACCGTCTCGCCCGATCGCCTGATGTCCGAAGCATGGCGGACCCTCGCCTACCTCGTCTTCACCGGCCTCTACATCATGATCATCACAGCGCCGCGCAACCAACGCGGCCCCTGGGAGCTCATCTTCCTCCACAAGATCGCCATCACCGTCTTCGGCATCGTCGCGGCCGCGAGCAACACACCCGACGCCGCGACGACCTGGCCCATCGACCTCAGCCTCGTAGCGGCGACCGCCGTCGCCTACGTGCTGTGCCGCGGCTGGCAAGGCTGGCGAACCAACCCCACCACGGCAAGCGCCATACGTACCCGCTCAACCAGATGACGTTACCGGGCGGTGTCGAGCACTGGTTGATGCTCGACACCGCACACATCATCGTCCGGTACAGCATCTTGCTTTGATCGCCGTCCAGCCGAGCGAACACGGACATCAGACCTGCCGGTGTCCCGCCCAAGGACTCGCCGCACGCCTCATCATGGGGAGAACATGACGGTACGGTGTCGGCTTTCGAAGCTCCGGACCCGCAGGGAGATCACGCCGGGCGGAACGACCGGCGACGCCCTTCGTCCACACACGACAGTGTTCAACATCGGCTGGGAGACCCGCGGCATCCGGCCTGCAGCGGCCGGCGCGAAGCCGTGCCGCCCCCACCGGGCATCGCCAGCACGCCGTGGCGACCTTCGCGACCACCACGGACAACCGCTGCTCACATGAACACACGGCCGCTGACACGGGCAGCGGGCAGCAGAGGCCGTCGCGCCCCCAGCCTGAACGTCCTCAATTGCCGACGCGGTCAGCGGACGGCTCAGTCCGAGGCGTGCCGACGACGGGGCTCGTGGAGCCTCCCGCACGCCCAGCCGATCGACGCCAGCCACCGGGCGCTAGGCACCGCCGTGAAGCCGTCGCCAGGGCGTGGAACCTGACGACGGCCTTCCTGCAACGTTTGTTGCCCGTGTGGAAGCCACGAGCGGTGTCATCGATTTCTACGTGCGGTAGCGGAAGCGGATCCGGCCGCGGGTGAGGTCGTACGGGCTCAGCTCCACAAGCACCCGGTCGTACGGCAAGATCTTGATGTAGTTCTTCCGGATCTTCCCGCTGATATGCGCCAGCACCTTGTGCCCGTTCTCGAGCTCCACCCTGAAGGTGGCGTTGCGCAGGCACTCGACGACAGTGCCCTCGACTTCGATGGCTCCTGCTTTTACTGCCATATTTCTCGTAATTCTCCGTTCGGTGAGGAATGAATCCCTTGGACGTAGCCGTGATCGACACGTCTCGGTGAGTTCAGTGGAGCACCAACTCCAGGTTGCTGCTCGCGCGCCGGGCGCCGACGCCATCGAACAGCGCCAAGGCCGCCCCGCTTGATTCATCCACATCGGCCGATGCCGTGGGAATCCCGGAGCGGTGCAGCGCACCCAGCACGCGCGCAAGCTGCGCCATGGCGATCCGGCGGCGATGCCGGTTGGCCCGGACGCGGACCAACACCTCAGCCGACATCTCCTGCCATCCGATGGTGGCCTCGACCTCATCGCGGATCACACGGTCCAAGTTGCGCAGACGGCCCTCCTCCGCCTCGCCGATGGCCACCATCGTCACGTCCGACGGCGGTAGCGCCGAGCCGAGTCCGTGATCCGCGGGTCGGTGGGCACGAGGTACTCCCACTCGCGGCGCCGGGTCGTAAAGCCGACTTTCCTCCAATGATACGTCAGGTCGAGGTCGGCCACCGCAGCAGAGTTCGTCACGGACCACAAAACCCGCTACCTCGACCTGAACGCGACAGCCGAGGCCGAGTAAACCGATCGGTTTTCAATTCGCCCGAGCCGGGCTAGCCTCGCAGGATGACCACCGAAGCGAAGCCGAGTTCCCGGGAACGGCTGCTGGCCGCCGCGGCCACGCTCACCTACCGGGACGGTGTCGGCATCGGAATCGACGCGCTCTGCAAGGCGGCGGGTGTGTCGAAGAAGTCCCTGTACCAGCTGTTCGAAAGCAAGGACGCGCTGCTGGCCGCGAGCCTGGAGGAGGGCGCAGGCGCCTACGTGGCCGGCCTGCTCCCCTCGGCGGACGACGAACGTTCACCCCGCGAGCGGATCCTGCACGTCTTCGAGCAGGTGGAACTGCAGGCCGGCGCACCAGGTTTTCAGGGCTGCCGCTACCTGGCCGTGCAGATCGAACTCAAGGACCAGAGCCACCCTGCGAGCCAGGTGGCCCGCAGGATCAAGCAGAACCTGACGACCTTCTTCCGTACCGAAGCCGAACGAGGCGGAGCGGGCGAGCCCGACCTGCTTGCCCGGCAGCTCATCCTGGTCTTCGACGGCGCCAGCGCGCGGGCGGGAATCGGAGCCGACAACCTGAAAGGGCTCGTCGCGCCCACCGTGGCCACCCTGCTCGACGCGGGCGGCATGCGCCGACCCCGACGACCGGCCGGGTGAGCGTCGACTTGCTCCTGGAAACCGATCGGTTTACACTCTTGGAAACCGATCGGTTTCCCGCAGTGTCCCCAGGAGCAGGCAAAATGCCCGACCAGACGTTACGTCCCACCATCGACGTTCCCGGCACCACCAGCCACACCCTCGCCGCACGGGAGGGACATCGGGAGGGGACGCTGCGCTACCTCAAAGCGGGTACCGGCGCTCCACTGGTCCTGCTGCACACGGTCCGCACGCAGGCCGAGCACTTCCGCAAGCTCATTCCCCTGGTCTCGGACCAGTACACCGTCTACGCCCTCGACCTCCCGGGGATGGGCTACTCCCAGATCGTGCCCGGCGCTTCCTACGAAGAACCGACGATGCGCGCGGGCGTCGAACGGCTCCTCACCGACCTCGACCTCGACGACGTGACGCTGCTCGGCGAGTCCATGGGCGCCGTGCTCGCCCTGACCACCGCGGCCGACCTGCCGGACCGGGTCCGGCGCGTCATCGCGGTGAACACCTACGACTTCCCCGGCGGCATCGCCCGCTCCAGCCTCCTCGCCCGGGTGGTGCTCGCCGGCGTCCTCGCGCCGGGCATAGGCCCCGTGGTCGCGGGAGTCGAGCCCAAGGCCGCTCTCCGCAGGATCCTGCAGGGTGGCCTGGGCGACAAGAGCGCCCTGCACCCGGACTACGTCGACGAGCTCCTCCAAGTGGGCAGCCGCCCCGGCTACCCCACCGTGGCCCGGGGCGTCTACCAGAACCTGCCCAGCCTGATCGCGGCCCGTTCGCGCTACCCCGAAGTCAAGGCCCCCATCCACCTCGTCTACGGCGAGAAGGACTGGTCACGCCCCGCGGACCGGACCGCCAACAAGGACCTGCTGCCCGACGCCGAGTTCACGCAGGTGCCGAAAGCGGGCCACTTCATCGCCCTGGAACGGCCGGAGATACTGGCTGCCCTGGTGAACGCGGGGGAACGATGACCGGCGAGACCCGCGCTGGTCACGCACCAGGCGCGCCAGCTCGAAATCGCGGCCGACCTGCCGTTCGAGCAGTTCCGTGACCATTACGAAAAGGCGGTCCCGCCCCTTCGAGCCCGCCCACTTCTTCGATGATCACGGACCGGCCCACACCGCGATGTACAAGCCTGGCGAGGAAATCCACGTCGCCTCCTGGCCGAGCTTCTCCGTGGTTGCCTTCGGGCCGAGAGCGGTGGCCGCGCCGCGGTGAAATCCTCGGCCCCGAAGGCACCCCGCCGGCCGTCAGCGACTTCACGCCGCCTCGCCGGCCACGGGGAGGACACCCGGCTGGTCCAGGCCAGGTTCCCCACCGGCGCCGCCGCAGTGCTCTCCACCACCGGCAGCTGGGCCGAACTCACCTCCGCGAGGCTCGCCGCCTTCTTCCGTCCCCGCGACGTCTGAAAGATCGCCCTTTAGTACGACGCGCGCCGGGCCCGCGGATGGGAACGTGGAAGCGTGGACGAGCTGATCGGGGCGCGAGTGCGCCGCACAGAGGATCTCCGGCTGCTCACCGGCCGCGCGCGGTTCGTCGATGACGTCGAACTGCCCCACCTGCTCGAAGCCGCCGTCCTGCGCTGCCCGTTGCCGCACGCGCGGATCAAGAAGATCGGCACCGCCGCAGCGGCCGCGCTGCCCGGCGTTTCGGCCGTGCTCACCGGGGCCGAGGTCAAGGCCGCCGTCCGGGCGCCGCAGCCGGTGCTCTGGCGGAACGTCCCGGACATGCGGCTCACCAGCGCCTACCCGCTCGCCGTCGACCGCGTGCGCCATCCCGGGCAGGGCGTCGCCGTGGTCGCCGCGAAGGACCGGGCCACCGCCGAGGACGCACTCGAGCTCATCGACGTCGAATACGAGGAGCTCCCGGCCGTCAGCACGCTGGAGGAGGCGACGGCCGAAGGCGCTCCACGGCTCTACGACGACTGGCCGGACAACGTCTGCGCGCGCACGACCGTCGTCGCCGGGGACGTGGCCACCGCCTTCGCCGAGGCCGACGTCGTGCTCGCGGAGTCCTTCCGGTTCGCGCGTCAGATGGGCGCGCCCCTCGAGACCCGGGGCGTGGTCGCGACCTGGGACCCGTTCACCGGACGGCTCGACGTCCGGCTCGCGACCCAGGCCCCGAACCTCGCCCGCGAGCTGCTCGGGGAGGTCCTCGGCCTGCCCGTGGCCAAGATCCGCGTGCGGACGCCGGATGTCGGCGGCGGGTTCGGCAACAAGTTCGACTTCTACGGCGAAGAAGTCCTCGCCGCGCTGCTGTCCCGCCGCACCGGACGGCCGGTGAAGCTGATCGAGGACCGCGTCGAAAGCTTCGTCGCCAATGTGCATTCGCGCGAGCAGAAGATCGACGTCGAGTTCGCCGCGAAGGCCGACGGCACCATCACCGGCGTGCGCGGCACCGTCCACGGCGTGCTCGGCAGCGAGCTCGGGACGATCGCCTTCGGCCCCTGCTTCACCGCGGCGGCGTGCCTCACCGGGCCGTACGCCATCCCGGCCGTCGAGATGGACGTCGTCGCCGTGATGACCAACCGGCCGCCGTACGGCTCCTACCGCGGCTGGGGCCTGCCGAAGGCGAACTTCGTGCAGGAACGGATGGTCGAGCTGCTCGCCGGGCGGCTGGGCCTGGCCGCGCACGCCGTGCGGCGCAAGAACTTCGTGCCCCCGGAGGCGTTCCCGTACCAGAGCCCGGTGTTCGTCTACGACAGCGGACGCTACGAGGAGTGCCTCGACCTGTGCATCGAGGCCGTCGAAGAGGCGGGCTGGGCCGAGCGCGTCGCCGAGGCCAGGGCGCGCGGCGCGTCCGCCGGGATCGGGTATTCGTTCCACAACGAGATCACCGCGTTCGGCCCGAGCCGCATCGTGAACCTGAGCGGCCTGCAGCACTCGGGTTTCGACGAGGAGGTCGTGCGCATCGACTCCACCGGCCACGTCACCGTCCACACCGGACAGTCCGCGATGGGGCAGGGCATCCACACCGCGCTGGCGCAGGTTGCCGGACACGCGCTCGGCGTTCCGCTCGACCACGTCACGGTCGTCTCGGGGGACACGGATTCGTGTCCCTACACCGGGTACGGCACCGGTGCGAGCCGCGCGGCCGCGGTCGGCGGCGCCGCCGTGCTCACCGCGGCCACCCGGCTCAAGGCGAAGGTGCTGAGGATCGCCGCGAACATCCTCGAGGCCTCGCCGGACGACCTCGTCGTCGAGAACGGCCGGATCTTCGTCGACGGCGTCCCGGACCGGTCCATCGGCATGGCGCAGGTCGGTGACGCGGCGTACCGGCGTCTCGACGGTCTGCTGCCCGACGGCGAATCGCCGACGCTCGAGGAGCGCGAGGTCTACGACCCGGTCAACGTCGCGACCGCGTTCGGCTGCACCGCCGTGCTCGCGGAGGTCGATCCCGAGACCGGGGTGGTGACTCTGCTCGGCTACCTCATCGCGCACGACTGCGGCACGGTGATCAATCCGCTGATCGTCGACGGCCAACTGCACGGTGGCGCGGCGCAGGCCATCGGCGGCGCGCTGTACGAAGAACTCGCCTTCGACGACGGCGGCCGGATGCTGACCCGGACGTTCCGCGACTACCTGATCCCGACGGCGACCGAGATCCCGCCGTTCGCGCTCACGCACATGGCCACGCCCGCCGACCACATCCCCGGTGGCTTCAAGGGGATGGGCGAGGCCGGGGTGATCGGCGGCGGTGCCGCGATCGCGCACGCCGTCGAGGACGCGTTGCGCGAGTACGGCGTCAAGATCACGACGTTGCCGATCACGCCGCCGGGCCTGCTGGCCGCGATCAAGCGAGGAGCGACCCGATGAAGGCGGCCGCGTTCGACTACGTCCGGGCGGCTTCGGTGGACGAGGCGATCTCTTCGCTGGTCGCCGACGGCGCGTTGGTGCTCGCCGGCGGGCAGAGCCTGGTGCCGTTGCTGAACATGCGACTCGCGCGGCCGTCGCTGGTCGTCGACGTCAACGGCCTCGACGAACTCGCGTACGTCCGCCGCGACGGCGAGCACGTTGAGATCGGCGCGCTCACCAGGCAGCGCGCGGTCGAGACGTCGGACGTGGTGCGGCGGGACGTTCCGCTGCTCGCGCAGGCACTTCGGCACGTCGGGCACGTCGCGACCCGCAACCGAGGCACGCTCGGCGGCAGCCTCGCGCACGCCGATCCGGCGGCCGAGCTGCCCGCCGTCGCCGTCGCCCTCGACGCGGAACTCGTGGTGCGCGGGCCACGCGGGGAGCGCGTCGTCGCGGCTCGCGAGTTCTTCGAAAGTCCATTCAGGACGGTTTTGACGACCGGGGAGCTGCTGAGCGCGATCCGGGTTCCGGTGCGGGCCGCGGACTGCGCGGTCGAGGAACTTACCCGTCGCAGCAAGGATCTGGCGCTCGTCGCGGTGTTCGTCGCGCTGGAACGGACGGCGGACGGCCGGTGCGAGCGGGCCCGGATCGCCGTCGCGGGCGCCGGTCCAACGCCGATCCGGGCCACCGCGGCCGAGGAACTGCTGCACGGCCGGTCGCTCAGCGACGACGTGATCGCCGAAGCCGCACGGGAAATCGCGGCGGTCACCGATCCGCCGTCCGACCTGCACGCGCCCGCCGAGTACCGCCGCGAGATGGCCGCGGTGCTCGGGGGGCGGGCCCTGACGAAGGCGGTCCGATGAAGGTCACCCTGACGGTCAACGGGCAGCTGTGCAGCGCCGAGTGCGAGCCGCGCCGGACGCTGGCCGACTTCCTGCGGCACGACCTCGGCTTCACCGGGGTGCACGTCGGCTGCGAACACGGCGTCTGCGGCGCCTGCACGATCACCGTCGACGGCGCGACCGCGCGGGCGTGCTGCCTGCTCGCCGTGCAGGCCGAGGGCGCGGAGATCACGACCGTCGAGGGCATGGCGACCGGTGGCGAGCTGACCCCGTTGCAGCAGGCGTTCCGCGATCACCACGGCCTGCAGTGCGGCTTCTGCACGCCCGGGATGCTGGCGACCGCGGCCGAGTTGCTCGCGGCCAACCCGGACCCGGCCGAAGCCGAGATCCGCGAGGCCCTCGCCGGGAACCTCTGCCGGTGCACCGGCTACCAGTTCATCGTCGACGCCGTCCGCGCCGCGGCCGCGGCGGGCAAAAAGGTCTGAACCTCAGGCATCGCCTCAACTGCGTTCACGTGCGCACTCTCCATTCACTCACAGGTCTGACGTTGGTATTTGTAAATGGAGCGGATATGGTTTCCGCCACACCGTCGTGGCCGCGCTCGCCGCACTCGGCCTCGTCGCCACGCCCTTCGCGGCTCCTGCGGAGGCCGCGCCACAGCGCTGCAGCGCCCCGGTCATCGGTCCCGTGGGTTCCATAAGTCGGTCACCAGCGCCGACCAGTGGCATTACGCGGCCCGTTCGTATTCGTTGATCAGGCCCCCGAGCACCTGCTGCCGCTTGATCCGCTGGAAGCCGAGATTTGCCACGGGGTGGGTCGGCCGTGGTGGGCAGAGCTCGCGGGAACGGTGCGGCCGTCGACCGTTGTAGTGCCAGAGGTACTCGGCGAGCACGGCGTGCAGGTGCCGCTCCCCCAGGATCAACATACGGTCGGCGAGCTCGGTTCTGACCGTGAGTACAAACCGTTCCACGTGGCTGTTCGCCCGTGGGCAGCGGGGGCGAAATCCTTATCGTCTCGCTGCCCACGTCGGCCAGGACGGGTCTGCCCACCTCTGGCCGCGCTCCGGGTGGTAGCCGATGCACCAGCAGCCACCGAAGATCCCGTTGTTGCGCTCGACAAGCTCCGCGAACACGGCCCACGTCGAGGCATCCAGCGGCCAAATCGTGTACGACACGCTTGAATCCTTTCGCGATCGACTGCGCTGCCGTGTCAGGCCGTGTCGGCCACTGCGGCGAGGAGGCGGGCAAGTTCGGTGGGTTTGGTGTGCATGGGCCAATGACCGGAGTCGATGTCGACGAAGTCGAGGTGTGCGGCCTTCGCGAGTTCGGCCGACTCGCCGGCGTTGATCCACTCCTTGGCCTGGGCAGGGGTGAACTCGGGACACACGACGACGACCGGCACATCGAAGCGTCGCTCGTCCGTCAGCCGCACGACGCCTGTGGCCACGCCCTCGGGAACGGGGATCGCGGTGGCCGCGAAGGCGCGTCTGGCCTCCTCGTCCAGGTCGACCGAGTCCGGTCCCTCGAAGGGGGTCCAGCCGGGGAAGGGCATGACGCCGTCCCGAAGCTCGAAGAAGTCGGCGTAGGGCTTTCCGTCGGCGGCCGGGAAGCCGCCGATGAGGACGGTCTTGGAGATCTTCTCCGGCCGCGCGTCGGCGGCCAGCCAGGCCAGGGTGCAGGCTGCCGAGTGCCCGACCACCATGGGCCTGCCCGAGGCTGAGTCCACAGCGGCGAGCACGGCCGCCACCTGGTCGTCGAGCGTGGCGGAAGCCGATCCGTCGCCCTGGCCGGGCAGGATCAGCGGCACGGGGTTGTGGCCGAGCGACCGCAGTGCCGACGCGACATCGTCCCAGACGGATCCGTCGAGCCACAGGCCCCCGATGAGCAGGACGTCCATGATCCATTCTCCTTTTTCTGCGCGGTCAGGTCACCGCGGTGCATCGTCACGTCACGCTAGAGCCAATTCCGGACAATCTGCTTCCGGTTCATCGGGTGATCGCTAGCCTGCTCGGGGTGCCGAACGAAATCAGTCCCACCGCGCGTGCACTGCGCGCCCTGGAGATCCTCCAGGCGCGTCCTGGTACAACGGCCGACCAACTCGCCGAAAGACTGGGCGTCACGGAGCGGGCCGCCCGCCGCTACGTCGGGATCCTCCGGGAGGCAGGCGTCCAGGTCGAGTCGAACCGAGGCCCGCACGGGGGGTACCGGCTCCGGCGCGGAACAAGGCTGCCGCCGATCGTGTTCACCCAGGCCGAGGCATTGGGCCTGGTCATGGCGGTGCTCGACGGCCAGCCGGCCGCCACCGAGGTTGACGACCCGGTCGGCGCTGCCCTCGGCAAGGTCATCCAGGCGCTGCCGGAGAGCGTCGGCCGGCAGGCTGCGGCGCTGCGCGAGCACGCCTCGGCCGCGCCCGACCGGCACTCGGCCCGCCCGGATCCCGCCACCACCAGCGCACTCGTCGCCGCCGTCGCGGCCCGACGCCGGGTGCTGATCACCTACCGGAGCGAGACCGGCAAGGAGTGGGAAGCCGAAGTGGACCCCTGGGCGGTCGTGGCCCGCCACGGGCGCTGGTACCTGCTGTGCCATTCTCACCGCGCGGACGCGATCCGTACCTACCGGGTGGACCGAATCCATGCGGTCGGGCAGACCACGCACGAGTTCGAGCCGCCCGACGATCTCGACCCGGTGGCGGCGCTGGAGGAGAACCTGGGCACCGGCTGGGAGTTCCCCACCCGCGTCGTGTTCCACGCCCCAGCGGCCGACGTGACGCCCTGGATCCGGCCTCCCATGGGGCGGCTTCACCCATGGGAGGACCAGTGCGTGCTCGTCGGCAGCACCAGCAATCCGGCCATGTACGCGCAGGAGTGGTTGGCAACCGTGCCGTTCGACTTCCGCGTTGAAGGAGGAGATGAGCTGCGTGCCGCGGTCGCGGCGGTCGCGACGCGTTTCGCCGCAGCCCTAACCCCCAAGGACGCCTAGGACACCCGCGTCGGCGCGGGTACTCGAAATCTGCTCTTTCCCGCGCAGGTGCTTTGGCCCGAGCGGCAGGGCCGGTGCCGGACGCGCCGCTGCACGCGGTCGTGAGGCAGGCCAGGGCAACGAGCCAGGGCAGGGGCTTCCGGTATCTCACTCGGGTCTCCTGTGCACGGTCGGAAAGGGCCACCGGCCTTCTCCGCCGACGTCACCATTTGTTTTCACATCGCTGTTCTCCGATCGCGCCCGCCGCCCCCGCTCGTCAGGCCAGGCTGAACCGCTCGGAGTGCACTTGCCGGCCGGGCACCTTCAGCCTGCGTAGGGTGCCGAGGACGGCCGAGGTCATCGCGGGCGGGCCACAGACGTACACGTCGCGTTCGGCTATGTCGGGTACCAGGGCACGGAGACTGTCCGGCTCGAACGGCGACGTTCCCTCTCCCGTGCGACCGGTGAGCAGGTGCAGTTGCCCGCCGCGGTCCACGACCAAGGCTCGAACCTCGTGGACCAGCACGGCGTCGTTCTCGTTGCGCATACGGTAGAGCACGACGACGTCGCCGGCCGTTTCCTCCTCCAGCAGGGCTCGGATCGGCGTGATCCCCACTCCTCCCGCGATCAGCAGTGCACCGGGCTGCGATCGGTGCAACGCGGTGAATGCCCCGTACGGTCCCTCGACGAACGCGCGGCTCCCGACCGGGACGTGCCGCAGGCCGGCGCTGGTGCTGCCGACCGCCTTGGCGGTCAGGCGCAACGTGCGGCCGTCAGGCGCCGCCGACAGCGAGAACGGATTCGCCGGCCACCAGTGGTTGTGCCCAGGGAACCGCCAGATGCAGAACTGGCCGGCCCGCGCCGGAAACCTGTCGAGGTGGCGGCCGGTGACGTGCACCGACACGACGTCGTCCGACTCCTGGACGACCTCCGCGACCTGGAACCGGTGATAGGCGTTGCGCCACAGAGGCAGCACAATCCTCCCCGCGACCAGGGCACCGAACGCGAACAGCCACAGGGCCCACCAGTACACCTTCGCCGGCACGGAAGAGCTGAAGGTCGTGGTCTCCAGCAGCTGGTGGACGAACGCCAGCCCCAACGCCAGGTACAGCAGCAGGTGCACACCGTGCCAGGTCTCGTACCGCAGCCGCCGCCTCACATACCGGGCGGAGACCGCGGCGACCACGACGACGATCATCGCGGCGCACATCCCGAGCAGGGAGGCCGGCACTCCCGCCAGCGCGAAGAACGTCTTCGTCATCGACGCGTCATCGAGCTTCGCGTAGCCGAGCACCACCAGCACGGCGTGGGTGAGGATGGTCCACAGCAGGGTGAAGCCGACCCATCGGTGCCACACCGTCAACCGGTCCATGCCGATCCGGCGGTCGAGCCACGGCAGCCGGGCCACCAGCAGCAGCTGGAGCAGCATCAGCACGGCGGCGTGCAGGCCGAAGAACTTGGCGACCGTGAGCACCTCGTTCTTGCCGGTCCCCGCGGTGAGGAAAAGGACCTCGACGATCACCAGGTTGACGACGACAAACGTCCACAGCGCGCACCGCGCCGCGACGACCGGAGCTACGGTGCGTTGCCGCACCTGGGAAATCCTCGTCCCCACCGATTCCCTCTTGTCCACGTGATCACTCCAGACTAGACATGACACGGCTCGGCCGCTGTCGCCGGTAGGTTGAGTGATTAACGTCTTAACCACAAGCAGGCACGGGGCTGTTGTGATGAACATGAAGAGCACTCGTGTCTGGCGGCGTCCCACGCTCGGGGCCGTGGCCGCACGGGCCGGGGTGTCCACGGCCACGGTGTCGAACGCGCTCAACGGCACCGGACGGCTGTCCGAGGCGACCAGGCAGCGCGTGATCGCCTCGGCACGCGAACTCGGTTACGCCCCTGCCAGCACAGCCCAGGCCGTGGCCTGCGGCAACACGGGAGTGCTCGGCCTGACGATGGCGACGTACGGCGACCTTCCCGTCCCGTACACCGAGATCCCGTACTACGCACAACTGGCGCTGGGCGCGATGGCGGCGGCGCACGAGCGCGGCTACATGCTCATGGTGATGCCGAGTTCATTGTCACCGTGGATGTGGCTCAACGCGCCGATGGACGGCGTCATCCACGTCGCACCGCGTGCCGACGATCCGGTGTGTTCCCTCCTGCGGGAGCGTGGCATCCCGATGGTCAGCGACGGCCAGCCGCCCCAGCCGCGCTGGGGCGACGCGTGGGTGGCCACCGACTACGACGCGGGCCTGCGCCTTCTGCTCAACCACCTCACGAAGGCAGGTGCCCGGCGGATCGGGTTGACGCTGCCCCTCCACGACGACGAGTATCCACACCTGATCGGACGCGCCTACGTGTCCTGGTGCGCCGAACGTGACGTGCCCGCCCTCGTCGAGGAGTACGCCTCGCTGCCCGACTACTTCACGGCTGAACGGGACGCGGCCGGCCGGCTGCTCAACCGCGATCCACGACCGGACGCCGTCATCGGCATCTACTCCGACTCCGGTCACAACATCCTCGCCGCCGCCCGGCACCACGGGCTTCGGGTACCGCGGGATCTGCTGGTGGCGTGCATCAGTGAGGATCCGGACTACGCGACGACGACCCCGCCGGTCACCACAGTCAGCCTCCGTCCGGACCGGGTGGGCTACGAAGCGGTCGACCTGCTGATCGCTCTCATCAACGCCCGCACCGGCGTGGACCGACGTCGACTCGTGCAGCCGGTGCTGGTCACTCGCCAGTCCACACGGCGCCCGGGGCGGGAGAGCAGTCCAGTCGACTGAACAGCGGAGCGCCGGGCTGCCGCGGTCGCGGGCCAGCAGTGCGACCGCGGCAGCCACACTCGTGGATCAGCCGGATGAGAGCCGGTGCCGCAGCGAGCCGACCAGGGCTTCCAGGCCCAGGTCGAAAGCCCCATCCGCCCGCTCACGCCCCGCCGGCGCCGCTCTGATCGCTTCGGCGAGCACGGGCAGGTCGTCGCGTTCGAAACGCCAGACATCGTCCGGTGCCACGAGGTCGAGCGCCGATCCCAGCGCGTAGGCGTCGAGGACGCCGATCCAGAGCACCACCTCGCCGACCGGTACCCCCGCGAGCCGCAGCAGTGTCGCGACCCGCTCGTAGCCCAGGAGCACCGAGCCGCCGGTCATCGTCTGCTCGTTCAGCAGCGGGATCAGGTTGGGGTGCTCGGCCAGCGCTCGCCGGTATTCCCGCATCCACCGGGTGATCTGCGCACCCCAGTCACTTCCGTCCAGCGGGGGTGGCTCGATCACCGCGACCAACCGTTCGCGCAGTGCTTCGATGATCGCCGCGCGGCCACTCAGGTGGTGGTAGATCGAGGACGCGCTCACACCGAGCCGCTCGGCCAGATCAGCCATCGTGAGCCGGCCGGCGGCGTCGATGGACGCCAGGGAGGCATCGAGGATCGCCTCGGTTGAGAGCAACCGTTTCCGTCGTTGAGCCACCAGGTCCTCCACTATATCGGTCACCACAGAGCGTAAGCATCGACGAAATCCTTGACGTCCTCGACGGGCCGCCGCATGCTTAAACGAATGACGTTCGGTTAAGCGTCCCAGGCCTGAGAGGACCCCGCCATGGCCGGATCTCCCTCCGTTCCCGAACCGAGTGGCTCGCTCAAACGTGGTGTCCTCGGCACCGGCAGCCTCGTCTTCATGGTGGTGGCCGCGGCCGCGCCGCTGACCGTCATGGCGGGCGTCGCGCCGCTGGCGATCATGGTCGGCGGAATCGGGGCACCGGTCGGCTACCTCGCCGCGGGCCTCATCCTGACCATCTTCGCGGTCGCCTTCACCCAGATGACCCGGCACGTCGGCAGCGCCGGCGCGTTCTACGCCTACATCGCGAAAGGCCTGGGCCGAGCGTGGGGCCTGGCCGCGGCGCTGCTGGCGCTGGTGTCCTACAACACGCTGCAGATCGGGGTCTACGGACTGTTCGCCGCGCAGGCGAAAGCGACCCTGGCCGACGTCTTCGGGCTGGACGTGCCGTGGCCGGTGATCGCGCTGGTGGCCGTCGCGCTGGTCCTCGTGGTGGCCTGGCTGGGCATCGACGTCGGCGCGAAGGTGCTCGGGGTCCTGCTCGTCCTCGAGTCGGGAATCCTGCTGCTGATGGCGATCGGCGTCCTGACGCACGGCGGCGCGGCCGGTCTCGACGCGAAGTCGTTCACGCCCGCCGCGGTGTTCAGTCCCGGCATGGGTGGCGTCCTGGCCTTCAGCTTCGCCGCGTTCATGGGCTTCGAGTCCACTGTGCTCTATCGCCGCGAGGCGCGGAACCCCGAGCGCACGATTCCCCGAGCCACCTACCTCGCGGTCGGGTTCATGGCGGTCTTCTACTGCTTCATCGTGTGGTCGGTAATCCAGGCCTTCGGCAGCGAGCAGGTGGTCGCGGCGGCCGGCGGCGACATCGCCGGCCTGTTCTTCACCGCGATCGGCACCTACGTCGGCCCCTGGGCGGCCACGCTGATGCACCTGCTGGTGATCAGCAGCGTCTACGCCACACAGCTCGCCTTCCACAACGCCATCACGCGCTACACCCACGCCCTCGCCCAGGACGGCGTCCTGCCCGCCTGGCTCGGCAAGGTCCATCCCCGCTTCGGCTCGCCCTACCGCGCGAGCATCGTGCAGACCGTCCTCGCGGTCGTCGTGATCGCGGTGTTCGCCGTCGCCGGCGCCGACCCGTACACCAGGCTGCTGCTGTGGGTGAACACCCCTGGCGTGATCGGAGTCCTCGTGCTGCAGACGCTGACCGCCATCGCGACCGTCGTGTACTTCCTGCGCCGCAACCGATCCGTCAGCACGCCGCTCGCGGTCGCGGCCGGGATCGCGTCCTCGCTGTTCCTGGCCGTCGCCACCTACATCCTCGTCGACAGCGTCGGCATGCTCACCAGTGCATCGACCACCGTCAACGTGGTGCTGGTCGGCATCGTCCCGGCCACGCTGCTGATGGGCGGACTGCTCGCCCTCCGGTTGCGCAGCCGGCGGCCCGCGACGTATGCCCGCATCGGCGAAAGCGACGGCGAAACCCACGCCACTCCCGAAGGGATCCCCGCGTGAACCCGGACCTCGTCGTCTGCGCCGACACCGTCCACACCCTCACCGGGGACGACCGCCCGGTCCAGGCGATCGCGATCACCGGCGGCGTCGTCACCGCGACCGGCACCCGCCGCGACGTCCGTGACTGGCGCGGTCCGCGGACCGAAGTCGTCGATCTCGGCGACGCCACCGTCACCCCCGGCCTGATCGACGGGCACACCCACCCGGTGATGGGGCTGCAGCTCACCGCCGACGTCGACCTGTCCGCCGCCCGTTCCCTCGACGAGGTGCGGCACCTGCTCGCCACCGCGGCCGCGGACCGAGCGCCGGGCGAATGGCTCCAGGCGTGGGGCCTGGACCCCAACCTCTTCGGCGACCAGCCGATCACCAGCGCCCCGATCGCGGCCGCGGTCGGTGGCCGCCCGGCTTTCGTGCGGCTGTTCGACGCGCATTCCGCGCTGGCCACCCCCGCCGCAATGCGGATCGCAGGCGTCGACGGCCCGCGGCGATTCGCCCAGCGATCGACCGTGGTCTGCGACGAAAACGGCCAACCGACCGGCCTGCTGCTGGAGTCCGCCGCCATGGACCTGGTCGCCGCGCACATGCCGAGGGAACCGGTCGCCGTCCGGGCGGCCCGGCTGCGCGCGCTGCTCGGCGAAATGGCCGCCACCGGGCTCACCGGCGGCCATGTCATGGACCTGCTCGGCGACAGCGCCGAAGTCGTCGCCGCCGCGGAAGAACTCGGCGAACTCCCGCTGCGGCTGCGGTTCGCGCCCTGGTGCGATCCCGGTGTCGACGCCGACGGGCTGGCCGAGCTGATCGACGTCCAGGGACACGGCGGACGCCGGTGGGAGATCGGTGGCGTGAAGCTCTTCATCGACGGCACCATCGACAACGGGACCGCGTGGCTGGAGGAGGCCGACTCGCACGGCGAATCGACCGACAGCTTCTGGACCGACCCCGCCGCCTTCTCCAAAGCCGTGCGCACCCTGGCCGCGGCCGGCGTCCCGACGGCGACCCATGCCATCGGCGACGCCGCCGTCCGGTACGCCCTGGAAGCCCTCGACGGACTCGGCCGTCCTGCGGCGGCGTCGCACCGCATCGAGCACATCGAGACGCTGCCGACCGAACTGATCGACCGGTTCCGGAGGCAGGGTGTCGTCGCGAGCATGCAGCCGATCCACTGCCACTTCACCAGGGCCGACCACAGCGACAACTGGTCGTCCCGCCTCGGCCGCGAACGCGCCGACCGAGCCTGGCGCTGCCGCGACCTGCGCGACGCCGGAGTCCCCGTCGTCCTGGGCTCCGACTGGCCGGTCGCCCCGTTCGACCCGCGCCGGGTCCTCGCCGCGGCCCAGCTGCGCCGTCCGCCGGGCGAGCCCGGCGTCCCACCCGTGCAACCGCGGCAGGGACTCACCCCGCTGATGGCGCTCGAGGGCTACACCCGGCTCGCCGCCGCGGCTGCCGGCCGCACCGGCACGATCACCGCCGGAGCGGCGGCCGACCTCACGGCCTTCACGCTCGACCCCTTGCGCGCCGATCCCGACGAACTGGCCGACGCACCCATCGCCCTCACCGTGGTGGCCGGCACGGTGGTCCACCGCGAGCCGGCGCTCGCCGGGTACCAATCCGGCCACAGGTAGGCCGACCCCCATGCGGCACGTAACCGTTGCTACGAAGCCATTCGGCCGTGGCTGGCGAACTGAAGCCGTCGGCCCGGTGAAGGTGCTCGGGGCACCGAAAACGGCGGCGCGGGAGCAGGCCCGCGACCTGCTGGCGCGGGTCGGTCTCGCCGACAAGGCGACCTCGCGGCCGTCCGCGTTGTCCGGTGGCCGGCAGCAGCATGTCGCCATCGCTCGCGCGCTCGCCATGAAGCCGGAGCTGATGCTGTTCGACGAACCGACCAGCGCCCTCGACCCGGAAATGGTCGGCGAGGTGATCACGGTGATGAAGGACCTGTCGGTAGCGCTGCCGGGCGCCGCGCTCGGCTACGAGGTGCTGTACCTGCGCCGTCGTCGCGACACCCATTTCCTGGTCGACGCGAGGGAGGACCGGTGAATCCGCTCGACGGCATCGATCCCGAACTGCGGGCACCGCTGGACGAACTCCGCGAGAAATTCCCCGGTGGGTTGTACGCCATCGAAGACCTGGCCGAGCGCAGGCGCATTGATGCCATGCTCGCGGCAGAGACGGTCGAAGCGGTCAAGGCCACCCAGACGTGCTCGACCGAAGACGTCTGGGTGCCTGGCGCGGACGTGCCGGTGCGCATCTACCGGCCCAGGCGGATTCAGCCGGCCTCGCCCGCGGTGTTCTTCATCCACGGCGGCGGGATGTACCTCGGTGATCTCGACTACGAGCACGCGACGGCCGTCAAGATCTGCGAGGAACTCGGGGTGCTCGTCGTCTCCACCGGCTACCGCAAGGCGCCCGAACACCCGCACCCGGCACCGGTCGACGACTGCTACGCCGCCCTCGGCTGGATGAGCGCCAACGCGACGTCGCTGGACTTCGACCCAGGGCGATTGGCGATCTTCGGGGGAAGCGCGGGTGGCAATCTGGCCCTGGCCACGGCCCTCAAGGCGAGAGACCTCGGGGGAAGTCCGCTCTGCTATGTCGTGGCCCTCTACCCCATGGTCGACCACCGGAACACCACGAGGCCGGCGCACGAAGTCGGGCCTTGGGACCGAAGGGCCAACGCCGAGGCCTGGGAGTGGTTCCTCGCCGGGCAGGAGCCCGACGGATACGCGGCTCCGCTCCACGCGGAGGACCTGGCCGGCTTGCCGCCGACGTTCATCGACGTGGGCACCGCCGATCTCTTCCGGGACGAGGACCTCGCGTTGGCACAGCGGCTTCTCGCCGCGGGTGTCTCCACGGAGCTGCACGTCTATCCCGGCGTCTATCACGCTGCCGAGTACTACGCGCCCGACGCGGAAGTGGCATGTCACATGTGGACGGTCCGGTTCCGGGCGCTTCGCCGGGCTCTCGGCATCCAAGACCGAGGAGAGCAGTCATGACGATTGACCAGGAGCACCCGATGTCTTGGCGGATGCCTGCCGAAACCGAACCGCAAGCGCGGGCGTGGATGGCTTTTCCCACCCTCGACTCCTACCTCGCCGACAGCCCCGAGGCCGCCGACCGTGCCCGGACCGCCTGGGCCCGGGTCGCGCACACGATCGCCGAGTTCGAGCCCGTCACCATGGTCGTCGATCCGGCCGAGACCGAGGCGGCCCGGAGCCACCTCGACGAGGAGAAGGTCGAGATCGTCGAGGCGCCGCTGGACGACGCGTGGATGCGGGACATCGGCCCGACCTTCGTGGTGGACGAGTCCGGGCAGCTCGGTGCGGTCGACTGGGTCTTCAACGGCTGGGGCGAGCAGACCTGGGCGAGCTGGGGCAAGGACGAGCGCATCGGATCCTTCGTGGCGGAACGCGCCGGCGCCAAGCTGGAGGTCTCGCGAATGGTCAACGAGGGCGGCGGAATCCACGTCGACGGCCTCGGAACCGTGCTCGTGACCGAGACCGTGCAGCTCGACCCGTGGCGCAATCCGGGCTGGACGAAGGCGGACGTCGAGGCGGAACTGGCTCGCACGATCGGCGCCGGACACGTCATCTGGCTGCCGCGCGGCCTGTATCGCGACTCGTTGCGGCTGGGCACCCGGGGACATGTCGACATGACCGTCACGATTCCTTCGCCCGGCCTCCTCCTCGTGCACGTCCAGGAGGAACCGATGCATCCGGACCACGCCATCAGCCGCGAGATCCTGGACGTCGTCCGCGACACGCGAGACGCCGCCGGCCGGCCATGGGAGATCATCGAAGTCCCCGCGCCACGGATCGTCCGCGACAGCTTCGACTGGGTCGACTACAGCTACATCAACCACCTGGTCGTCAACGGTGGCGTGATCGGGTGCGCGTTCGACGACCCGAACGACCGGCAGGCCAAGGAGATCCTCGAGGCGGCCTACCCCGGGCGGGAGGTCGTCATGGTCCCGGCGAAGGACGTGTTCGCCGGTGGCGGCGGCATTCACTGCATCACTCAGCAGGAACCGGCCACCGGAGGGCGTGGATGACGACCGGAATGGATTTCTTCGACGCCGTCACCCTTCCCGCGCCCCGCGTCGACGAGGCGTGGGCCCGAAGGGTCGCGCAGGAGTCGTTCGGCATGGATGCCGTCGCGCACCCGCTGGGCAGCAACCAGGACGCCAACTTCCTCATGCGGACGTCGTCCGGGCAGCCGGTGGCGGTGCTCAAGGTGTCGAACCCGGCCTTCAGCGCCGCCGAGGTCTCGGTCCAGGACGCCGCTGCCGACCGGATCGCCGCCGCCTGTCCGGAGCTGAGGGTCGCGCAGGTGCTTCGCGCCGACGACGGAACCGTCCGGCGCGCGACGGTCGCCACCCCGGACGGCCCGGCGGTCGCCCGGCTGATCCGATTCCTGGACGGCGGCACCCTCTTCGACAAGGGGTATCTCGATCCACGAAGCGTGGCCCGGCTGGGCGAGGTGGCAGGCAAGGTCGACCTGGCGCTCGCCGACCTCACCGGCGACGGACTCGACCGGGTCCTTCAGTGGGACCTGCGGTACGCCGACCGGACGGTGGCTGCGCTGGGTTCGTCGCTGCCCGCGGCTCGACGTGCCCGGATCGAAAGCGCTGCGGCGAGGGCCTGGGATCTCGTCGCGCCGCTCGTGCCCTACTTGCCGGTCCAGGTCGTGCACCTCGACGTCACCGACGACAACACCGTGCTCGGCGCGGACGGCCTCGTGGACGGGGTGATCGACTTCAGCGATCTGACCAGAACGTGGACCGTCAGCGAGCTCGCGATCGCGATCTCCTCGATCCTGCACCACCCCGGCGCCGAGCCGGCCGACGTCCTGCCCGCGGTGCGCGCTTACCACTCCCTGCGCCCGCTGTCCGACGCCGAAATCGAGGCGATCTGGCCACTCGTGGTGCTGCGTGCCGCCGTCCTGGTCGTCAGCGGCTGCTACCAGGTGGCCCTCGACGGTGACAACTCCTACGCGGAGACGCGCCTGGTCCGGGAGTGGCGCATCGCGAACCAGGCTCTTTCCGTCCCGCCCGAGGTGATGACCGCGCTGATCCGCGACGCGCTGGGCCTGGGCACGAGCGGCGTTTCCCTCGCGGACGGCGTCCTGCTCACTCTCCCCGACGCGGTGGTACTGGACCTGTCCCCGCAATCGTCCCTTATGGACGATGGTGCGTGGCAGGACTCCAAGATCGCGGAAACGCTTGCCACGCATCGACTTGCGGCCGGGCATCGAGCTGTCGTGACGAAGTTCGGCGAGGCCCGCCTGGCCGGAAGCCCAGCGCTCGACCAGGAGTCGCCTGCCTCGGTCGCGACCGGGATCGACCTCTGGACGGCCGGTGCCGAGGAACTCAGGGCACCGTGGGACTGCGAGGTGTCCTCCACCGGCCCCGGCATCGTGTTGCGTGCGGGCGACGTCGAGCTGGCAGTGCACGTAGTCGACGCTCGCGCCGCGGGAGCCGTGGTGGCCGGCACGGTCGTAGCGACGACGGTGCCGCGTGGCCGGACCCGGATCACGGCGGGCTACCGGGCGGAAAGGGTCCCGGAAGGCGTGGCCCCGAAGTACGCACCGGGCTGGCTGGCCACGCTCGCCGACCCCGCTCCCCTGCTCGGGCTGCCCGCGACGAGCAGCGTCGCCGATTCCGTGCTGGAGCAACGCGAACGGGCCCTGGCCGAGGTCCAGGAGCACTACTACCGCGAGCCGCCCCGGATCGAACGCGGCTGGCGCCACTTCCTCGTCACCGAGGAGGGACGTCCACTGCTGGACATGATCAACAACGTCGCGGTGGCCGGTCACTCCCACCCCCGCATCGCCCGGACCGCCGAACGTCAGCTGCGGCTGCTGAACACGAACTCCCGGTTCCACTACGAGGCGATCGCGGCGTTCGGCGCCCGGCTCGCGGACCTCGCGCCCGATCCGCTGGACACCGTCTTCCTGGTGAACTCCGGCTCGGAGGCGGCGGACCTGGCGATCCGGCTCGCGCTCGTGGCCACCGGCCGATCCGACGTGGTCGCGATGAGCGAGGCCTATCACGGGTGGACCTACGCCTCGGACGCGGTCTCGACCTCCGTCGCCGACAACCCGAACGCGCTGCACAGCCGGCCGAGCTGGGTGCACACCGTCCCCGCGCCCAACCCGTACCGAGGCCGGCACCGAGGCGCCGACGCCGTCCGATACGGACCCGAAGCGGCCGCGATCATCGACGAGCTGGCCGCGTCCGGACGACCGCCGGCCGGCTTCATCGGCGAGTCCTACTACGGCAACGCAGGCGGAATGCCGCTGCCGGAGGGGTACCTCGCCGCCGTGTACTCCGCGGTGCGCCGCCACGGCGGCCTGGCGATCGCCGACGAGATCCAGGTCGGCTACGGCCGGCTCGGCCACTGGTTCTGGGGATTCGAGCAGCAGGACGTCGTTCCCGACATCATCGCCGTCGCGAAGGCGGTGGGGAACGGCGTTCCCGTGGCCGCCGTCATCACCAGCCGCGCCGTGGCCGGGAAGTACCGCGAGGCCGGCTACTTCTTCTCCTCCACCGGAGGCAGCCCGCTGTCCTCACGCATCGGCCTGTGCGTGCTCGACATCATCCGGGACGAGGACCTGCAGGGAAACGCCCGCGACGTCGGCGGCCATCTCAAGGCACGGCTCGAGGAACTGGGGCAGCGCCACGACATCATCGGCGCCGTCCACGGCTCCGGCCTGTACCTGGGCGTGGAGCTGGTTCGCGACCGGACCACGCTCGAACCCGCGGCGACCGAGACGGCGGCCATCTGCGACCGGATGCTCGACCTGGGTGTCGTGATCCAGCCGACGAGCGACCGGATGAACGTGCTCAAGGTGAAGCCACCACTGTGCCTCGACGAGTCCGCCGCCGACTTCTTCGTCGACACCCTCGACCGGGTGCTGTCGGAGGGGTGGTGATCGGCCGTGCGGCTCACGCCCGGTGAACGGGACCGGCTGCTGATCTTCACCACGGCCGAGCTCGCGCGGCGCCGGCTGGCCCGTGGGCTGCGGCTGAACGTGCCCGAGGCCACCGCGCTGATCGCCGACACGGTGTGTGAAGCCGCCCGCGACGGACGCCGGCTCCACGAGGCGATTTCCGCGGGCCGGGCCGCGCTCGGTCCGGAAAACGTGCTTCCCGGCGTGCCGGAGGTCATGGGCGACGTGAAGGTCGAAGCGGTGTTCGACGACGGCACGAGGCTGGTCGTCGTGACCGACCCGATCGGTGCGGCGGCCGCCCCCGGCACCGCGCCCGGAGCGATCGAGCTCGGACCCGAGCCGCTGACGGACTGGCCGGAGGCGGTGACGGTGTCCGTCACCAACACCTCGACGGTGCCCATCAGCGTCACCTCGCACTTCCACTTCTTCGAGGCCAACCCGAGGCTCCGGTTCGACCGGGCCGCGGCGTACGGCATGCGGCTGGCGATTCCGGCCGGCTCGACGATCCGGTTCGGCCCCGGCGAGCACAAGGCCGTCGACCTCACGCCCATGGGAGGGGACCGCGTCGCCATCGGCTTCGCCGGTCTCGTCGACGGCCCGCTGGACGCCCCCGGGGCGAAGGAAGAAGCGCTGCGCCGCGCCATCGCCTGCGGTTACCAACACGAGGAAACGACCGAAGGGGACCGACGATGAGCTTCACCGCAAGCGACTACGTCGCCGCCTACGGGCCCCGGAAGGGCGATCGGGTGCGGCTGGGAGACACCGGCCTCGTCGTCGAAGTCGAGGCTGACGCGAGCAAGCCCGGCGAAGAGTTCATCGTCGGCTTCGGGAAGACCGCCCGCGACGGGCTGCACATCCTGGCCGCGACCGCCCGGCAAACCTGCGACCTGGTCATCAGCAACGTCCTGCTGATCGACGCCGTCCAGGGCGTCCGCAAGGCGTCGATCGGAATCCGCGACGGACGCATCGCCGGCATCGGCCGGGCCGGCAACCCGAACACCCTGGAAGACGTCGACGTCGTCGTCGGCAGTGGGACGACGATCATCGCGGGCGAGGGCCTGATCGCCACGGCCGGGGCGATCGACACCCACGTCCACCTGCTGTCGCCCCGGGTCATCGAGGCCGAACTCGCCTCCGGCGTCACGACGGTGATCAGCCAGGAATTCGGGCCGGTGTGGGGGCCGGGGATCAGCACGCCATGGGCGCTGCGCCACGCGTTCAACGCCTTCGACGCGTGGCCGATCAACATCGGCTTCCTCGGCCGGGGCTCGGTTTCGGCCCGCGAGCCACTGGTGGAGGCCCTCGTCGAGGGCGGCGTGTGCGGGTTCAAGGTCCACGAGGACATCGGAGCGCACACCCGTGCGCTCGACTCCGCGCTCACCGCCGCCGAGGAGTACGACGTCCAGGTGGCGCTGCACACCGACGGGCTCAACGAGTGTCTCTCGGTCGAAGACACCCTGGCCGTGCTCGAGGGGCGGACCATCCACGCCTTCCACGTCGAGGGCTGCGGCGGCGGACACGTGCCCAACGTCATGCGGCTGGCCGGAGAGCGCAACATCATCGCGTCTTCGACGAACCCGACGCTCCCGTTCGGCCGCGACGCGGTCGACGAGCACTTCCACATGATCATGGACGCCCACGACCTCAAGGCCGATCTGCCCGGGGACGCGCTGATGGCCAGGGAAAGGATCCGAGCGAGCACCATGGGCGCCGAGGATGTGCTGCACGACCTGGGCATCATCGCCATCACGTCGTCCGACGCGCAAGGGATGGGCCGAGCGGGCGAAACGTTCCGACGCACCTTCGCCATGGCCGCCAAGATGAAGAACGAGCGCGGCTCAACGGACCTGCGGCACGACAACGACCGGGCGAGGCGCTACATCGCCAAGCTCACGATCAACCCCGCGATCGCGCACGGCATGGCCCACGAGATCGGGTCACTGGAGGCCGGGAAGCTGGCCGACATCGTTCTGTGGCGCCCGGACCACTTCGGCGCGAAACCGGAACTGGTCCTCAAGGCCGGTTTTCCCGCGTACGGCGTCACGGGCGACCCGAACGCGAGCATCGACAGCTCGCAACCGCTGGTGATCGGCCCCCAGCTGGGCGGGTACGGTCCCACGCCCGCCGACCTGTCGGTCGCGTTCGTCAGCCAGGCCGCCGCCGAATCGGAGGACGATCGCCTGACCACCCGCAGACGTCGGGTAGGCGTGCGCGGAACCCGCGGGATCGGCCCGGCGGACATGATCCACAACGATCGGACCGCCGAAGTCCGGGTAGAGGACCAGACGGGACGCGTCACCGTCGACGGCGAGCCCGTTTCCTCCGCGCCGGCGGGCTCCGTCGCTCTCTCCCGCCTTTATTTCCTCTAAGCGTCCGGAGACACACCGATCATTGAAAGGTGACGCGTGCCGAGCAACAGTGTCTGCGCCTCGCAGATCGCGTTCTACAACGCGATCACCCGGTACACCTTCGGATGTCAACGCCGCCTGCCGGCGGCCACGGAGGCCTTCCTGATCCACGCCGACGCCCCAATGTGGCGTTCGGTGCGTCCAGCGCACCCAATGATGCTCCTATGGTTTGTCAAGGGTGAGGTGGTGGATTGCGGCGAGGTCTGCGGTGAGGTGTGGGTAGATTTCGCGGGCGACG
>NZ_JBFBBN010000036.1:31718-103153 GCF_040682715.1 Amycolatopsis sp. NPDC051128 | reverse complement strand
TAGAACAGGTGCGCCTCGGACAGGTCGAGCCGCAGACCCGGCTGGCCGCGGGTGAACGCGGCGACCGTCTCCATCGAGCATTGAGAGACTCTAAGTCTCTCAATGCGACATTCACGGCCAACGGCACGAACTACGGGCAGACCCTGTTTCTCACTCACGACCAGCCGCGGGAGACCGCTCAGCGACGATGCCCGGGCCGCACGCTCAGAGGGTCTTTTCCAGCCGGCTCGCCAGCAGCTTGATGAACCGGGCCGGGTCGCCCAGCTCGCCACCTTCGGCCAGCAGCGCCATCCCGTACAGCAGCTCGGCCGTCTCGGCCAGCCCGGCGTCGTCCGGCCGCGCCGTGTGCGCCTCCCGCAGGCCCGTCACCAGGGCGTGCTCCGGGTTCAGCTCCAGGATGCGCTTGATCGGCGGCAGCTCCTGCCCCATCGCGCGGTACATCTTCTCGAGCGTCGGCGTCAGGTCGTGGGTGTCCCCGACGATGCAGGCGGGCGACGTCGTGAGCCGCGACGACAGCCGGACCTCCTTGACGTCGTCGCCCAGGGCCGTCGCCATCCACGACAGCAGGCTCTCGAAGTCCTTCTTCTGCTGTTCGCGCGCGACCTCGGTCGCCTTCTTGTCCTCGTCCGACTCGAGGTCGACCTGTCCCTTGGCGATCGACTGGAACTGCTTGCCGTCGAAGCCCGGCACCGCGTCGACCCACATCTCGTCGATCGGGTCGGTCAGCACGAGCACCTCGTACCCCTTGGCCCGGAACGCTTCCATGTGCGGCGAGTTCTCGATCGCCGACCGGGATTCACCGGTCATGTAGTAGATGTGCTGCTGCCCGTCCTTCATCCGCTCGACGTAGTCGCGCAGCGAAGTCGGCTTTTCCGCGTCGTGCGTCGACGCGAACGACGAGATCTCGAGGATGGCTTCCCGGTTCTCGAAGTCGTCGAGCAGGCCCTCCTTGACCGCCCGGCCGAACTCCCGCCAGAACGTCGCGTACTTTTCCGCGTCGGCGGTCATCATCGTCTTGACCGTCGAGAGGACCTTCTTCACCAGGCGACGGCGGATGAGCTGGATCTGCCGGTCCTGCTGGAGGATCTCGCGCGACACGTTGAGCGAGAGGTCCTGCGCGTCGACGACGCCCTTCACGAAGCGCAGGTACTCGGGGACGAGCGATTCGCAGTCGTCCATGATGAACACGCGCTTGACGTAGAGCTGCACGCCGCGCTTGCGCTCCCGCAGGAACAGGTCCATCGGCGCGTGCGACGGCAGGAACAGCAGGGCCTGGTACTCGAACGTCCCCTCGGCCTGCAGCCGGATCGTCTCGAGCGGGTCCTGCCAGTCGTGGCTGACGTGCTTGTAGAACTCGTGGTATTCGTCGTCGGTGACCTCGCTCGACGACCGCGCCCACAGCGCCTTCATCGAGTTGACGGTCTCGGTCTTCGGCTCTTCGCCTTCACCGTCCGCCTCGGCCGTCATCCGGATCGGCCAGGTGATGAAGTCGGAGTACTTCTTGACGATCTCCCGGATCTTCGCCGGCGAGGTGTAGTCGTAGAGGTGGTCCTCGGCGTCCTCGGGCTTGAGGTGCAGGGTCACCGCGGTGCCCTGGGGCGCGTCTTCGACCGGCTGGATCGTGTAGGTGCCTTCGCCGGTCGACTCCCAGCGGACGCCCTCGGTGGTGCCGGCGCGGCGCGTCACGAGCGTGACCTTGTCCGCGACCATGAAGCTCGCGTAGAACCCGACGCCGAACTGCCCGATGAGGTCCTGCGACGCCGCCGCGTCCTTCGCCTCCTTCAGCTTGGTCAGGAAGTCGGCGGTGCCCGACTTGGCGATCGTGCCGATCAGGGCGACCACCTCGTCGCGCGTCATGCCGATGCCGTTGTCCCGCACCGTCAGTGTCCGCGCCGCCGGGTCCGACTCGATCGCGATGTGCAGGTCGGCCGTGTCCGCGTCGAGGTCCTTGTCGCGGTACGACTCCAGCCGCAGCTTGTCGAGGGCGTCAGAGGCGTTGGACACGAGTTCCCGCAGGAAGGTGTCCTTGTTCGAGTAGATCGAATGGATCATCAGCTGGAGGAGCTGACGAGCTTCCGACTGGAACTCCAGCGTTTCGATCGGGGTGGTCACTTCCGGTCCTTTCCGCATGTCAAAGCCGAGGTGGCCGATCCTACCGAGCAGGTCCGACACTCCGGGCAGCTCACCCTGGCCACCGCGCCGAGCAGCTGAAACGCGATTGACGCGCGGAACGCGGCTCGGCGACCATGACCTGCGCCGGAACCAGGGAAGAGCCGCCCGGATCACCCCGATCCGGGCGGCTTTCCGCTACCCGCCAACCGAAAACACCCACCGACCGAAAGAGGTGCGCCGTGAAGGTTCTCGTCCTCAACGCCGGCTACGAGCCGCTGCAGACCGTCTCCGTGCCGCACGCGATCCGCATGCTCGTGCGGCACGTCGCCGAGATCCACGAGGCCGAAGACGGTCTCGCCTACGGGCTGTTCCCGCGCCCGAAGATCGTGCGGTTGCTGCGGTACGTCGTCATGAAGTGGCGATATACGCAGCCGCCGCGCTGGTCCCGGCGCGGCGTGCTGGTCCGGGACGGGTACCGCTGCGCCTACTGCGGGCAGCGCGCCACCACGATCGACCACGTGCTGCCGCTCAGCCGCGGTGGCGCCCGGACCGACTGGCTCAACACGGTCGCCGCGTGCGGGGGCACCTCCCGCAGCTGCAACGCCCGCAAGGCGGACAAGCTGCCGGGCGAGGCCGGGATGAAGCTCCGGTTCACCCCGTACGTCCCGGCGTGGGACCAGCTGCACCGGCCCGGCGGGTGAGCGCGCGACCTGCTCGTCGTCGGCAGTCCGGCGGGCAGGTCGTTAAGCTCGAACCGATCGTCCCTCGCATCCGTGTGTCTCCGGGGAAGGCCGGGAGGTCGTGTGACCGACGCAGGACAGCTGATCGCCGGGCGGTACCGGCTGGCCGAACGAATCGGCCAAGGCGCGATGAGCGTCGTCTGGCGGGCGCGCGACGAGCGGCTCGACCGGGTGGTCGCGGTCAAGCAGCTGGACTACGACCCGGCCATCGGGCAGGCCGCCGGTGAGCAGGCGGCCCTGCGCGCCCTGCGCGAGGCCCGGCTCACCGCCCGCCTGCGGCACCCGCACGCGGTCACGGTGCACGACGTCGTCGAGCACGCCGGCGAGCCGTACCTGGTGATGGAATACCTGCCGTCGCGGAGCCTGGCGGACATCCTCCTCGACCGGGACAGCCTGCCCGCCGACGAGGTCGCGCGCCTCGGCGCGCAGGCCGCTTCGGCGCTCGCCGCCGCGCACGCCGAAGGCATCGTGCACCGCGACGTCACGCCCGGCAACATCCTCATCGGGGAGTCCGGCGACGCCAAGATCGCCGACTTCGGCATTTCCCGCGGCACCGGCGAAGGCACCGTGACCGGCGGCGGCTTCATCGCCGGCACTCCCGCGTTCCTGGCCCCGGAAGTCGCCGGCGGCCACGAAGCCGGCTTCCCGGCCGACGTCTTTTCGCTCGGCGCGACGCTCTACCGCGCGCTGGAGGGCGCGCCCCCGTTCGGCACGGACGACAACGCGATCGCCCTGCTCCTGCGGGTGGCCAAGGGGGAGGTCATCCCGCCGCGCCACAGCGGGCCGCTCGCCGAGGTGCTTGGCCGGCTGCTGAAGCGGGACCCCGAGGAGCGCCCGGCGATGGCCGAGGCCCAGGAACTGTTCGAAGCGGTCACCGAGAACCGGCCGCTGCCGGCCCCCCGGCCGCGGCCACCCCGGACGGCGACCCGCATGCTGCGCGTCCGCCGGTCGCGAAAGCGGCTCGTGCTCGCCTGCGTGGCCGGCGCGGTGCTGCTGGCCCTGGGGGTGGTGATCGGGACGGCGCTGGTGCCGGACGGCGGCGCCACCGTCGCCGCCCCGGCGGCGTCGTCGCCTGCCCCGGCGTCTTCGCCGGCGGTCCCGACGACCACGGCCGATCTGGGCTGTTCCGCCCGCTACGAGGTGACGAACTCCTGGCCGGGCGGCTACCAGGTGCAGGTGACGGTGCGCAACGACCACGACGCCGGCTTGTCCGGCTGGAGCGTCCGCTGGACCCTGCCCGACGGCCACCGCATCGCGGGCCTGTGGAACGGAACGTTCACGACGGACGGCTCGACGGTGACGGTCGAGAACGCGGACTGGAACGCGAAGCTGAACGCCAACGGGTCGACGACGTTCGGCTTCAACGCCGTGACCGGCAACGGCAACTCGGCCGACCGCCCGGCGGTCACCTGCCGGACACTCTGAATCCGGCGTGGCTCAAAGCAGCCCCGCTTCGGCGAGCTTTTCCTTGATCCGCAACAGCTCCTCGTCGTCCAGCGGAATCTGCGGCGGCGCCATGACGGCGTTGTCGATGAAGCCGCGCAGCTTCATCGCGGCCTTGAACGCGCCGAGCCCGGCCGAGCCGCGGCCCATCCGGCTCGGGGGCGCCACGGAGGTGATCGAGAACAGCTTCAGCAGGCGTTCCTGCTCGCGGCGGGCCGCGGCCGGGTCGCCGGACCTGACGTGGTCGTGGATGCGGACGTACCCGGCCGGGTCGACGTTGCCGAGGCCCGGGACCGCGCCGTCGGCGCCCATTGCCAGCGCCGCGTCCACGACCAGTTCGGACCCGGTGAACACGGCGAAGGAGTCGAGGCCGCGGTCGCGTTTGCCGAGCAGCACCGCGCGGAACGCCGCTTCGTCGCCGCTGGAGTCCTTCAGCCCGGCGAGGACGCCGTCCGTGGCGAGGTCGAGGACCATCCCACCGTCCAGCTTCGTGTGGACCGCGACCGGGATGTCGTAGGCGACGATCGGCAGCGGGGTGCGCTCGTGCAGCAGGCGGAAGTGCCGGTCGACCTCGGCGACGTGGGTCCGGGTGTAGTACGGCGCGGTGACGACGACCGCGTCGGCGCCGGCCGCTTCGGCCGCCTCGATGTGCTGGGCGACCCGCGACGTCGTCATGTCGACACAGCCGGCCAGGACCGGGACGCGGCCGGCGACCTGCTCGACCGTCGTCTCGACGACGACGCGGCGCTGGGCGTCCGGCAGGAACGCGACCTCGCCGGAGGAGCCGAGGACGAAGACACCGTGCACGCCGGCGGCGAGCTGGACCTCGACGTGGCGCCGCAGCGAGTCGGTGTCCACGCTGAAGTCGTCGTTCAACGGCGTGCACAGCGGCGGGACGATTCCGGCGAACTTCGGCATCAGGCGGTCACTCCGGTGGGGATCTCGGGATGGATACAGCGGTAGGTGTGCCCGGGCGGCCCGTCGGCGACCGCGAGCGGCGGCAGCCCGGCCGCGCACTCGGCGGTGGCCTTCGGGCAGCGCGTGCGGAACGGACAGCCACTCGGCGGGTGCGTCGCCGACGGCACCGGGCCGGTGAGCACGATCGGCTCGACCGGGTGCAGCAGGCTGGGCGTCGCGGAAAACAGCGCCCGCGTGTAGGGGTGGCGGGCCTCGGCCCGCACCGGCGCTTCCTCGACGATCCGGCCCAGGTACATCGTGACGATCCGGTCGCTCATCTTCGACACGGTCTGGATGTCGTGGGAGACGAACACCATCGCCAGCTCGAGCTGTTCGCGCAGGTCGAGCAGCAGGTTGAGGATCTGGGCGCGGACCGAGACGTCGAGCGCGGACGTCGGTTCGTCGGCGACCAGCAGGGCGGGCCGCAGGGCCAGGGCGCGCGCGATCGCGACGCGCTGGCGCTGGCCGCCGGAGAGCTGTCCGGGCACGGCGTCGGCGGCGCTGTCCGGGAGGCCGACCAGGCCCATCAGCTCGCGGACGCGGTCGTCGCGCTCGGCGGGTGTGCCGACGCGGTGCACGTCGAGCGGGTCGCGGATGATCTTGGCGACGGCGAGCCGGCGGTTGAGCGCGGTCGACGGGTCCTGGAAGACCATCCCGACCTCGCGCCCGGTCCCGCGTTCGAGGGGCTTCCCGCGGAACCGCACCGTGCCGGCGGTCGGGCGTTGCAGACCGACGATCACCTTGGCCAGCGTCGACTTCCCGCAGCCGGACTCGCCGACGACGCCGACGGTCTCCCCCGGGTTCACCGCCAGGTGCGCGCCGGTCAGGGCGTACACGTGGTCGTGGCCGAACAGGCCGCGGCCGCGGATCTTGTGCACGACGTGGACGCCGTCCAGTTCGAGGAGGTTCACGCGGTCGCCTCCTTCTCGCGGGCGAGGTCGGCGGCCGGGAAGTGGCAGGCGACGAGGTGGTCGACCGGCTCGCCGAAGCGGACCGGTGGCTCGTCGTGGCACTTGGCGCGGGCGGCCGGGCAGCGGCCGGCGAACCGGCAGCCGGGCGCGAACCCGGCCGGCGCCGGGACGACACCCTTGATCTGGGTGAGGCGGGCCTCGTTCTCCTCCAGCGACAGCACCGCGCTGAGCAGGCCGCGGGTGTAGTGGTGCCGGGGCGAACCGATGACCTGGGCGGTGCCGCCCAGCTCGGCGACCTGCCCGCCGTACATCACGACGACGCGGTCGGCGATCTCCGACACCAGCGCGAGGTCGTGCGAAACGAGGACGAGCGCGAAGCCCAGTTCCTCCTGCAGCCGCAGCAGCAGCGCCAAGATCTGGGCCTGGACCGTGACGTCGAGCGCGGTGGTGGGCTCGTCGGCGACGATCAGCTTGGGGCCGCGCGAAAGGGCCATCGCGATGAGGACGCGCCGGCGCTGGCCGCCGGACAGCTCGTGCGGGTAGGCGCGCAGGGTCCGGTCCGGGTCGAGGTTGACCAGCGCCAGCAGTTCCGCCGGGGTGCGGGTGCCGCCGCGGCGCGTGAACTGCTTGAGCTGGGCGCGGATGGTCATCGCCGGGTTGAGCGAACTCAGCGCGTCCTGGTAGATCATCGCGATGTCGTGACCGAGGTGACGACGGCGCTCCCCGGGGCGCAGGGCCAGCAGGTCCCGCTGGGCGAACCGGATCTGGCCGGACACCCTCGCGGTCGGCGGCTGCAGGCCGAGGATCGACAACGCCGTGAGTGTCTTGCCGCAGCCGGACTCGCCGATGAGACCCAGGACCTCCCCGGCGCGGACGCTGAATGACACGCCGTCGACCACGTCGACACCTTCATGGCGGCCGGGGAACGCGATCCTCAGCCGGTCGACCTCCAAGACCGTCTCCCGGTGGTCGAGGGACCGGGCGGTGCGGGCGAGCCGCTCCCCCGCCTCCCGCAGCCCGGTGATCGGCAGGACGGGTGCGGTGTCGGCGTCGTCGCGGGCTTCGACGGCCTTCGCCACTTCGGACGCCTTGACGGCGCGGGCCGACGGCGCCGCCCACGCGTCGGAAATCCGCTCGGACAGGATGTTCAGCGCGAGCACCGTGACCAGGATCAGCAGGCCGGGGAACAGCGTCGCCCACCAGCCACCGGTCAGGACCAGGTCCTTGCCGTCGGCGAGCACCGAGCCCCACGACGGGTCCGGCGGCTGGATGCCGGCGCCGATGAACGACAGCGAGGCCTCGAACACGATCGCGTCTGCCACCGTGACCGTGCAGAACACCAGGACGGGCGCGGCGCAGTTGATCGCGACGTGGCGGGTCAGCACGAAGAGCCGGCGTGCTCCGATGACGTGTTCCGCGGCGACGTAGTCCTCCCCGTACTGGGCCAGCACGTTCGCGCGGACGACGCGGGCCACCGGCGGCGTGTTGAGGAACCCGATGGCCAGGATCAGCACGCCGATCCCGTGCCCGAACACCGCGACCAGCACCGCGGCCAGCGCGATGCCGGGAAAGGCCATGACGACGTCGAGGACGCGCATCACCAGCGCGTCGGCGCGGCGGCCCGACGTCGCGGCGAACGCGCCGATCACCGCCCCCGACACGAGCGCGAGCGCCACCGCCCCCAGGCCGATGGCGAGCGACCAGCGCGTGCCCGCGACGAGCCGGGAGAAGATGTCGCGGCCGGAGGCGTCGGTGCCGAACCAGTGCGCGCCGCCCGGCCCGCCGGAGTCGGTGCTCAGCGCGTCCGGGTCATGGGTCGCCAGGAGCGTGCCCAGCACCGCGACGAGCACCAGGACGCCGAGGATCGCGAGGGCGGGCCAGGACCCGCGCAGCCGCTTCACGAGTGGCTCCGCAGCCGCGGGTTCGCGATCAGGTACAGGACGTCGACGATCAGGTTCACCAGGACGAACCCGATCGCGATCGTGATCACGAAGCCCTGCACCTTGGCGGTGTCGCCGTCCTTGACGGCCTGGATCATGTTCTGCCCCATCCCCGGCAGCGCGAACATCGTCTCGATGACGACCGCGCCGCCCAGCAGGTAGCCGACCCGCAGGCCGAGCACGGTCAGCGGGGTGACGAGCGCGTTGCGCAGCACGTTGCGACCGACCACGACCACCGGCGGCAGGCCGCCGCCGCGCGCGGTGCGGACGTAGTCCTTGTCCAGTTCCTCGACCATCGACGTCCGGATCACCCGGGTCAGCTGCGCGGCCACCGGCAGGGCCAGCGCGACCGCGGGCAGCGTCAGGGAGTTGAGCCAGCCTCCGACGGAGTCGGCCGGGCTGACGTAGCCGCTGGTCGGGAACAGGCCCTGGCCGACGGCCAGCCACTGCACCAGCAGCAGCGCCACCCAGAACGCCGGCGCCGCGACCCCGGCCAGCGTGACGACGCGGATCACCTTGTCCGGCCAGCGGTCGCGGAACAGCGCCGACGTCACGCCGAGCAGCAGCGACGTCACCAGCGCGATGCCCAGCCCGAGCAGGGTCAGCTGCACGGTGAGCGGCAGCGCGGTCGCGATGGTCTCGCCGACCGGCTGCTTGGTGATCACGCTGGTGCCGAAGTCGCCCTGCAGGAGCTGCCAGACGAAGTGGACGTACCGCAGCGGCAGCGGGTCCAGCAGCCCGTTCTCCTGCCGGAACTGCTGCAGCTGCTCGGCGGTCGCGTTCGCGCCGTCGAACGCGGCGAGCGCCGGGTCGGTGGGCGCGAACCGCATCACGACGAACACGAACAGGATCACGCCGAGCAGCAACGGGATCAGGGCGAGGACGCGGCTCAGCAGCATCCGCACGACGACGGCCACGGGTGTGCTCCTCCGTCAGACCGGCTTGGCCTGGTTCAGGTAGATGCCGGGATAGCCCTGGGCGTGCACGCCGGTGATCGCCTTCGGGTCCCACGCGGTGCCGAGCCGCGTGAACACCACCGGGTAGATCACGGCCTGCTCGGAGATCCGGTCGAGCAGCTGCTTGGTCAACGCGGCCCGCTTCGCCTCGTCCGCTTCGGTCACGGCCTGGTCCCGCAGGGCCAGCAGCGCCTCGGCGTCCGGACCGGTCCAGCGGGCGTACTTGGTGGTCAGGATGGACTTGGCGTCGTAGTAGTAGCGGATGAGCAGATCCGGGTCGTTGCCGAACTGCATCGGGTTGTTGGTCGTCGCCACGACCTGGAAGTCGGTGCCCGCGTCGAGCTTCGAGAACAGCGCCTTGGTGTCCTGGGAGTCCAAAGTGGTCCGGACGCCGATCGCGTCCCACCCCTCCTTGATCACCTTGACGCAGTCGGCGACCAGGGACGTGTTCGTCGTGGACAGGGTGATCTCCAGCCCGTTCACGCCGGCCTCCCGCAGCAGCTGCCTGGCCTTGTCCGGGTTGTAGGCGAAGTCCTGTGACGCGGGCTGCGACGACGGGAGCTTCGGGTTGATGAAGGACGTCCCGGGTGAGCCGGCGCCCTTCAGCCCGATCTCGACCATCTTCTTCTTGTCGATCGCGTAGTGCAGCGCCTGCCGGACCAGATTCTTGTCGAACGGCGCGTGCTGGGTGTTGAACAGCAGGAACAGGTTGTTGCCGCCGTCGGCGAACTCGACGGTCCGGCCCGCCTTGCGGAGCTGCTCGGCGTTGGCGGCCGGGATGTTCTCGGCGATCTGCGCGTCCGGCGTCGCCCCCGAAATCGCGGCGACGCGCGGGGCGGCGTCCACGATGGACTTCCACAGCATCCGGTCGTACGCGGCCGGGCGCGGGCCGTTGTAGCCGGTGAACTTCTCGAAGCTCGTGTGGCTCAGCGGCGCCTGCTCGACGACCTTGTACGGCCCCGAGCCGACGACCTTGCCCGCCTTGGCGTCGTCCCACTTGCCGTCGTAGACGTGCTTCGGGACGATCTTGCAGCACTGGATCCGCTGCAGCGCGTAGGGGAAGGGGAACTTGAGGACGAATTCGACCGACCGGTCGCCGGTCTTGCGGACCTCTTGGAGCCAGTGCGAGAAGAAGCTGTGGATCAGCACGTTCTCCTTCTCGCTGAGCGCCCGCGCGTAGGTGAAGACGACGTCGTCGGCCGTGACCGGCTGCCCGTCGTGCCACTGGGCGCCGTCTCTCAGCTCGAACTTCAGGCTGGTGCCGCCCAGGTCGGCGGGCAGTGCCTTGGCCAGGCCGGGGAACGGCGCGCGGGTGATCGGGTCACCCTCCACGAGGGACTCGTAGCAGTGCAGGATCGCGGCCATCGAGAACGCCGAAGCGGTCTGCAGCGGGTCCCATGTCTGGTTGTTGCCGTACCCGATGACGGCGGTCAGCGAGCCCGCCGAGCCGCCGGTCTTGTTGGTGGACGCCGGCCCGCCGCACGCGGCGAGCACGGCCGGGAACGCCAGTGCCGCCCCGGCGAACGCGGTGTGGCGCAGCAGTTGGCGGCGGCTGAGCGACGGGCTCTGGGACATCGCTGTCTCCCGGGGCGTCGAACGACAGGACATGGGACGTCCTATGACCGGCGTGAGCCTAGGATGCCTTCGCGTGCCGGTCAAGAGGCCTGGACGTATGACGTAGAATGTCCAGTCACGACGATCCGGGGAGGACAAGCAGTGGCCCGTCCGCAGCGCAGCGAAGAGATCACCAAGCGCATCATCGACCTGATCGTCGAGCGGGAACTCCCGCCGGGCGCGCCCATGCCGACCGAGCTGAGCTTGATGGACGACATCGGCGTCAGCCGCAACTCGATCCGTGAGGCGATCAAGGCCCTGCAGGCCCTCGGCATCGTCGAGATCCGACACGGCTACGGCACGTTCGTCGGCTCCGCCGGGTCCGAGTCGCTGCAGACGTGGCTGCTGTTCCGCACCCGCGCCCGGGGCGCGACGGACGTCGGACGGCTGCGCGACCTCCTGGAAGTGCGGGAAATGCTCGAGACCGAGCTGACCCGGCGCGTCGCCGCCGACCACCGGCCCGGGCTGGTCGAGGAGCTGCAGGCCCGCGTCGCGCGGATGCGCCGCAAGGGCGCCGACGCCGCCGAGGCCGATCGCGAGTTCCACGACCTCATCTGCGCGGAGGCCGGCTTCGACCTCGCCCGCGAGCTCACCGGGCTGTTCTGGGACGTCTACCGGATCGCCGAGGGCGAGCTCGGCGGGCCGGCGGCGTCCGCGACGGCCACCGCGAAACGCCACCAGGCCATCGTGGACGCGCTCCGGGAGCACGACCCCGACGCCGCCGCCGAAGCGGTGCACCGGCACTTCGACGAGGTCCGCAAGCGGGCGAAAGCCGGTCCGTACGGCGGTTTCGGCGTCGCGCGGCCGGTGACGGCGGCCCGGCCCTGACTGTCCGTCGTTAGCCCGATCGGGGCAAATACCGGAAGATCGAGAACCCGGCTCAACTGCCGGGGCGTCTGGCTCGTCGGTAGTGGTGATCAACCATCACACGGAGGTGCCAGTGCGAAGAACTTTGTCCATCGTCAGCGTCCTGCTCGCGGGTCAGGCCGGGCTCGTGGGGCTCGCCCCGCCGTCCGCGCTTGCCACGGTCGCCGCGGTCGCCGCGGTCGCCGCGGTTCCCCCGGCGAGCGCCACGCTGATCACCGGCGACCGCGTCACCGCGCGCACCGCACCGGACGGACGGGACACCTACGAAATCCAGCCGGCGGCCGAGAAGGGCGCGGCGCGGGCGCTGGCGCACCTGCGGCTGGGCGGCCGCGACTACGAGGTCCCCGGCACCGCGCTCCCCTACCTCGGGCGCGGCCTCGACCTGAGCCTGTTCGACGTCAAGGCCCTGCTGGCCGGCGCCCCGGTCCCGGCCGACACCGGGACGTTCGGCGCCGCACTGGCGAAGCAGTTCAAAGAGGACAACGCACGCCGACACTTCGGCGGTCAAGGGCTCTTCGCGAACGGAGCGAGTTACGCGCTCCCTGGGACGCCGAAACGCTCGGCGGCCCAGCCCCGGTCGGTGATGCGCACGGTGTCCGTGGACGCCACCGACATCGGCGGCAAGCCCGCCGACACCGGCATCGCGTTCCTGTACAACACCGACGACGGGAACATCCTCGACGGAAACGAGAACTTCGGCTACTTTTCGGGCGGCACGGCGAAGTTCAGCGCGCCGGACGGGAACTACAGCGCGCTCGGCGTCTTCTTCACGACCGACGCCGACGGCAACATCACCGAGATGCGGTTCAGCGCGCAGCCCGAGTTCGCGGTCAAGGCGGACACGACCGTCCGCGTCGACGCGAAACGCGCGAACAGCAAGCTGACCTGGGTGACCCCACGCCCGGCGCTGCTGGACGACACCGGGTTCCTGTTCCGCCGGGCCGCCAAGACCGGGCCCGCCCTGCTCGTCGACATCGACGCCGGTCCCGGCGTGCCGATCGCGGTGTCGCCGACGTCGGTCCCGGTGCGCACCGGGGCGCTGCAGACGTACCCGTACAGCAGGCTCGTGTCCCCGCCCGGGCCGGGCACGCCGTACGAGTACGTGTTGCAGAAGGCGAGCACCGGCACGATTCCGCAGCAGCGGTACGTGATCACGGCGAAGGACGTCGCCACGGTGGACGCCACCTACTACAGCGAGTACGCCTCGGTCGGGCGGCGGCAGCGCAGCGGCATGTTCACCTTCGAGGACTCTGGCGGCCGCTCGTCGCACCCGATCCAGCTGCCCCGGAAGCAAACCGAGTACGTCTCGGCCGGGCCCGACCTGCTGTGGTTCGGCGGGATCTCGAAGTACGTGCTCCCCGGCCCGGGCTCGTTCCCCGGCTGGGCCGGCGGCCAGTACGAGGCGATCCACTCCTACCAGGGCGGCTCGTCGGTCACCGAGGACTGGAACCGGTTCCCGCTGCACCCGGCGGGCGCGGTGGCGTTGGTGCCGCTGTCCGACGGCACCAGCTTCACCCGGCCGGGCGCGACCCGGGCCGGCGACCTCGTGCGGTTCGCGATCACGCCGTTCAGCGACAACCAACCCGGCCACACCGGCTTCGGCTTCTACGGTGAGCCGCGGGACACCATCACCGGGCACTACCGGTTCACCCAGGACGGCGCGACCCTGGCCGAGGGCGATCCGGCGGGCGTCACCGAAGCCGGCTTCGAGCAGGAGGTCGCCGCCGGCCCGTCGACGCTCGGGCTGACGATCGACGCGGGCCGCACCGGGCCGATGTACCACCAGAGCACCGCGACCCACACGGAGTGGACGTGGAAGTCGCGGCACGTCGAGGGCACGACGCTCCCGCCGGCGTTGTACTGCGCCCGCGGGGACGACGGGCCCGATCGGTCCTGCGCGGTCGAACCCCTGCTGACGCTCGGGTACGCGGTCGGCGGACTTCGGCTGGACGGGTCCACCCTGTCCGGTCCGCAGGGACTGGACCTCACGGTCGGGCACCTGCAGCAGAGCACCGCTTCGCCCGTGACGGCCGCGACCGTGCAGTACTCGACCGACGGCACGACCTGGCAGGACGCGGCCGTCACCGCCCGCGGTGACGGGGTGTTCCACGCGGACTTCACCGCGACCACGGAGTCGTTCCGCGGCACGGACGTCTCGCTGCGCGTCACGGCTTCGGATGCCGCCGGGGCGACGATCACCGAGACGATCACCGCCGCCTACCACGTCTACCTGGCCTGAGGGGACTGTCCACTGTGCACAAGAGAATGGTTCGTCTGCTGATCGCCGTGTGCGCGGCGGCGGCCGCGGTGGGCACGTCCGCGCCGGCCGCGGCCGCCGCTCCGGTCGCCCGTGCGGCGTGTCCGGACCCGGGTCCCGGACAACTGCGCTGCCTCACCACGTACACGCCGGGCGCGACGCGCGCCCTCGCCGACGGCCCCGTCGGCTGGGGCGCCGACGACCTGGCGTCGGCCTACCGGCTGCCCGCCGGAGCGGGTCCGGACACCGTCGTCGGCATCTCGATCGCCTACGACGCGCCGAACCTGGAGGCCGACCTCGCCACGTACCGGGCGCAGTACGGCCTGCCGCCGTGCACCACGGCGAACGGCTGCTTCCGGAAGGTCAACCAGCAGGGCGCGGCGGCTCCGCTGCCCACCGTGGACATCGGCTGGGCCATCGAGTCCACTTTGGACGTGTCGATGGTGTCGGCGGCGTGCCCGTCGTGCCGGATCCTCGTGGTGGAGGGCAACACGCCGGGGTTCGCCGACCTCGCCGAGACGGAGGACACCGCGGTCCGGCTGGGGGCGAAGGTGGTGTCGAACAGTTACGGCGCGCGGGAAGGCGGCGCGTCGCTGGCGTACGCGAGCCACTACCAGCACCCGGGCGTGACCGTGGTGGCGGCGTCCGGCGACAGCGGCTTCACCGCGGCGAGTTATCCCGCGGTGCTGGCGGCGACGGTGGCCGTCGGCGGGACGTCGCTGGCCAGGGACCCGGATTCGGCGCGTGGCTGGGCGGAATGGGCGTGGGAGTACGGCGGCAGCGGCTGTTCGGCGTACATCGCGAAACCGAAGTGGCAGCATGACACCCACTGCGGCAAGCGGACGGTCGCGGACGTCTCGGCGGTGGCGGACAGCCTGGCGATCCACTCCACGGACGTGGGCGGCTGGCTGCCGGTGAGCGGCACGAGCGCGTCGGCACCATTCGTGGCGGGGCTGTACGGCCGGTCGGGCCGCGCGGGAGTGGCCCAGCCCGCCGACCTGTACGCCCACGCGTCCCAGTTCGTCGACGTCACGACGGGCCACAACGACCCGTCGGGCGCCGGCAAGAAGTGCGGCGGCGACTACCTGTGCGTGGCCGGCCCGGGTTACGACGCCCCCACCGGAGTCGGCGTGCCGAACGGCCTGAGCGGCTTCTGACCGGACCGGGAAGGGCTCCTCACCGTTCCTCGCGGCCGGCGAGGAGCCCTTCCCGCCGAAAGGGCAAGCCGCTCCGGCAGAGCCGCGTCACCCCGGCCGGCAAAGGCCCCGCTCGTAGGCCAACAGCCCGGCCCCGGTCCGGTGCGCGCAGCCCAGCTTCCGCACCACCCGCGCCACGCAGTCCCGCACCACCGGCTCGGGCAGTCCCAGCCGCACGCCGATCTCGGCGTTGGTCAGTGCCGAGCCCACCCCGATGAGCACTTCGCGTTCCCGGCCGGACAACCGGTCCACCCGGGCCAGCCGTTCGTCGCGCGGCCCGGACAGCCGCGTCGCCGCGGACACCAGGCGCCGGGAGGCTTCCGGGGACAGCACCACGTGGCCGTCCGCCGCCAGGCGGACCACCTTGATCAGCTCGTTCCGCCGGGCCGAGCGCAGCACGAACCCGATCGCCCCGGCGCGCAGCGCGCGCAGGATTCCCGCGTCCGAGTCGAACGCGGCGAGCACCACGACCGCCGGCCGCCCGGGCAGCGCCTCCACCGGCACCCCCAGGCGCAGGTCCAGCAGCACCACGTCCGGCAACCGCCGGCGGAGGGTGGTCAGGGTCGCCGTCGCTTCGGGCGCCGAGCCGATCACCTCGATCCCATCCGCCTCGCCCAGGATCGTGCCCAGGCGTTCCCGCACCGCCGGGTCGCGCTCGGCCACCAGGACCCGGACCGGCGGCGCGACCACCACTCAGTCCTGGAGCCGCAGGCGAATCAGCGGCAGGTCGGTCCGCGACGCGCCGACCAGGTCGCGGCCGCCGGGACCCTTCAGGCGCAGCTCACGGAACCGCACCGACGACAGCTGCGCGGCCTCGATCGGGTAGACGTCGCCGTAGCGCTTGATCTTGTCCACCAGCTCCTTGCCGAGCAGCTCGACCAGTCCGGCGTGCCGCGTCGCCCCGCCGCCCAGCGGGACGTCCAGCTGCTCGCGCACCTCGGGGAACCGCTGGTCCAGCTCGACGGCCAGCTGGTGGATCGTGACGTACGCGGGGCCGAAGTCCTCGGCATTCGGGCCCGGCGGAATCTCCCGGAGCACCTTGACGAGCTTGTCGTCCATCCCGAGCTTGTCCCACAGGGTCACCGTTTTTCCTCCACTCGCGGCCGCCGAAGGTCTACCAGAGGACCGGCACGCGGTCCACTCCCCCGGTGACACGGTTCGTCCGCACCTGGAGTTCATCCACCGGAACGGCCAGGCGCAGTCCGGGGAACCGGCGGAACAGCGAGCCGAACACGACGCGCAGCTCGGTGCGGGCCAGGCTCGCGCCGATGCAGAACCAGCCGCCGTAGGCGAACGCCACGTGCGCGTTCGGCTTGCGGTCCGGGTCGAACGCGTCGGCGTCGGGGAACACCGACTCGTCCCGGTTGGCGGCCACGAGCGACAGGACGACCGCGTCGCCGCGGGCGATCGTCACGCCGCCGAGTTCGACGTCGTCGTGCGCGTAGCGCAGGACCCCGAGCGCGCCCGGGGCGGACAACCGCAGGATCTCCTCGACCACGCCGTGCGTCTTCCCCTCGGGATCGGCGGCGAGCGCGTCGCGCCGGGCGAGGTCGGTGAGCAGGTACAGCGCGCCGAGGTCGATCCGGTTGGACGTCGTCTCGTGGCCGGCGAAGAGCAGGCCGGCGGCGAGCCGGGCGACGTCGTCGTCGCCGAACGTCGGATCTTCGGCCTGCGCGCGCACCATGTCCGAGACGACGTCCTGGCCGGGCTCGCGCCGCTTGACCGCCGCGAGCCGGCTCATGTACCCGGTGAACTCGTCCAGCGCGGCCTCCGCGCCGGCGCCGATGTCCATCCGGCCCATCCGGTCCGAGAGCACGCGGAACGTGTCGCGGTCTTCGTACGGGACGCCGAGCAGCTCGCAGATCACCAGCACCGGCAACGGGAACGAGAGGTGCTCGTGCAGGTCGACCGGCTCACCGGGGCGCGCCGAACGCGCTCGTTCCATCGCGTCGAAACAGCCGTCGGCCAGTTCCTGGACGTGGCCGGCGAGCCGGCGGATCCGGTTGGCCGAGAACGCGGGCACCAGCAGCCGCCGCATCCGCGCGTGCTCGGCGTGCTCGGTCTCGTGGTCGCCCTGGGGACGGCTGAGGATCGCCGCGTCCGACAGCGCCGACGCCTCCTCCGGCGCCGGATGCGAGCGGCCGAACCTCGGGTCGGTGAACACCGCGCGGACCTGTTCGAACCCGGTGACCAGCCACGCCGGGTCGCCGACCGGGGTGGTCACCCGCACCACCGGCCCCTGGCGGCGCAGCACCCCGAACAGCGGAGCGATCTCGAGGACGTTCGGCCGCTCGAACGGCAGGCGCGGGGTGTCCGTGGTCGCGGTCATCGGGTCTCCTCCCGGATGCGCGGCCGGTCGGCGCGAACGCGGGCGGGCCGGTCACCGGCCGCTCCCCCGGTCCCCCGCACTCCACGGTACCGAGGACCACCGGGTGCGGCGGGAAACCTGCCCCTTCGGGCTAGCGCCGCGCCCCAGGCGCGAGGCAGGGATCGGCAGGCCGGTCCGCCTGTCCAAAATGGTCAGTCCTTCGGAGGGCCCTTCAGCAGGCGAAGGAGCACGACACCCGCCGCGAGCACGCCGACGACGGCGACCAGGATCCAGACCCAGCCGGGGATGCCGCTGATGTCCACGGTGGCGGGCGACGCCGGCCCAGCGAGCACGACGAGGCCGGTGCGGGCGGCGAGCACGGCTCCGGGCGTACGACATGGGATCATTTGGACATCCTGCCCGATCCGCGGCTCAACCTTCGGAGCCACTCACCCGTACTGGTCGGGGAAGGATCGACGGCGACGGAGGACGACGGATGCGCGGAGCCCTGGTGGCGGCCCTGCTGGGGTCGATGCTGGTCACGGCCGCCTGCTCGGCGCCGCGCGCCACGACGCCGAGCCCGATCGCCGAACCGGCGCCGCTGCACGCGGTGACCACCCCGGTGCCGACCACGACCACCACGCCCACGACCACTGCTCCACCGCCGTCGCCACCGTGCCTCGTCGCCACCGGTGCGTGCGTGAGCCTGTCGCTGCGGCTGGCCTGGCTGCTGCGGGACGGCCGCGTGGTGCGCGGCCCGGTCCCGGCCGGGTTCGGCCCACCCGACCAGGCGACGCCCGCCGGGTCCTTCCACGTCGTGTGGAAGGACCGCGAGCACCGCAGCAGCGTGTACGGCACGGACATGCCCAACTCGGTGTTCTTCGCCGCCGGCGGCATCGCGTTCCACGCCGGGCCGCTGGACGCGCCGTCGCACGGCTGCGTCCACCTCACCGACGCCGACTCGGCGGCGTTCTTCGACGGGCTGCGCGTCGGCGACGCGGTGCAGGTCCAGGCCTGATCCGGGCCCGGGGTACGGTGGCCCGTGCCCGATTCCCCGCATTCCGCCGTCGTCTCGCAGCTGCGCGCCGCCGGGTGCGTGTTCGCCGAGGACGAAGCGGACCTGCTCCTCGCCGCCGCCGCGACACCGGCCGAGCTGGAAAGCCTCGTCGAGCGCCGGGCCGCCGGGCTGCCGCTGGAGCACCTGCTCGGCTGGGCGGAGTTCCACGGCCTGCGCGTCGCCGTGCGGCCCGGGGTGTTCGTCCCCCGGCGCCGCACCGGGTTCCTGGTCGACGTCGCGGTCGCCCTGGCCCCGCCGGATCCGGTGGTGCTCGACCTGTGCTGCGGTTCCGGCGCGCTGGCCGCCGCGTTCGCCGCCGCGGTGCGCCCGCGTGAGCTGCACGCGGCCGACGTCGAACCCGCGGCCGTCGCCTGCGCCCGCGTGAACCTCCCGGGCGCCCACGTCCACGAAGGCGACCTCTACGACGCGCTGCCTCCGTCGCTCGACGGCCGGGTCGACGTGCTCATGGCGAACGTGCCCTATGTCCCGTCGGACGCCGTCGCGACCATGCCGCCGGAGGCGCGCCTGCACGAACCCCGCGTCGCCCTCGACGGCGGAACGGACGGTCTCGACCTCGCCCGCCGGGTCGCGGCCGGCGCGCCACGCCGGCTGGCGCCGGGCGGCACCCTGCTGGTCGAATCGAGTGAACGGCAAGCACCGCTTTTGGGCGAAATCTTCACCGCGGCCGGGTTGACGCCGCGGATCCACGATTCCGGCGAGCTGGGCGCCACCGTCGTCATCGGGACCGCCCCGCTCACCTGATTGCCCCACGAGGCAACGGTTTCCGTTCACTCCATCGTCGGAGTGACCGCCCGGATCGGCCTGCGCTAGCGTGGCAGCCCGGATCGGCGAAATTGGGGGAGTAATGCCTTTTCGAAGACGGCTCGGCAGCGCGCTCGGAATCGTCACCGTCCTTTTCTGGATCATTCCGGCCACCGCGCACGCCGCGCCGGACCGCTCGGTCGGCCTTTTCCGCGAAGTCCCCGCGGACGTGCCGTCCACGTCAGCCCTCGATCTGCGCAAGCTGCCCGCGGCCACCGCTCCGGAGGTCCGGCGGGTCGCCGCCGCCGACCCCGCCGTGCCGGCCCCGGTGACGTTCGACGAATGCCACAAGGACATCCGCGCGGGCTACTGGACCAAGAACCGCTTCGCCAGCTGCACCATCACGGACATGGCCTACCAGCGCTACGCCTGTCCCGAAGCGAGCTGCGCGGTCATCGGCACGGTACGGGCGCGGGTCATCTCGACCAGCAACCTGCTGCCCGCGCAACGGCGGCTCGAGGTCGCCACGCGCATGGTCGGCTGGTCGCTGTCCGGTGCCGTCACCGACGCGACGAAGTTCGGCGTGTCGATGAGCTGCGGTCCCCGCTACGACACCGGCACGGCGCACTGCGACACGCCGTCCGCGCAGGTCCTCAAGAGCGTCGCCGACTGGCGCGCGCGGTCCGACGAGGCGCACGTCTTCACCATGGAGGGCACCGACCCGCCGGTGCCGTCCGACTCGCCCGCGGTGCAAGCCGAGGAGCGCACCTGGTACGTCGGCGAGCGGCACCTGGTCGCCGAGGACACCGGTGACCGCACCACGCTCGTCACCGGCGCCCACAGCGCCTTCCTGCGTTGTGACATCGCCCGGCTGCTGAACCCGGCGTACGCGGCGGGCAGCGACTGCGCGTTCGGCTTCCAGCCGACCTACAGCCTGGACAACTCGGCGTCGTCCGGCTTCCCGGCGTCGGCCGCGCTGGTCCGCACCGCACTGATCAGCCTCGCGAACACCTACCCCGGGACGGCGCAAGGCCACTTCGCGCCCGGCAACCCCGGCTACCAGGGCACTGGGGCGAACCGGACGTACCCGATCGCCCGGCTGTTCCACGACACGGCGGCGCAGGCCGCCCACCGCGCGACCGCGGAGCTGGCGTGCCGTGGGCACTGGGGGCCGGACTACGCGACCCGGCCGGACGGGCAGGTCAACACCTGCGCGGTCTACCCGTTCGACAGCACCTACGACGGCGCCACGCCGCCCACCCCGGGTGTCGAGCGCGGCCCGTCGTACGCCGTCCAGCCGGTCCTGGACAGCGACTACCAGGCCCTTCTCGCCAGTGTCGAGCGGTTCGTCGTGAACAACCACATCCTCGACGGGGACCGGTACTGGGTTTACCCGTACGCGTGACAAACTCGATCTCACGTTTGGGCGTCCCGGGACGTCTTCAAGGTGTGATCGTGAAACCGTTCGAGCAGATCGTGGCCGAGCACGGGCCGATGGTCCTCCGGGTCTGCCGGGCCGTGCTCGGCGAAGCCGACGCCGAAGACGCCTGGTCGGAGACCTTCCTCGCCGCGCTGAAGGCGTACCCCGAGCTGCCCGCCGACGCGAACGTCCAGGCGTGGCTCGTCACGATCGCGCACCGCAAGGCCGTCGACGTCACCCGCGCGGACGCCCGCCGCCCGGTCCCGGTCGGCGAGGTGCCCGACCGGGCCGGCCGTTCCGGGCGGCCGGACGCGTGGGAGGGCGACCTGTGGGACGCGCTGGCCCGGCTGCCGGACAAGCAGCGCGCCGCCGTCGCCTACCACTATCTGGCCGGGCTGCCCTACCGCGAGATCGCGGAAATCACCGGAGGCACCGCCGACGCCGCCCGCCGGGCGGCCGCCGACGGCGTCAAGGCCCTGCGGGCCGCCTATCCCTTGGAAGGAGCGCACTCATGACGGACATCTTCGCGTCGCTTCCGGTGACCTACGAACTGAACCCCCACCGCCTGCACGAGCGGCTCACCGCCGCCGCCGAGCGCGAAGGCCTGCTGGACGTCGCCTATCGCACCGTCGACAGCCCGGTCGGGCCGCTGTTGCTGGCCGCGACCTCGGAGGGTCTGGTCAAGGTGGCCTTCGGCCGCCAGGACCACGACGCGGTGCTGGCCGAGCTGGCCGAGGCGATCAGCCCGCGCATTCTCCGGGCCCCCGCGCGGCTCGACGCGGTCGCCCGGCAGCTCGAGGAATACTTCACCGGCGAACGGCGGACCTTCGACGTCCCGCTCGACTTCCGGCTGGCGCGTGGGTTCCGCCTCTCGGTGCTGGAGCACCTGCCGGAGATCGGCTACGGCCACACGGAAAGCTACGCGCAGGTCGCGGCGGCCGCCGGCAGCCCGAAGGCGGTCCGCGCGGTCGGCACCGCGTGCGCGCTCAACCCGCTGCCGGTGGTGGTGCCGTGCCACCGGGTCGTCCGGTCGGACGGGTCGTACGGCCAGTACGCCGGTGGCGAGGAGGCCAAACGGATCCTGCTGACGATGGAGGCGGCGTGACCACGTTCGAATAGCGCGTCGGGCCGCTGTGGTGATCAGGCCCGGCTGAGCAGCATCGCCGCGCCGAGGCCGGTCATGGTCACGGCGATCAGGACGTCGAGGATCCGCCAGGCCGCCGGCCGGGCGAAGACCCCGGCGAGGCGGCGGGCGCCGAAGCCGAGCGCGCTGAACCACACCGCGCTCGCGATGCCGGCGCCGAGGCCGAAGAGCCAGCGCCCGTCGCCGTGGGCGACCGCGACCGAGCCGAGCAGCAGCACGGTGTCGAGGTAGACGTGCGGGTTGAGCCAGGTGAAGGCGACGCAGGTGAGCACCGCCTTGCGCAGTGGCGTGCGGTCCTCGCCGACGGTCATGACCGAAGGCCGGAACGCTCGCCGCGCGGCGAGCCCGCCGTAGCCGAGCAGGAACAGCCCACCGCCGACGGCGATGACGCCGATCGCGGTCGGCCACTGCCGCAGCACGGCCCCGATGCCGCTCACGCCGAGGCCGATCAGGACGAGGTCGGACACGGCGCAGATGAAGACCAGCGGCGCCACCGCGCCACCGCGCAGGCCCTGTTGCAGGAGGAACGCGTTCTGTGAGCCGATCGCGATGATGAGGGTCAGGCCGGTACCGAACCCGGCGAGGAGGAGAGCGAGCACACCGGTCACGGTATGGCGCCGTCACCGCATTACTCCAGCTAAAGATTCTTACGTAACATTAGCTCTCGTGATGTCGGATCTGCCGCTCGACCAGGTCAGGACCCTGCTCGCCGTCGTGGACGAGCAGAGCTTCGATGCCGCCGCCGCGGTGCTGCACGTGACGCCGTCCGCGGTCAGCCAGCGGGTGAAGGCGCTGGAGCAGCGGACCGGGCGGGTCCTGCTGCTGCGGACGAAGCCGGTCTCGTTGACTTCGTCCGGAAAAGTCCTGGTCCGCTTCGCGCGGTCGTTGGCTCAGCTGGAGCAGGACGCGGTGGCGGAGCTGGGCCTCGGCTCGTCCGGCACGCGGACGCTGTCGATCGCCGTGAACGCCGACTCGCTGGCGACCTGGTTCCTGCCCGCGCTGGCCCGGGTGCCCGAGGACCTCGGGATCTGCTTCGACCTGCAGCGCGAGGACCAGGACCACACGGCGGCGCTGCTGCGCGAGGGCCTGGTGATGGCCGCGGTCACGGCGGCACCCCAGCCGGTGCAGGGCTGCACGTCGCGGCGCTTGGGCCGGATGCGCTACCGCGCGATGGCCTCCCCGTCGTTCATCGCCCGCCGGCTTGCCTCCGGCCCGCTGCCCTCGCTCCTCCCCACCGCGCCGGTGATCGTGTTCGACCGCAAGGACGACCTGCAGGACCGCTTCCTCCGCGCCCTCACCCGCCGCCGGAGCTTCACACTGGTGCGCCACCACATCCCGGCGTCGGAGTCCTTCGTGGACGCGGTCGCGGCCGGTCTCGGCTGGGGCATGGTGCCGGAGGCCCAGGCCGCGTCCCGCGGAGCCGCCCTGGTGGACCTGGCCCCCGACCGGCCGCTGGACGTGCCGCTGCACTGGCAGCAGTGGAAGCTGGATTCGCCGGCGCTCGCGGCGGTGGCCGAGGCGGTGGCGCGGGGAGCGAAGGAGTCGCTGCGCTGAGCCTGCGGCTCCGCTACTCCAGCGCTGCCGGGAACGCCCCCACCCCGTGCTCCGCCAGGTCGAAGGCCTGATCGATGACCGCCACCTGCTCGCGGCGGACCGTCTCCGGGGCGTCGCCCGCCACGATCCTTCCCATCGCGTGGGCGAAGACCGTCGTGATCGCCGTGGTCAGGAGGCCGGCGACCAGCCGGGACCGGAGTGCGTCGCCCGTCTCCTCCGTGAACACCTCGGCGAACGCGTCCGCGATCTCCCGCTCCTGTTCGTACCACCGCGCCTTCAGCGCGGGGCTCGAATTCAGCACCCACCAGAACCCGGACCCGCCCGTGATGGCCCCGGACAGCGGGTGCCCGGCGGCGAGCAGTTCGTGCTGGTGGCGACGCAGGGCCGCGACCGGCGACGTGCCCGCGGGGCGGTCGCGCACCACCTCCGTCAACTCGCGCAGCCGGTCCGCGTGACGGTCGAGGAAGAGGTCTTCCTTGCGCGGGAAGTAGTTGAACACGGTCATCTTCGAGACGCCCGCCGCCTCGGCGATCTCCGCCACCGTCACGTCCTCGAAGCCGCGCAGGGCGAAGAGGCCGGTGGCCACGTTCGAGATCAGCTGCCGCGTGGCCTGCTTCTTCCGTTCGCGTAGTCCGGGATCCGCCATGGGCCAAGTATAGACCGGCCATAAAGTTTGACTCGGTAAAAGTTTCTCGGCATCATGGGCGCCATGAACAGTGATGTGGTGATCTCCGGGGGCGGACCGGTCGGCTTGATGCTGGCCTGTGAACTGCGGCTGGCGGGCGTGGACGTGCTCGTCGTCGAACGGCTGGCCGAACCGGACCAGACGATCAAGGCGGGGGGATTCACCCTGCCGACGGCCGAGGCGTTCTACCGCCGCGGCCTGCTGCCCGCGATGGAAGCGCAGATGCGGGAGAGCTTCGCCCGGATGCAGGAGTTCCTGAAGTCACGCGGCGGGGATGGCGCGAAGCCACCGACGCCGGTCGGGCACTTCGCCGGGATCATGATCGCTTCGTCGGGAGTGCACTTCGACGACCCGGCGTTCCGGGACGTCGGGCCCGCGGCGCGGGTGGTCATGCTGCGGCAGCAGGTGGTCGAGGCGTTGCTGGCCGAGCGCGCGGCCGAACTGGGGGTCGACTTCCGGCGCGGGGTGGAGCTGACCGGGTTCGAGGCCGCGGACGACGGCGTGACCGTGCACCTGGATGGCGGCGAAGACGTCCGCGCGGGCTGGCTCGTCGGCTGCGACGGGGGTCGCAGCCGGGTGCGGAAGCTCGCCGGGTTCGACTTCCCCGGCACCGAGCCCTCGATCACCGGGCGGCAGGCGCTCGTCGACCTCACCGGCGCCGAAGCCCTCCCGAGCGGCTGGAACCACACCGAAGGCGGCACCTTCGTCCACGGCCCCGTGCCCGGCCGCATCCTCACCGTCGAGGTGGACGGGCCACCCGACGACCGGGACGCGCCGATCACCGCGCGGGAACTGGAAGACAGCCTGCGCCGGGTGTCCGGAGTGGACGTATCCATCACCGCCGTGCACAGCGCGACGCGCTTCACCGACAACGCGCGGCAGGCGACGACCTACCGCAAGGGCCGGGTCCTGCTGGCCGGCGACGCCGCGCACGTCCACTCACCCTTCGGCGGGCAGGGGCTCAACCTCGGCATCGGCGACGCCGTCAACCTCGGCTGGAAGCTCGCCGCGACGATCCGGGGCTGGGCGCCGAGCGGCCTGCTCGACACCTACACGACCGAACGGCACCCGATCGGCGAATGGGTGCTCGAATGGACGCGCGCGCAGGTCGCGCTGATGCGCACCGACGTCCGGACGCGGGCGCTGCGCCAGGTCGTCACCGACCTGCTGCACACCGACGACGGCGCGACGTACCTGGCCAAGAAGCTCTCCGGCGTGCTGCACCGGTACCCGATCGACGGCGACCACGACCTCACCGGCCGCGGCGCGCCCGACTTCGAGTTCGCCGACGGCACCCGGCTCGGCGAGCGTCTCCAGGACGGCCGGGCGCTCCTGCTGGACCTCGCCGACAACGCCGAGCTGCGCGAGACGGCGAGCGGCTGGGCCGGCCGGGTCGGGGTGCTGACCGCCAAGTGCGTCGGCGAGCCCGCCCTCACCGGCGCGCTGATCCGGCCGGACGGGTACGTCGCCTGGGCCCGCGAAGACGGCACCTCCGCCGGCCTGGACGCCGCGCTGCGCCAGTGGTTCGGCGAGCCCGCTTGACGTCGAAGGGAGGGCAGGGGTCCATGACCGAGCTGTTCCCGCCGATCGAACCGTACGACCACGGGCTGCTCGACGTCGGCGACGGCCACCGCGTGTACTGGGAGACCTGCGGGAACCCGGACGGCAAGCCGGCGGTGATGCTGCACGGCGGACCCGGTCAGGGTTGCACGGCGGGCATGCGGCGGATGTTCGACCCGGCCCGCTACCGCGCGGTCCTGGTCGACCAGCGCGGCTGCGGCCGCAGCGTGCCCCACGCCGCCGACCCGGCGACGTCGCTGGAGCACAACACCACCGACCACCTCGTCGCCGACCTCGAACGGCTGCGCGAACACCTCGGCATCGAACGCTGGCTGGTGACCGGCGGCTCGTGGGGCACGACGCTCGCCCTGGTCTACGCCGAGCGCTTCCCGCACCGGGTGTCGGAGATCGTGGTCAGCGCGATCAGCACGACCCGCCGGTCGGAGCTCGACTGGCTCTACCGCGGAGCCGGGCGGTTCTTCCCCGAGGCCTGGCAACGGTTCCGTGACGGGGCCGGCGACGACGACGTCGTGCCCGCCTACTCGCGGCTCATGGCGGACCCGGCGCGACGGGATCGCGCAGCCCTCGCCTGGAGCGAGTGGGAAGACACGGTGCTGTCACTCGAACCAGGCGCCACCCCGGTCGTCCACAGTGGACCACCGGACGCCGCGCTGCTGGCGTTCGTCCGGCTCACAACGCACTACTACGCGAACGCGGGCTGGCTCGAGGAGGGTGCGGTGATCCGCGACGCGGGGCGCCTGGCGGGCATCCCGGGTGTGCTGATCCACGGCCGCCTCGACCTCAGCTGCCCGGTGACGACGGCGTGGGAGCTGGCGCGGGCGTGGCCAGGCGCCGAACTGCGGATCGACGACCACTCGGGGCACCGCGCGAGCGACACGAAACGCGCTTGGAAGCTCGACGCGCTGGACCGGTTCGCGAGCTGATGCCCCCAATGTGGCGTTCGGTGCGTCCAACGCACCCAACGCCACATTGGGGCGCTTGAGCCGGGCTATCCTTCCGCGGCCAGTTGCATCGCGACGTCGATGATCATGTCCTCCTGCCCGCCGACCAGGGCGAGTTCGCCGCACCGGCGCAGGATCGCCTGCGCCGGGACGCCGTAGCGCTCCGCCGCCCGCTCCGCGTGCAGCAGGAAGCTCGAGTAGACCCCGGCCCAGCCCTGCACGACCGCGTTGCGGTCCATCTTTGGCCACCGGTGCAGGTAGGGGCGGACGACCTCCTCCGCCGCGTCGAGCAGACCTCCGACATCGAGGCCAGTGTCGATCTCGAGCCGGTCGAACACCGCCGCGAGGACCTCCGTCGGCGAATTCCCGGCTCCCGCGCCGAGCGCGCAGAGCGACCCGTCGATGTAGCGGACCCCGGCTTCGTAGGCCAGCACGGAGTTCGCGACGCCGAGCGAGAGGTTCTGGTGGCCGTGGTAGCCGACCCACGCCGCGTCGCCGACCTCGGCCACCAGCGCCGCGAACCGTTCGCGGGCCTCGTGCATCAGCAGCGCCCCGGCCGAGTCCGTCACATATGCCGCCTGGCAGCCCGCGTCCACCATGATCCGTGCCTGCTTCGCCAGGTCTTCCGGTGGCGTCCGGTGCGCCATCATGAGGAACCCGGCGGTCTCCATGCCCAGTTCGCGCGCCAGCCCGAAGTGCTGCGGCGAGACGTCCGCCTCGGTGCAGTGCGTCGCCACCCGGACCATCTCCGCGCCCGCGTCGAAGGCGCGCCGGAGGTCCTCCGCCGTGCCGATGCCGGGCACGAGCAACACCGCGATCTTCGCCTGCTTCGCCTCTTCGCGGGCCGCGGCGATCAGCTTCAGTTCGTCGACGGCGGAAAAGCCGTAGGTGAACGACGAGCCGCCGAGGCCGTCGCCGTGGGTCACCTCGATCACCTCGACGCCGGCGCGGTCCAGCGCGCGCACGGTGTCCCGCACCTGCTGCTCGGTGAACCGGTGCGCCATCGCGTGGCTGCCGTCGCGCAGCGTCGTGTCGACGATCCGGACGTCGTGCTTCAGTTCCGGGCGGCCGGTCATGCGAGCACCTCCTGCTTCGCGCGCGCCATCAGCTCGCCGACGCGGGCGGCCGCGGCGGTCATGATGTCCAGGTTCCCGGCGTACTCGGGCAGGTAGTCGCCGTTGCCGCGGACCTCGAGGAAGATCCCGACCCGCGCGTGCCCGTCCCACTCCTCGCGCGCGTCGTCGAACTGCGGGTCCGCCCGCAGCGTGTAGCCGGGCACGTACTTCCGGACTTCGTCGGCCATTTCGTGGATCGACTCGGTGATCGTGTCGCGGTCGGCATCGAGGGGAATCGCGCAGAACACGGTGTCCCGCATGATCATCGGCGGTTCCACCGGGTTGAGAATGATGATCGCCTTGCCGCGCCCGGCGCCGCCGATCTCGGCCACCGCCCGCGACGTCGTGCGCGTGAACTCGTCGATGTTCGCCCGCGTCCCCGGCCCCGCGCCGCGCGAAGCCACCGAGGCGACGATTTCCGCGTACGGCACCGTGGTCACCCGGGAAACCGCGTGCACCATGGGGATCGTCGCCTGTCCCCCGCAGGTGATCATCGAGACGTTCGGGGCGCCGAGGTGCGCGCCCAGGTTGACCGGCGGGCAGACCATCGGGCCGAGGTGGGCCGGGGTCAGGTCGATCGCCTGGATGCCGGCCGCCTCGTACCGCGGGGCGTTCGCGGCGTGCGCCTTCGCCGACGTCGCCTCGAACACCAGCTGCGGCAGGGGGTCCTGGCGCAGCAGCCAGTCGACGCCCTCGGCGGACGCCTGGATGCCCTGCGCGCGGGCGCGCTCGAGACCGTCGGACTCGACCACCCCGACCATGTACCCGATTTCGATCACTTCACTGCGTCGCAGCTTCGCCAGCAAATCGGTGCCGATGTTGCCGGGGCCGACGATCGCCGCCATCACGGGAGCCATGCCTCCGACCGTCGCACCGCGGCCACCGTCGACGACAGCCGGCCGTTCCGGTCAACGGAACGCGGGCTCCCGGCGGGCACCCCGGATGACCGCCGCGGCGAGGATGGCGGCGACCCCGCCGCACGTCATGACGGCCGGCACCGACACGGCGTCCACCACGAACCCGCCCGCCAGCGCCCCGGCGGAGATCGTCGCCTGGAAGGACGCGGTGAACAGGACGGTGGCCGCCTCGGGCGCGTCCGGGGCGGCGCGCGCGAACCACGCCTGCGAGCAGACCGGCACCGCGCCGTAGGCCACGCCCCACACCACGAGCAGTGCGAGCGCGCCGGCCGGGCCCGCGTGCGGCAGGAGGAAGACCGACGCCGCGATCAGCGCCGCCGCGGCGGCGAAGGTGACTTCGGGTTTGCGGCCCAGCCCCGCGAGGAAGGTGCCGGCGATCCCGGCGACGCCGTAGACCAGCAGGTAGCCGCTGAGCACTCCAGGAGGCACGACGTCGCGCAGCAGCGGGGTCAGGTAGGTGTAGGTGCCGAAGTGGGCCAGGACGACGAGGAAGGTCACGATCAGTCCACTTCGGACGCCCGATCGCCGCATCAGCCCACTGAGGACGGCCATGCGGGTGATTTCCTTCGCGGGCAAGGGCGGCGTGAAGACCAGGAGGGCCGCCGCCGTGGCGAGACTCAGGACGCCGAGCAGCACGAACGCCGTCCGCCAGCCCGCGAGCTGGCCCACGAAGGTGCCGAGCGGCACGCCCAGCACCGAGCCCAGCGGCACGGCGGCGAAGATCACCGCCGTCGCCCGCGCGGCGGCGGCCGCCCCGACCAGCCGGGGCGCCAGGCCCGAGCCGATCGACCAGAAGCCGCCGATGACGAGACCGACGAGGAACCGGGCGGTCAGCAGCACCCAGAACGCGGGTGCGGCGGCGGCGAGAAAGCCGGCGACCGCGAGCAGGAACATGAGGCCGGCCAGCATCCACCGCCGGTCGAGCCGCCCGGTGGCGACGGTGACCACCGGCGCGGCCACGGCGGCGACGAGGCCGGGCACGGTCATGGTCCAGCCGGCGGTCCCGGCGGAGACACCGAAGGCGTCCGCGATCGGCGTCAGCAGCCCGATCGGCAGGATTTCGGTGGTGACGATGGCGAAGATCCCGACGGTCACGCTCGCCACCGCGGCCCATCGGTTCGCAGGAGTGATCATGACACCCAAGTAGACCGGCGGCGGCGCGCATGGGCTGGCAGGTTCGCGACAGCTCCGTGGCCGGGAAGGGTGACGTCGTTTTCCCGCCGGGCAAGCCAAAGGCAAAGATCGGGTCAAGCTCGTCCCCGCTCAGGGAGCGGGGACGAGCCCGACCTTCAGTCCAGCACCTCGCGGACGGTGCCGGCGGCCACCGTCAGACGGCCCTCCCGCATCGCGAAGCCGAGCCCAGGGCTCATCGCGACCGGCTGGCCGAGCTCGACGGTCAGCTCGGCGGCCTCGCCCGGCCGGACCACCGCGACGCCGTCGGCGAGGTCGACCACCCCGACGACGTCGCTGGTGCGGAAGTGGAACTGCGGCCGGTAGTTCGCCGCGAACGGCGTCCGCCGGCCACCCTCGGCCGCCGACAGCACGTGGACGTCCGCGCGGAACCTCCGGTGCGGCCGGACGCTGCCCGGCAGGCAGACGACCTGGCCGCGCCGGACCTCGCCGCGCTTCACCCCGCGCAGCAGCACCGCGGCGTTGTCCCCCGCCTCGGCGCGCTCCATCGGCTTGCCGAACGTCTCCAGCCCGGTGGCCACGCTCGTCACCGCCGGGCCGAGCCCGACGACCTCGACCGCGTCGCCGACGGCGAGGGTGCCCTGCTCCACCGCGCCGGTCACGACGGTGCCGCGGCCGGTGATGGTCAGGACGTTCTCGATCGGCATCAGGAACGGCAGGTCGAGCCGGCGCGGCGGGATCGGGACGTGCTCGTCGACGGCCGCGAGCAGGTCGAGGATCCGCTGCGTCCACAGCGGGTCGCCGGCCAGCGCGCGCAGCCCCGACACGCGGACCACGGGCACGCGGTCGCCGTCGAACCCGTAGCGGGTCAGCAGTTCGCGGACCTCGAGCTCGACCAGGTCGAGCAGGTCCTCGTCGTCGGCGAGGTCGGCCTTGTTGAGCGCGACCACGAGGTGCTCGACCCCGATCCGGCGCGCGAGCACGACGTGCTCCCGCGTCTGCGGCATCGCGCCGTCCTGCGCCGAGACGACCAGGACGGCGCCGTCCAGCTGGGCCGCGCCGGTGATCATGTTCTTGACGTAGTCGGCGTGGCCCGGCATGTCGACGTGCGCGTAGTGCCGGGTCGGCGTCTCGTACTCGACGTGCGCGATGTTGATCGTGATGCCGCGCTCGATCTCCTCCGGCGCGCGGTCGATGCGGTCGAAGGCGACGTAGCGGTTGGCCCCGCCCCGCTCCTGCTCGGCGAGAACCTTGGTGATGGCGGCGGTGAGGGTGGTCTTGCCGTGGTCGACGTGCCCCATCGTGCCGATGTTGAGGTGCGGCTTGGTCCGCACGTACTGCTGTTTGGTCATGGGTTTTCCCTGTGCTGCGAAAGGAATGCGCGAAACCGGGCGAGCGCGTCGACCCTCCCCCGGCGGTTCCGCGGCAGGACAGGGAATCGGGGAAGGGTCAGCTTCGAGCGCCGCCGAGTTCGGCGGAAAGCCGTGCCGAAAGGGCGCTCGGCAGGGACACGCCTGCGAGCGTCGCACTATCGGACACGGGGAACATGCTTCGGAGGGTGTCACAGCTCCCGGGCCGGTGTCACCCGGTTTTCGCGCGGCCGCATGATCAGCGCCGCGACGTGGTACACGCACGGGTCATCGCCGCGGTTCGCGTAGGAATGCGTTGCGTCGGCGGGGAAGTAGAGCGAATCGCCGGCGGTCAGTTCGTATTCCGCCTCGCCGACGCCGAGACACAGCGTGCCCGATTCGACGACGACGAATTCGTGCGAACCCGGGGCGTACGCCGGAAAACGGCCCGCGTCGCAGCGCGGGGGCAGGGTCGTGCGGATCCATTCGAAGTTGACGCCGGGGACGACCGGCGTCAGCACCGTGCGGTGCCAGCCGCCGGGCTCGGCGACGTGGTCCTGCTCCGCCGCGCGGCGGACGATCACCCGGTCGGTCTCCAGATCGGCGAGCAGCCGGGAGAGGGACAGCCCGAGACCATCGGCGATCCGGGAGAGCACCACGACCGTCGGCGTCTTCTCGCCGCGCTCGATGGCCGACAGCATGCTGACGCTGACGCCCGCCGCCCTGGCCAGGGCGCTCAGCGCGAGACCGCGGCCGGCGCGCAGGTCGTGCAGGTGGCGGCCGAGCATCACCGGATCAATCATTCCTCTATAATACTACTCATGTCCACTATCGAGGAAGCAACGGAGGCCGACGCCGAAGGCATCGCCGCCGTCTTCGCGCCGTACGTCACCGACTCGGTCGTCACGTTCGAAACCACGCCACCGACCGCGGACCAGTGGCGCGCGAAGATCCGCGAGAGCGTGTGGCCCTTCCTCGTCCTCGCCGAAGAGGGCGAGATCTCCGGGTACGCGCTGGCCGCGCCGTGGCGGCCGAAGCCGGCGTACCGGCACTCGGTGGAGACGACGATCTACCTCGCGCCGAGCGCCACCGGCCGCGGCCACGGACGCCGGCTGCTCGACGAACTGCTGAAGCGCTGCGGCGAGGCCGGGGCGCGGCAGGCGATCGCGGTGATCGTCGACTCCGGCAGCCCGGCGTCCCGCAACCTGCACCGAGCGGCGGGCTTCACCGACGCGGGGGTCCTGCGACGCGTCGGCTTCAAGCACGACCGCTGGCTCGACACGATCTTGATGCAGCGCGAACTGGGCTGAGTTCACCAGGACGTCAGCGGTACTCGGGTGCCCACCGGGTCCGCCGCACCGCCTCGGCCACCTCGTCCTCGCTCATCTCCGGTGCGACGCCGTCCTTCACCGCCTGCCCCGCGACCGCCGTGGCGATGCGCGTGGCGATCTCGGGGACGTCGTCCCACGCGGGCAGCAGCGGTTCGTCCGGGTCCGCCAGCGCCGGCGACGCGTCGCCCAGCGTCTTGGCCGCCACCCGCATCATTTCGTCGGTGACGCGGGTGGCCCGCACCGCCGTCACCGCCAGCCCCACCGCGGGGAAGATGTAGACGTTGTTGCACTGGGCGACGCGGCGCTTCTTCCCCCCGCGCTCGACCGGCGCGAACGGAGAGCCGGTCGCGACGAGCGCCCGCCCGCCGGTCCATTCGTCGAGTTCGCGCGGATGGGCTTCGGCCCGGCTGGTGGGGTTCGAAAGCGGGAAGATGATCGGCCGCTCGGTCTTGCCCGCCAGCTCCCGGACGATCTCCTCGGTGAACGCGCCGGCCGCCGTGGACAGGCCGAGGAGCACTCCCACGTCGACGTGGTGGACGACGTCGGCCAGCCCGGTGCCGTCCCAGCCGCGGACGCGCTGCGCCGGCTGGGCGAACCGCCGCTGCCCGGCCGAGAGCCCCGCCCGGTCGTCGGTGAGGAGCCCGTCGATGTCCACGACCCAGATCCGCTCGGCGGCTTCGCCGTCGGACAGCCCCTGCGCCACCATTTCCCGGCGGATCATCTCGAGCACGCCGATGCCGGCGGAGCCCGCGCCGAGCATGACGACCTGCTGCCGCGCGAGCGGGCGGTCCGCGACCTTGGCCGCGCCCTGCAGCGCCCCGAGCGTGACCGCCGCGGTGCCCTGGATGTCGTCGTTGAAGGTGAGCATCCGGTCGCGGTAGCGCTCGAGGATGGGCAGGGCGTGCGCCGTCGCGAAGTCCTCCCACTGCAGAAGCACGTCCGGCAGTTCTTCGCGGACAGCCGTCACGAACTCGTCCACGAAGGCGTAGTACTCGTCGTCCCCGATCCGGCGGTGGCGCCAGCCGAGGTAGTGCGGATCCTCCAGCCGCTCGACGTTGTCCGTGCCGACGTCCAGGACGACCGGCAGCGTCCTGGCCGGGTCGATGCCACCGATGAGCGTGTACAGCGAAAGCTTGCCGATGGGGATCCCCATGCCGCCGATGCCCTGGTCGCCCAAGCCGAGGATGCGCTGCCCATCGGTGACGACGATGACGTCCACGTCGCGGTCCGGGCGGTTCCGGACGACCTCGCGAAGCCGTCCCCGGTCGGGGTAGGCGACGAACAGGCCACGCGGCCGCCGGTAGATGTCGCTGAACCGTTCGCACGCCTCCCCCACCGTCGGCGTGTAGACGATCGGCAGCATCTCCTCCACGTGCTCGGCGAGGAGCCGGTAGAACAACGTTTCGTTGCGGTCCTGCAGCGCCCTCAGGTAGATGTGCTGGTCCAGCTCGTCGCGGCGCCGGGAGAACTCCTGATAGGTGTGCGCCACCTGGTCGTCCAGGGTCTTCACCGCGTACGGCAGGAGCCCGAGCAGCGCCAGCTCACCCCGTTCGTCGCGGGTGAACGCCGTCCCCTTCGTCGTCAACGCGTCGAACAACCTGTTCTGTCCTTTGTGCACCATCAGCTTCTCCGGGGGCCGGCAGGTTCTCGTCCGGTTCCGACCTTCCCACAGGAGCCGCCGTGGGGCAGTGCGCCGACGGGGCACCGCCGCCCTCTAGGATTCCGGCGGTGACCACCTACGACGTCGATCCGTTCGAGCACCTGGACACCTCGGCCCTGCCGCCGCGGCAGCAGCGGATCCTCCTCGCGATCCGGGACTGGGTGGTCGGGCACGGCTACTCGCCGAGCACGCGGGAGATCGGCGACGCCGTCGGCCTGCAGTCGACGTCGTCGGTGTCGAGGCACCTGGCGAGCCTGGAGGACAAGGGTTTCCTGCGCCGCGGCACCACGGTGTCGCGGCCGATCGACGTCCGCGACTTCCTGCACGGCAGCTCGCCGCGCGAAGACGGCGACTCGGTCCCCGTCCCGGTCGTCGGCGACATCGCCGCCGGTACGCCGATCTCGGCGCAGGAGCACGTCGACGACGTTCTCCAGCTGCCGCGCGGTCTCACCGGCCGGGGCACCGTCTTCGGGCTGCGCGTCCGCGGTGACTCGATGATCGACGCCGCCATCTGCGACGGCGACATCGTCGTGGTGAAGCAGCAGAGCGAAGCCCACTCCGGCCAGATCGTCGCGGCGATGATCGACGAAGAGGCCACGGTGAAGGTGTACCGCCGCCGTGACGGCCACGTATACCTCGAGCCCCGCAACCCCGCCTACGACGTCATCGACGGCGATCGCGCGACGATCCTGGGCACGGTCGTCTCGGTGCTGCGCAGCGTCTGACCCGCCACCGCCGCGGTTACTGACCGGTGCGGGCGGCCAGGCCGTCGAGGTGGAGCACACCGCCGGTGTGGTGCTCGGCGACGAACTCGGGCCCCTTCGTGGCCAGCCGCGCGATCGCCGTCGCGTGGCCGTGGCCGAGGCCGTGCTCGGTCTTCAGCCAGGCGACGATCTCGCCGTGCTTCGTGAGGTTCCGGCCGGCGACCAGGTCGAGGAAGCCGCGCGGGGTGATGCCGGTCTGCTTCTCGGCGTTGTCGAGGTAGGTCTGGAAGGACATCGTGACTCCGTAGGTCGATGAAGGGTCGCGCCGAAGGATGTTCGGCTTCCGGTGCTGACGACCAAGGTGTCACCGACAACTTTTTTTGTCAAGACGCCTCGGCCGACACTGTCGCGACGACCGCCAGCGTCGTGTACGGCAGCACGAAGCCGCCGCCGATCCCGTCGATGGCCGCGCCGACGCCGGCGAGCACGTCCGCCAGGGCGTCGGGCGCGAGCCGCGTCAGCCCGCCGGTCGTGGGCAGGAAGTCCAGCCATTCGTCGCGCGTGTAGGACCGCTCCCAGTCAAACCGCCACCGCTCGGGTTCCCCGAAGCCGCCCGCTTCGCGGATCCCGTCGGCGAACCGGGTGAACATGGCGTCGTAGACGTCGGCGGCCGTCCTCGACTCCGCCGCGAACGGCGAGCCGGGCAGCACCCGCCGGTAGGCCTCGGCAAGGGCGTCCGCCACCACGGCGGGCGGCTGGAAGACGTGCGCGAACAGGGCGAGCATCCCGCCGGGACGCAGGATCCCGGCCGCCTTGACCGGGCCGGCGACGGGATCGACCCAATGCCAGGCCTGGCCCGCGACGACCGCGTCGAAGGTCCGCCCGGCGGCGTCCCAGTCCTCGAACTTCGCGACCTCGACGTCGATTCCGGTGGCGCGCGCGAAGGCGGCCATCCGCGCGTCGGGGTCGACGCCGAGCACCCGGCGGCCCGCGGCGCGGAACTGGCGCGCCTCGATCCCGGTGCCGCAGCCGACGTCGAGGAAGTCCGGGCCGGGGCTCGCGGCGACCACGCGGTCCACCAGTTCGGCGGGATAGCTCGGCCGAGCGCGGTCGTAGCGTTCGGTGTCGGTCCCGAAGGATTCGGCTACAGAGCGGGCTTCATGGGGCTGAGTGGGCATGCGCCCACTTTAATGGGCGCTTGCCCACTTGGGCAACCGCGTGGGCGTTCGCGGTGGGCGTAACGGAGAATGGGGACCATGCCGACCGGGGTCCACCTGCGCGACGTGCGCCAGCAGCTGTTCCACGCCGCCGAGCGGATCCTGCTCCGCGACGGGCCGAACGCGCTGACCAGCCGGGCGGTCACCACCGAGGCCGACGTCGCGAAGGGCGTGCTGCACCGGCACTTCACGGACTTCGACGCCTTCCTGGCGGAGCTCGTGCGCGACCGCATCGCGCGGCTGGCGGACCAGGCGGCGCTCCTGCGTGCCGCGGCGGGGACGCGGACCCCGGCCGAGAACCTCGTCGACGCGCTGACGGAGGTGTTCGATCCGGTGTCGGTGGCGCTCGTCAGTCTCGTGTTCTTCCGGGACGAGCTGCGCGCGCGGCTGCGTCGCCCGGGCGAGGGCCTCCCCATCCTCGCGGAGGCACGCGCGATGCTGGCGGACTACCTGACAGCCGAGCGCGCCCAGGGCCGGATCGCCGCGGACGCCGAGGTGGATTCCCTGGCGCTGTCCCTGATCGGCGCGGGCCACCTGCTGTTCGCGGGCCGCCGCCGCGACACCCTGCCGGACGAACACGAGCTGCCCAAGCTGGTCCACACGGTGATCGCGGACGTGGTCCAACGCCGCCTGCTCTGACCCCAGCAGTCCGATGTAGACCTGCAGCCCCCACAGGACACAACGAGAAGAGCCATGTTCGCGCGTTCCGCGAACATGGCTCTCCCAGCGAATCTCGTGGGCGATACTGGGATCGAACCAGTGACCTCTTCGGTGTGAACGAAGCGCTCTCCCCCTGAGCTAATCGCCCGTGGTACGAACTTCCACGAACTCCGGGGGTGGAATTCGTGGTGCGCGATACTGGGATTGAACCAGTGACCTCTTCCGTGTCAGGGAAGCGCTCTCCCGCTGAGCTAATCGCGCGCTGCGGAACTTCGTACTGAGGGCAAGCATATCGGACGTCGCCGAGGCCGTCTCAAGGGCCCCGGGGTGACCGGCCGCACCGCGAAAACCGCCGTGACACGAAGGGGCGGAAACGGGCAGACTGCCAGGGACACCCGCCTTCACCCCCCGACCGTCGCCGGCGCCGAAGGCGGCCCTGCCGCCGGCGCGGCCGACCAGGAGAGCTCCCGTCTCGATGACCGACACCGTGTCCACCCCGCCTGCCGACCTGAATCGCGCCCCGGCGCGCCCGGGGCTCCTCATCGGAGTTCTCGTGCTCTCCGCGTTCGTGATGATCCTCAACGAGACGATCCTGAGCGTCGCGTTGCGCGATCTGACCGTCGACCTGCGGGTCCCCACCACGACCGTGCAGTGGCTGACCAGCGGGTTCCTGCTGACGATGGCGGTCGTCATCCCGACCACGGGGTTCCTGCTCGAGCGTTTCTCGCCTCGGCAGGTCTTTCTCTTCTCGCTTTCGGCGTTCAGCCTCGGCACGCTGCTGAGCGCGCTCGCGCCCGGGTTCGGGATGCTGATGGCCGGGCGCGTCGTGCAGGCGTGCGGCACGGCGGTGATGCTGCCGCTGCTGATGACGACGGTGATGCGGCTGGTGCCGCCGGAGCGGCGCGGCGCGACGATGGGCACGATCACGATCGTCATCGCGGTGGCCCCGGCGATCGGGCCGACCATCGGCGGCGCGGTGCTTTTGTCGCTGGGCTGGCGTTGGATGTTCTGGATCGTGCTGCCACTGTCGGTCGCCGCGCTGGTGGCCGGCGCGCTGATGCTGCGCCTGGACAGCGAGCGCCGCCGGGTGCCGCTGGACGTGCCGTCGGTGCTGCTGTCCGCGATCGGGTTCGGCGGGGTGCTGTACGGGCTGTCGGCGACCGGGGAGCAGGCCGGCGCGGAACCGCTGGTGCCGTCGTGGCTGCCGATCGTCGTCGGCGTCGTCTCGCTGGTGGTGTTCACGTGGCGCCAGCTGCGGCTGCAGCGCCGTGACCGCGCGCTGCTGGATCTGCGGCCGTTCACGCACCGGAGTTTCGTCGTCGCGCTGGTGCTGACGGCGCTGCTGTTCGTGTGCCTGATCGGCGCGGCGGCGATCCTGCTGCCGCTCTACCTGCAGACGGTGCTGCACACGAGCACGTTCGTCAGCGGCTTGGCCGTGCTGCCGGGCGGGCTGGTGCTGGGTCTGCTGGGCCGTCCGGTGGGCGCGCTGTTCGACAAGGTCGGCGGGCGCCCGCTGGTGATCCCCGGGGCGGGGGCGATGGCGGTGTCGCTGTGGCTGTTCACCGCGCTGGGGCCGGACTCGCCGCTGATCGCGGTGATCGGGATCCACGTGCTGCTGATGGCCGGGCTCGGGCTGATGATGACGCCGCTGTTCACCGAGTCGCTCGGCTCGCTGCCCGAACACCTGTACTCCCACGGCAGCGCGATCCTGTCGACGCTGCAGCAGGTGGCCGGGGCGCTCGGCACGGCGGTGTTCGTCAGCGTCGCGACGCTCGGCAGCAACGACACCACGGCGGGCAGCCCGGACGCCTCGGGCCTGCGTGCCGCCTTCGTCGTCGCCGGCTGCATCGGCCTCGTGGCCTTCGCCGGCACCTGGCTGATCCGCCGCTCCACGACCCCGCCCGCGCCGAAGCACTGAAGACAGCGCGGGTCCGGGTCAGGCGGCCGGGGTCACCGGGGCCAGGAGCAGGCCGGTGATCGCGTCGACCAGGCCCGTACCCGCGTCGTCCCAGTTCGCCCGCGGTGTCTCGGTGCCCTCCGCCAACGCCCGCTCGCGCTCCGCCGTCATGTGGATCATCAGCTGGCGGGCCATGTCGCCGCGCTCGGCGCGGACGTCGGCCGGGAGGCCGTCCAGGCACCGGTAGAGCCCGTCGACCGCGCGGGCGAGCGCCGGCGAGGACAGCGACTCCTCCACGATGATCGCGCGCAGCACCGGGTCGGTCAGCACCTGGGCGCTGAACCGAGCGAACCACGTCGGGGCGCCCAGCTGCTGCAGGTAGGTCGTGCTCGGCCGCACCAGGCAGGCCACCCAGTCGCGCAGGTCGCCGTCGCCGTCGATGGCCTCGACCAGCTCGGCGCGGATCCGCTCCATCGGCCCGGTGTGCTTGCGGACGATCGCGCGGACCAGGTCGACCTTGGTGCCGAAGTGGTAGTTGACCGCGGCGTTGTTGCCCTGCCCGGCCGCCTCGCTGATGTGCCGGTTGGACACCGCGTGCACGCCGTCCTCGGCGAACAGCCGCTCCGCCGTGACGAGGATGCTCTCCCGCGTGGCACTCGCGCGGTCCGCCTTCACGTTCATCCAACCCACCCGGTCACCCTGATCGTCTGCCGGCTCCCACCTTACGGAGCTGGGGTCATGGCGAGAATCCGGTGGAGGATGGCGAGATGGCCACTGGCCGCCGGACCGGCCGGTTCCTACCGTGATCCACCATGATCGAGGTGCCGGCGCCGATCCTGATCGGCCTGCTCTACGTCCTGCTCAACTCCCTGATCGCCGAACCGCACCGGCGGCGGTTCAACGCCGTGCTGGTGGGCGGCGCGGGCGCGGCCTACCTCTCCGGCGGCGCGCTAGGGCCGTGGGAAGTGGCGTTCTGCGCCGTGCTGACCTACGTCGCGTTCCGCGGGCTGGACTCGTGGACGTTCATCGGCGTCGGCTGGCTCCTGCACACCGGCTGGGACGTCGTCCACCACCTGAAGGGCCAGCCGATCCTGCCGTTCGCGCACGGCTCGTCGTTCGGCTGCGCGATCTGCGACCCGGTGATCGCGATCTGGTGCTTCACCGGTGGCCGGTCCGTCGTCACGGCCCTGCGCTCGCGGTTCGGGCGGGTTGACGCCCCGGCGCCACGGGTACCCCGGTGACCGCCGACCCGAGGAGTCTCAATGAGTGCCGACAGCGCCGACAGCACGGCCGTCGAACGCGCCGCGCACGCCTACTGCCCGCGATGCCACCCCGATCCGCGGCCGGGCGAGGTGCTGACCGCGCTGTGCGGAGCCCGCTACCCCTACTGGGGCCGCCGCGACCGGCCGGTGAACACGTGCCCCGCCTGCAAGATGCTGGCCTCGGCGGCCGTGTACCGGTGCGGCCACCCCGGCGGCTGAGGGAGCGGGCCGGCGAAACAGGGACGCTGCTCGCCGGCCCGCTTCAGCGGTGGCTCACGCCGCGGGGATCGACGACAGCGGCATGGCGAACACCGAGCGGCCGCAGGTCTGGCCCTTGGCCGTGCAATCGGCTGTCGACCACTCCGACTGGGACCACACCAGTCCCGTCGACGAGTCGTACGTCAGTGCCTCCGGGTGGACCGCCCAGCAGGCCGATGTCGACCCGCACGTCGCCGCCTTGCTCGACGTCGTCGTCTGGCTCCAGAGCTGGCCGTTGATCGTCGCCGAGCTGTGGGCGACGTACCACTTGCCGTTGTTGGACAGCACGCCCTGCATGTTGCCCACGGAGCTGCGGAATGCCTCGGTCGCCGCGACGGTGCCGGACGACGCCGCCAGCAGGTAGTCCGTGCCCATCGGGTAGCGGTAAAGGCGGCCGTGGAGGCTCTGGTCGGAGAAGTACTCCGTCGTCACCACGCTGGCCGGGGTGGTGCTGCGGTCCAGCGACATCGACGAGAAGCACGGCACGCCCGTGTCGGACGCCATGCTGCACGTGCCGCCCGCGTAGGTGTAGTAGCCGACCTGCATCATCGCGTACTTGTAGGTGTACGCGGCATATCCGCCCGACGTCTTGCCGATCGCGTTCGACGTCGTGTCGGTCAGCTGCAGGATGTGCTTGGTGCTGAACACCCGGATCGCGGTCGAGGTGTTGCCCTCCGCGGTCACGTAGATCTTGTCGCCGTACCAGGCCATCCCGCCCATGTGCGCCTGCGCGGCGGAGAAGCTGCTGCCGGTGCTGTTCGGCACGGCCAGGTACATCATCCGGTGCGCGGCCGACGCGGGGTCGTTGTAGTTGATCGCCTGGATCCGCGCGTCGTTGTACCGCCCGAGCGCCTCGGTGCCGTGCCAGCCGGACAGGATGATCTTGTCCGCGCCCCACATCCCGTCGTTGTCGGCGTCGCCGGACGTCGTGATGCCCTGCGGGACCCACGCCGTGCTGCCCGCCCGCTCGGAGTCCCAGCACAGCGCCTTGGTGGCCACCGGCGCCTTCGGCAGCGCGGCCTTCTCGGCGCTGGTGCAACCGGTCATCGCGTAGCTGGTGTCGTTCACGACGGTGTTGAGGCTGACGTTCGGCAGCGCGCTGTCGAGCGCGGTCAACGCGGCGGCCGGCGTGGCGTGCCACACCAGGCCCTGCTTGGTCGTCGTCGTCAGCGGGTCACTGTAGGCGGCGCCGGCCGTGCCGGGCAGCGCCAGCGCGCCGGCCACCACGGCCAGCGCGAGGAGCATGACTTTCGGAATTCGCATGGGCGTCATTCCGCCACAGGCGGATCCAAAATTCGTACACCGGCGTTTGTACGGTCTTGTATCAGCCGACGACGTCGATTTCGAACGGTTCGGCGGCACTGTATTCGAGGTCGGCCCACACCGCGCCGGGCAGGGCGAACCGGCGGTGGGAGGTCATCCGGTCGTTGTAGCCCGGGTCGGACTTGGGGTTGTGGCCGACCCCGGTCTTGTCCGAGCCCCAGGCGAAGATGTTGCCGACCCACATCGGCTGCGCCACGCCGTCCTTGTTGATCCGCGGGCGGACGACGACGGCGGCGCCGGTGCCGCCGGACAGGTTGAGCCGGATCGTGTTCGACCCGGCGTTGGGCGGGGTGACGGTGATGCGTTCCATGATCTCCACTCCGGGTTCGGCGGGCTGGCGTGACACTGACGGGGAATCGACGCCGGGCCAGTAGTCGGCGACGACGGAGATGTCGATGCCGGGCTCGACGTCGAGCAGGTACTGCGCGGCGATCGCGCCGGCCGGGATCTCCGGTTTTCCGGTGGCCGTGGCGATCCAGTAGAGCGGCGGTTCGACGCCCTGGTCGGCGAAGGCCTTCTTGACCTTCGGCCAGGTCGACCGGTTGCAGTAGACGACCGGGTACGCGAACCCGGACCGGCGCCGCATCGCCGCCCACCCCGGCGCCTGCGCGGGCGTGGCGTCACCGGGTTCCACGTCGAGGACGTGCCCGTCGTCGGTCGACGCCTTCTTGACGATCCGCACCTTGACGGCGTCCGGGAAGAGCGCCCAGTCCGCGGCGGTCCACGGCGCGAGCTTGATCCGGTCGACGTAGCCGGCCACCAGTGCGGGCCGCCGGTCCTTCTTGAGGATGTTCCGCGCGGTGACCGCGTCGTACATGATGCGCATCGGCTGCCTCGCATCGGGAATCGGCGTATGTCGGCCAATTCACGATCGCGGAGGCCCGCCTGCCCGCGACATGCCGAAGAGGGCGCCCTTTGGGGCGGGATCGCCGTGCCGAAAGGTACCCGGGTAGCCGCGGAACCGGTTGCGCGGCAACCGGTCCGCGTCGCCCCGGGTCACCCGCGACCAGTCGAGGGGCCTCGAAGCCATCGGCCCCGGCCGGGTGACGCGCCAGGCGTGCATGGTCGTCGGCGGATTCGCCACGGGCGGCCTCCTCGGGTCACGGACGTACCGGGAACCAGGATGGCCGCACCGCGGCGGCGACGCGAGCGCAGGCGGTAAGTTATTTCCCCGCAACGGTTTTCGGCCGTTCGTGTGCATCTTCGGGGGCTGCGTAACAGCTTTTGGGCCTCTCGCGCCATAGGGGACGGCGTTCGCGCCTGTCCGGTCCCCGCGCATCAGGAGTTCGTGATGAGTTCTCGTCGCTTCATGGTTCCACGAAGATCAAAGCAGGCGCTGGCCTTGGGGGTGGTCGTGCCACTCGCCGGCGCCCTCGCGGTGGCCGTCGCCGCCGCGGCACCCGCCGCCGCCGTGCCCACCGGGTTCGCCGACACGGTCGCGATCGGCGGCCTGACCTCGCCGACCGCCGCGGCGTTCGCCCCGGACGGGCGGGTCTTCGTCGCGGAGAAGAGCGGCCTGGTCAAGGTCTTCGACTCCCTCACCGACCCGACCCCCACGGTGTTCGCCGACCTGCGGACCCCGACCCAGGACTTCTGGGACCGCGGCCTGCTCGGGCTGGCCGTCGACCCCGCCTTCCCCGCCCGGCCGTACGTCTACGTCTCCTACACGCTCGACGCGCTGCCGGGCGGCGCCGCGCCGCAGTGGGGCGACACCTGCCCGAGCCCTCCGGGCGCGACCGACCAGGGCTGCGTGGTGACGGGCCGGGTCTCCCAGCTGACCATGGGCTCGGCCGGCACCGCGGTCAGCGAGAAACCGCTGGTCACCGGCTGGTGCCAGCAGTTCCCCAGCCATTCGGTCGGGGCGCTGGCCTTCGGCCCGGACGGCGCCCTGTACGCGGGCGGCGGGGACGGCGCCAGCTTCAACTTCGTCGACTACGGCCAGGTCGGGAACCCCTGCGCCGACCCGCCGTCGCCCGCCGGGACGAACCTCACCCCGCCGTCGGCCGAAGGCGGCGCGCTGCGTTCGCAGTCCCCGCGCCTCCCCGCCGGACAGCCCGTGCTGCTCAACGGCGCGCTGCTGCGCCTCGACCCCGACACCGGCGCCGGCCTGCCCGGCAGCCCGTTCGCGAACAGTGCCGACGCCGACGCCCGGCGCGTGATCGCCTACGGCTCGCGCAACCAGTTCCGCTTCGGGTTCCGGCCGGGCACCGGCGAGCTGTGGGCCGGCGACGTCGGCTGGAACACATGGGAGGAGATCAACCGCGTCGCCGACGCGGACGACGCCGTCGCGGAGAACTTCGGCTGGCCCTGCTTCGAAGGCACCGCCCGGCAAGCCGGCTACGACGGCGCGAACCTCGACCGCTGCGAATCCCTGTACTCCGCCGGCGGGCAGACGGCGCCGTACTACGCCTACAACCACAACGCCAAGGTCGTGGCGAACGACCCGTGTCCCACCGGCGGCTCGTCGATCAGCGGGATCGCCTTCGAGTCCGGCAGCAACTACCCGGCCGAGTACGCCGGTGCGCTGTTCTTCGCGGACTCCTCCCGCGGCTGCATCTGGGCGATGCAGACCGTCGGCGGCCAGCCGAGCCCGAGCCGCCTGGTGCCCTTCGTGACGGGCGCCGGCACGCCCGTGCAGGTGCTCACCGGTCCGGGCGGCGATCTCTTCTACGTCGCGCTGGGCAGCGGCGAGCTCCGCCGGGTGAGCTACTCCGGCGGCGCCAACCGCCCGCCGGTCGCGGTGGCCACGGCGACGCCGTCGAGCGGACCGGCCCCGCTCGACGTCCAGTTCGACGGCACCGGTTCCACCGATCCGGACGCCGGGGACGTGCTGACCTACGCGTGGGACCTCGACGCTGACGGCGCCTACGACGATTCGACGGCACCGCGCCCCACCTGGACCTACTCCGCCGCGGCGGTCGTCGACGCCGGGCTGCGGGTGACGGACTCCCACGGCGCGACGGCGACCACGACAGTCCGGGTGACCGTCGGCACCCCGGCCGGGCTCGACCCGGTACCGGTCATCGACGCCCCCGACGCCGCACTGACCTGGTCGGTCGGCCAGACGGTACCCTTCGCCGGCCACGCGGTCGACGCCCAGGACGGCCAGCTGCCGCCTTCGGCGCTGTCCTGGCGGCTCGCGATCCGGCACTGCGCGCCCAACGGCACCTGCCACACCCACAACGTCCAGGACTTCACCGGCGTCGCGTCGGGCTCGTTCGTCGCGCCGGACCACGAGTACCCGTCGTACCTGCAGCTGACGCTCACCGCGACGGATTCCACGGGCCGCACCGGGACGAAGACCGTCGATCTGCAGCCGAAGACCGTGACGCTGAACTTCACCTCCAGCCCCAGCCAGGCGATGCTCACCGTCGGCGGGACCCAGCAGCGCACGCCGTTCTCCCGGACGGTGATCGCCGGATCCACCAACTCGATCAGCGCGGACAGCCCGCAGAACCTGCCCCCGCTCAACCTGAAGTACGCCTTCACCAGCTGGGCGCACGGCGGGGCGCGGACGCAGAACATCGTCGCGCCGTCGACGTCGGCGAGCTACCAGGCGAACTACCGCCTCTGCTGGGTGCTGCAACCCTGCTGAGCGGATGACCCGGCTCCCGCGCGGGGCCGGGTCATTCCCCGGGCTTTTTCGTCTTCTCGGCCTTCTTCGACTCTTTGGCGGATTCCTTCGCCGCCTTGGACGACTCCTTGGCCGCCTGCTTGGACTCCTTCGCGGCTTCCTTGTCCGGGTTGTTCCCGTAGCCGTAGCCGTTGCCGTTGTTGCCGTTGCCGTTGCCGTTGCCGTTGTTGCCGTTCCCGGTGGCCGCCGGTTCCCCGGAGCCCGCGGCCCCTGCCGACTCCCCGGCCGGCTGCGCACCGGTCGGTTCCACACCCGAGGCGCCGGGCGCCGGCGTGCCCGACACATCCGGCGTCGGCGCCACGCCGCCCGGCGGAGCCCCGGCCTGCGGCCCGGTCCGCGCGGGCTGGGTCGTCGTGCCTTCGCCGCCGGAGAGCGGCGGCGGGGCGTCGGAGGACGTGCTCGCGCCGATGGTCACCGTCGTGACCAGCGCCGCGCCCGCGACGGCCACCTTCGCCGCCGTGGCCCACGACAGGGCGGACGCGCCCGTGCCGGTGGCGCCGGCCGCGGCGCCGGACGACGCCAGGGACCCGGAGGTGGACAACCACTGCGAGACGATCGGGACACCCAGGATCAGCGGGGCGATCGCGACCGGCAGTTCCTGGTTGAGCTGCCGGAGGCCGGAGGCCAGCTCACGGCAGTCCTCGCACCGGTCGAGGTGGGCCGCGATCCGGTGGGCCTTGTGGTCGCCGATCCCGTCGCGCACCCACCGGGCCAGCTGGGCGGAGACGGCGCGGCAGGTCCGCCGCCGCACGATGGGGACGTGCTGGTCGAGGTAGGCCTGACGCAGGCCCTCCCGGGCGCGGTAGGCGAGCGCGGCGACCCCGTTCGGCGTCATCCCGAGGTCCTCGGCGATCCGCGCGGGCGCTTCGCCCTCGATCTCGGTCCGCCACAGGACGGTCCGCCACCGCTCGGGCAGGCTCGCGAACGCGTCCGCGGCGACGGTGGCGTGCATCCGGCTGCCGACCTGGTCGTCGCTCCCCGTGCCCGGCAGGACGTCCGGGACCTCGGCGACCAGCGAGACAGCCGAGTCGCGCCGGCGCCAGCTGATCATCGTGTTCCGGATGGTCGTCAGCAGATAAGGCCGGAAATCCTCGTCCGGCCCCTCGCCGGTGCGCAAAATCCGGAGCACGCGGGTGAATCCCTCGGCGACCAGGTCGTCCCGTTCCGCCTCGTCGGCCGCGATCGCCGCGGCCACCCGGCGGGCGGCGACGAGGTGCCGGTCGTAGAGCTCGCCGTATGCCGCGATGTCCCCGCCGCGCACCGCCTCGATCAAGACCGCGTCACTCGGGACGTCCGTCGTCCCGGCCACCGCCGGCGCCACCTCGGTCACCACACCCCCTCGCCCGTGCGCTTGCACGTGCAGAACATCCCGCGATATTCGCGTACCCGGTGTCGCGGCGCAAGGTCGCTGCGGCGAAAGGCGGTTTTCTTCCGTGTGAGTGATCCGGATCCGGGTTTTGTCAGGCTCCTGAGCACCCCAGCCCGGTTTCGCCAGGGCTCACCGGTGCGTCGTTGCCTCGGCCTTGCCGGGCGAGTAAAGACGAAGGGCGGTGGCCGCGACCCGGGAACGGCGACCTCAACCGTGTCCGATGTGGACGGTACCGGCACGTGGTGCAACCGTCCACCATCAGGAGGGTCTCCCCCATGCGAAGAGCCCTGTGTCTCTTGCTGGCCGTGCTCCTGCCGGCCGTCGTGATCACCGGAACGGCCGAAGCCGCCCCCGCACCCACCGTGACGGCGGTGCCGGCGAACGCCGGGAAGGGCTGGCCGGTCAGCGGTTCCCAAGGCGTCCTCGATCTCGCCTCCCGCGGCTACGTCGAGGAGGAATATCTGCTGTCCGGGCAAGCCGACACGTACGCCCAGGTGGGCCTGTGGACCGACGACGGCCGCTGGGCCACCCGCGTCGACACCACCGGCAACCCCTACACGACCCGGATGGTCGTGGTGCGGCCGCGCGATCCGGCGCGGTTCAACGGCACTGTCGTGATCGAGTGGCTCAACGTCAGCTTCGGTGTCGACATCCCGGTCGACTTCTCGCAGTCGTACGAACACTTCGTCCGTGAAGGCTACGCCTACGTCGGCGTGACGACGCAGAAGGCCGGTGCCGACAAGCTGAAAAGCCTCGACCCGGTCCGGTACGGCGCCGTGAACCTCAGCGGCGACGCGCTCTCGTACGACGTCTTCTCCCAGGCCGCGCAGGCGGTCCGCACCGACCCGCGGCTGCTCGGCGGCCGGGCGCCGTCGGTCGTGCTCGGCACCGGGCACTCGCAGTCCGCGCTGCGGCTGACCACGTACGCCAACGCGATCCAGCCGGTGCGCCGCGGCTACGACGGCCTGATGATCCACGGCCGGGCGGGAATCGCGGCCCCGATCGGCGACGGCGTCGTCGGCGCGCTCTCCGCCCGGATCCGCACCGATCTCCGCGTCCCGGTGTTCGTCCTGCAGTCGGAAACCGACGTCATCGCCTCGGCTTCGGTCCGGCAGGACACGGCGCTGGTTCGCACCTGGGAGATCGCCGGAACCGCACACGCCGACCAGTATGGGCTGAATCTGTACAACGCCGCCAACGCACGGGACAAATCCATCAACAACGGCGCCCCGACGACGTGCGACAAGCCCGTCAACAGCATGACGTTCCGGTACGCGGAGAACGCCGCGTTCGGGCACCTCGACCGCTGGGCACGGGGCGGCGCGGCCCCGCCGCTCGCCCAGCCGATCACGATGCTGCTCGGTCTCATCATCGTGCGTGACGGCGACCAGAACGCCCTGGGCGGCATCCGACTGCCCGACCTGGACGCCCCGGTCGCGTCCTACGCGCCCAACAACAGCGGCGGCAACGTGGCGGGCGCGTGCCTGCTGCTGGGCACGACGACACCGCTGACGCCCGCGCGGGTCCGGCAGCTGTACCCGGACCACGCCACGTACGTCGCGAAGTTCACCGCGGCGGCGGACCGGGCGCTGCAGGGCGGCTACCTGCTGCGGGCGGACCGCGACGAAGCCGTGGCCCGCGCCCAGGCGGCGCCGGTGCCGTAGCCGCCGGCCGGCCGGTGACACGCAAGGGGAGGTGAAACCTGTTCCACCAGACGACAGGTCGGACAAGTCTTGCTCAGTGGCGGTATAGTGCCGAGAACAGTAACGTGTTCTAGTATTCAGCCGTGGAAGGGACCGGGATGGACGAGCAGCCGATGCGGTATCCGAACCACCTCGGCCACCTGGTCGTCTCCGCCCTGAAACGCCACCGGGACAAGCCGGTCATGGTGCTGGGCGAGACCACGATGACCGGGGGCCGGACCGCCGAGCAGGTCAGCCAGTACGCCCAGGCTTTCGAAGCGCTCGGCGCCGGCACGGGCGCGGCCGTGGCGCTGCTTTCGCTGAACCGGCCGGAAGTCCTGCTCGTCATCGCCGCCGGGCAGATGCAGGGCGCGCGGCGGACGGCGCTGCACCCGCTCGGCTCGCTCGACGACCACGCGTACATCCTCGGTGACGCGGGCATCACCACGCTGATCATCGACCCGGTGCCGGCCTTCGTCGACCGCGCGCTCGGGCTGCTCGAGAAGGTCCCCGGCCTGACCCAGGTGCTCACCATCGGCCCGGTGCCGGAGCGCCTGGCCCACGTCGGCACGGACCTGACCGCGGCCGCCGCGGGCTTCGACCCGCGGCCGCTGGCGCCCGCCGACCTGCCGCCGGACCAGGTCGTCTCGATCACCTACACCGGCGGGACGACCGGCAAGCCCAAGGGCGTCATGGGAACCGCGCAGGCGATGGCGACGATGACGCAGATCCAGCTCGCCGAGTGGGAATGGCCCGAGGCGCCGAAGTTCCTCATCTGCACCCCGCTTTCGCACGCCGGCGCGGCGTTCTTCGCACCGACGCTGCTCAAGGGCGGCTCCCTGATCGTGCTGCCGAAGTTCGACCCCGCCGAGGTCCTGCGCGTGATCGAAGAGCAGCGGATCACCGCGACCATGCTGGTGCCGACGATGCTGTACGCCCTGATGGACCACCCCGACTCGCGCACCCGCGACCTGTCGTCGCTGCAGACGGTCTACTACGGGGCCGCGTCGATCAACCCGGTCCGGCTGCGCGAGGCGATCGACCGGTTCGGGCCGATCTTCGCGCAGTACTACGGCCAGTCCGAGGCGCCGATGGCGATCAGCTACCTCGCCAAGGGCGACCACGACGACGCGCGGCTGGCCTCCTGCGGGCGGCCGTCGGCGTTCCTGCGCACGGCGTTGCTCGGCCAGGACGGCGCTCCGGTGCCGCCCGGCGAGCCCGGAGAGATCTGCGTGGCCGGGCCGCTGCTCGCGGCCGGGTACTGGAACCTGCCGGACGTCACGGCCGAGACGTTCCGCGACGGCTGGCTGCACACCGGCGACGTCGCCCGCGAGGACGAGGACGGGTTCTGGTTCATCGTCGACCGCGTCAAGGACATGATCGTCACGGGCGGGTTCAACGTGTTCCCCCGCGAGGTCGAGGACGTCGTGGCCGAGCACCCCGCGGTCGCGCAGGTCGGCGTGATCGGCACCCCCGACGACAAGTGGGGCGAGGCGGTGACGGCGGTCGTGGTGCTGCGCGACGACGCGCCCGGCGACGAAGCCGCGATCGAGCGGCTCACCGGCGAGATCCAGGCGGCGGTGCGGGAGCGCAAGGGCCCGGTGCACGTGCCCAAGCAGGTGATCGTGGCGGCCTCGCTGCCCATGACCGGGCTGGGCAAACCGGACAAGAAGGCCCTGCGCGCCCAGTACGAGCCACGGAGCGCGGCCGTGTAGGTCGTTATACGGCGGCCACCGAGGTGTCCGCGGCCGTCGGCCGGACCGCGGCCGGGAAGCCGGTCGGCGGCATCACCGAGGTGGCGGGCCCGGAGTTCTTCGGCCTCGACCGCGCCTGACGCCGGGCGCCTCCGCGCGCGGGTGTGGGCCCGTAGCCGGTGGTTGCGGGCCTTTCCCGTGTTCGGTTGTCAGGCGGTGAGGGGTAGGGGTTGGTGGAGGTTGTTGCGTCTGGGTTTTCGGTGTTTGTCCAGGAAGACTGGTGGGAGGAATTCGGGGAGGCCGTCGGTGGCGATGCGGACGTCCCATCCGGAGCGGTGCAGCAACCGGTGATGGTGACCGCACAACAACACCAGATTATGCAGGTCGGTCGGGCCGCCGTCGGCCCAGTGCCGGATGTGGTGGCCCTGACAGTGCCGGGGTGGGCGGTGGCACCCCGGGAAGGCGCAGCCGCCGTCGCGTAGGTAGAGGGCGCGGCGCAGTCCGGTGGAGACCGTCCGGCGAAGCCTACCCAAGTTGAGGGGCTCGTTCTTGCCGCCCATGACCGCCGGGATGACCCCGCAGTCACAGGCATGCAGCCGGGCCTCGGCCGCGGAGACCGTCCCCAGGTCACCGAGGATCGCGTGCCCGACACCGGACTTGAGGTCGGCGAGTGAGACGGTGATCATGACGTGGGCTCGTTCCCCGGCCTGCACCGGTAGATCCGGTGAGTTCAGCGCGAGGTCGAGCAGGTCGGAGAAGGCGTCGCCGTAGCGTTCCTGCGGAGACCGCAAATCCGGGCCCTCGTCACTGGCACGGCGTTCGGCCATGGAGTCCAGCAGGGCGCTGGCGCGGGTGCCGGTCTCGTCGTCGAACCTGCCGTGCAACTCCCACACCCCGGTCTTCTTGCGCCGCAACGACACCTCCCGACCGGGGACGGCGGGTTCGGTCGGGTCGGGTTCGGGCCCGTCCGGGACAAGATGCGCCAAGATCCGTGTGCCGAGCGCGGCGACCTGCTTGTGCCCGGCCTCTGCGGCGAAGGTCAGCAGAGACGCTTCGGCGTCGTCGCGGTGCTCGACGGGGACCTGCTGCACGACCCCGACGATGGTGTCGATCATCGGGTTGCTCAACGCCCCGGTTCGGGCGGCGACCCCGGTGGCGGGAGCGACCGCGGGAACGGGACTGCCGTCGAGGTTCTGGCCGGGGTTCACCGCCCGCGCCCGCTTCACCATCACATCGGCGGCCTGCTTCGACACATCAGCCAGATGCTCCAGCAACCGAGAAACAGACCGGTACCCGAACAACTCCATCACCCCGCGCGTCTCGATGTCGACGAGCAGGGCACCGAGTTCGGCTTCGGCGGAGCGCATGGACAGCAGCAGTTCACCGATACGGTCGGCGAGAGCGACCGCATCGGCTTGCCACACAGCACTGCTGTCCATGACCTCAACACTACCCGCATATGAACACATGTTCATCACACGATCAGGTAGCCGCAACGGGCAACTGTCCTTGCACCGCAACACTTACCCCGAATGAGAACAGCGGCAGGGGAACCGTTGCGTGGGGAATCGGCGCTGCCGACCACAGACCCAAAGCAACCACAGCAGCGCCGATTCCCCACGCCACGGCGAAGCCGTATCTTTAAACCCAGCCACAGGGAGGACAAAGCTCAACGCGACCAGGCGTACCTATACGCCGTCGTGATCAGGATCAGCATTGAGCACAATGCACCCAACATACCCATCACGCGCCTTGGTAACCTTCAGCAGCATGCTCGGCCGATAAATGTAATCACCATCATTGAAGGTATCCCGCCCGGTCCGCCGCACATAAGGCTCCGTGGCCATCACGGCCGAGTTCAGCGTCTCATCGAACATCAACTGGGTGGTCAACGTCTTCTCGTTCCCCACATGCACCATCACGTGAACATGAACGGTGCGCCCGCGGTACCACCCCGGCCAGATCGTGGTGAACTCGACGATCCCGCGCTGATTGGTGACCTGGGCACCGCGCAGGTACCGCTTGTCATCGGTGGGGACGAGATCGGTGGCCCCACCACCGGCGGGCGGGGTGCCGCCCGTGGGCGGAGTGCCGCCCGTGGGCGGGATGCCGCCCACGGGTGGGGTGCCGCCACCGCCGCCGGACGCCGCTTCCGCGCCGGAGTACAGGCCGCCCGCGTCGCAGTGCCAGATCTCGACCACCGCGTGCGGGATCGGCTTGCACGTCTCGCTGTCCTGCACCTGCAGGGCGAGCCGCAGCTTCGCGCCCTGCTTGTCCTCACGGATGTCGCTGCGGATCTTGTCGGCGTCGAAGTAGTACGGCCCCTGCGTGGTGGTTGCCGTGAGGGTGCAGGTCCGCGCGCCGGTGAACAGCGCGGTGAGGTCCGCGTCGGTGACCGCTTGCAGCACCACCGTTCGCCGGTGGACGTCGTGACCGCGCTCTTCCCCGCGCACGCGGTGACCAGCGCGCCCAAGCCGACCGAGCTCACCCCGGCGAGCATGCGCCGCCTGCTGACGCGCTGGCCTTCGTGATCGTTTCCCATCCCTGTCCTTCCGCGGTCGGAGTTCGGTAAGGACCGGTTGACTTCCGCCTGACCCGGCCTTGGGACAGCGTGGCGAGCGCGGCTGTGCCAGGCCTGTGACGAAGCTGTGCGTCTCCAAGCGGTCACTGCTGGTGGCGGCGCGCCTTCTCCCAGCTGCCGCAGGCGCGCATGCTGCACCAGCGGCGCTGCCCGTTCTTGCTCGTGTCGTAGAAGAGCCAGCCGCAGCTGCCTTCGTGGCCCGGGCACTTCCGGATCCGGCCGAAGTCCGCGGTGAGCGCCGTTTCCGCGGCCGAGCGGGCGATCGGCCAGAGCAGGCTGTCGAGGCCTGTGCTCGCCGCCCAGCTCCAGTCGAGGCCGTCGGGCGTCGTGACCAGTGCGGCGTGGGCCATCGCCTCGGCGTAGGCCCGCTGCACCTCGGCGAGTGCTTCGCCGGGCGGGTCCTCGCCGTCGGCGATCGCGGCGAACACCGCGTGGATCGCTTCGCGCAGGGTGATGGCGCGGGCCAGGGTTTCGGCGGCCGCGGCGGGGTGCCGTTCGACGCGCCGCCGGAGCAGCCGGGCGCGGTTGCCGCCGATCGTTCCCGCCTGCTCGCACCAGGCGACCAGGTCCGCGGGCTCGCCGAGGTGGTCGTGGGCCTCCTTGCCGGGCCGCGACCGGCGGGGCCCGACGGTGTTGGCGAAGTCGAGGCAGACCAGGCCGCCGATGAAGTCCACGGTCACTCCTTGCTCGGAAGCACCACGATGCTTGCCAGCGCCAGCAGCGCGGTGAGCGCGAACGCCGTCGTCAGGCCGGCGTGGTCGACGACGAAGCCGAAGGCCGCCGGCCCGATCGCCGCGCCGACGGTGTTGAACACGATCACCAGGGTGAACCCCCGCGTCGGGTGGTCGGCGAACAGGGCCGAGCTCCACAACGGCAGCAGCGCGCCCCCGACCATGAACCCGGCACCGTAGAGCACCGCGGCGACGACGGCGAACCCGCCGCCGAACAGCAGGGCGGCCGCGGCGAGGACCAGCTGGGCGGCGACGTACACGCGCCGCAGGCCCGCCTTCCGGACGAGCGCGCCCGCGGCCAGCCCGGCGGCTCCGGCCACGCCGATGAGCGTCCACAGCAGCGCGGCGGTCCGCGGGCCACCCCCGGCGGCCACCCCGGCGAACGACCAGCACGCGGCGCCGACCAGACCGGACGAGACGGAGGCGACCAGCAGCCGCCCAACGCCGGGGCGGCCGAACAGCCGGGCGGGACCGTCCCCGGCCCGGCGCGGCGTCCTGGGCAGGACTCGCGCGTTCCACGCCGTCACGGCCACGGCCGCGGCCGCCGCGCCGATCCACACGGCCCGCCAGCCCGGCCCGGACACCAGCAAGGCCGCCGCCCCCGCGATGGCGACGCCGAACGTGGTGCCGGTGCTGATCATCGCCAGCGCGTGCCGCCGTCCCGCCGGGCGGACCTCGTCTTCGACGACGTCGGAATAGGGCGCCCACACCCAGCACGGCGACGTCCCGGCGACGGCCACCCCCACGGCGAACAGGACCGGGCCGCGGGCCAGCCCGATCATCAGCATCCCGGCCGCCGCGCAGCCGACGCCGAACACGACCGGCCAGCGTGCGCCGAAGCGGCCGGACGACCAGGCCACGACCCCGAGGGCGACCAGCCCGCCGAGGTAGCCGGCGCTCGTGACGGCGCCGAGCGCGCCGGCCGAGCCGCCGAACTCGGCCTGGAACCGGGGCAGGAACAAGCCGTAGCCGTAGCGGGCGAAGCCGAAGCAGACGGCCAGGGTGGCCAGTCCGGGAAGCCCCAGCCGCCAGGCGCCGCTCCCCCGGGTGTCGTGCCCGACCTCCGTCGTTGTCTCACTCATAGTCATCGGCTACCCGGGCGACGGGACCGCAAACCGGCTATCGCGGTTTTACCGGTTCAAGGCAGCGGCACGGCTTCACCGCACTTCAACCGGTACGTATCCAGCAAAGCAGCGTTCACTGGAGTAGCGAGGATCGCCGACACGACCTAAGCTGCGCCGGAGTACTCAACTAATTGACTAGGTAAAGGAGTGGCATGAACAGCTTCCGCAAGGCGGTCGAGGCGCGGGATCCCGACGCCATGGCCGCGACGCTGGCGGAGAACGTGGTGTTCCGGAGCCCGGTGGCGTTCCGGCCGTACCCGGGGAAGGCGATCACGGCCGCCATCCTGCGCGGGGTGCTGCGGGTCTTCGAGGACTTCCGGTACGTGCGGGAACTGACCGGCGACGAGGGCCGGGACCACGCCCTCGTCTTCGAGGCCCGGATCGGGGACGTGCGGGTCGAGGGCTGCGACTTCCTGCACCTGGACGCCGACGGCCTGATCGACGAGTTCACGGTGATGGTCCGCCCGCTGTCGGCCGCGCAGGCGCTGTCCGAGGCCATGGCGGCCCAGTTCGACCAGATCCAGCGCGAAGCGGTCAACTAGTTGAGTATGGCACTGCGCCACGCGCTGATGGCGGCGCTGCTCGAGGGCGAGGCGTCGGGCTACGACCTGGCGAAGGGGTTCGATGCCTCGGTGGCGAACTTCTGGACGGCAACCCCGCAGCAGCTCTACCGGGAGCTCGACCGCATGGCGGCGGACGGCCTGGTGCGCGCCCGGGTCGTCCGGCAGGAGCGGCGGCCGGACAAACGGCTGTTCTCGTTGACCGAAACCGGACGCCGGACGCTGCACGGGTTCACCGCGCGCCCGCCGCGCCCAGGGGTGATCCGCGACGAGCTGCTGGTGCAGGTCCAAGCGGTCGACGCGGGCGACGCGGCCGCGGTCCGCACCGCCCTCGAGGAGCGGATGGCCCGGTCGGAGGCCAAGATCGCCCGCTACGAATGGCTCCGCGCGCGGTTGCTGGACGGCCGCTTCGAAGACGACTACCTCGCCGAAGCCGAGCGGGTCGGGCCGTACCTGACGCTGATGCGCGGCCTGTCGTTCGAGCGGGAGAACCTGCGGTGGTGTGAACAGGCCCTGAAGGTGCTGATCCGGCGCGCGGCCGGTGTCCGATGTGGACCTTCGCCGCCGGCCGCATGACCGCCAGGGACCGGAGCCGCCGTCCTCGCTCGTGGGAGTTGTACGCCTCTTGTACGGCCACGGCCGACCATCGCGGCACCGAATCCCACTGGAGAGCTCATGTCACTGCGTCACCGCTTCACCAGAGCCACCGTGGCAGCGGGGGTGCTGGCCGGGTTGTTCGCCGCCCCGGTGCCGGCCCTCGCCGCGGCCGGGCCGGCCGCCCTGCCCGCGAGCCAGTACACCCTGGCCGCCAACTACCACCAGTTCGACGCGGTGAACTCGGCCCTCGTCTCGACGCTGGGCACCGCGGCGGTCCACACCGTGATGGAGAACGCGAACCACGACCGGACGGCACTGCCGTCGTCGTTCTCCGTGCCCGGGTTGTCCACCGGTTTCCGGTTCGACAGCGGTGACAACTCCGACTGCGCGAACTACCCGCAGGGCATCACGACGAGCCGGGACGCGGTGGGCACCGCGAACGGCGGCAACTACGACGGGCACCAGCTCGTCCTGGTCAGCTGGTACACGAAGGACTCCTGCAGCGGCGCCCAGGAGCGCAGCCGGATCACCCTCGCCGACTGGGACGCCACGTATCCCAACAAGTACCGCAAGATCCTGCTCGTCGAACCCACCGGCACCGAGGCGGCCCCGAACTTCAAGGACATCCCGATCCACGCGGGCGGCGTGTCGTGGTACGGCGACTACCTCTACGTCGCGGACACCGGACGCGGCATGCGTGTCTTCGACATGCGCAAGATCCTGAAGACGGACTCTGGCGGCACCTCCGGCCAGATCGGCCGCCAGTCGTCCGGGACCTACTACGCCCACAACTACGCCTACGTCCTGCCGCAGGTCGGCGCGATCACGTCGAGCACGACTTCGGGGACGAACCTCGCGTGGTCGTCGATCTCGCTCGACCGGGTCAGCAAGTCGATCGTCATGACGGAGTACACCTGCCAGTCCGGCTGCACGGACTACCCCAACCGGGCACCGCGGGCGATCCGCTACCCGTTCGCCGCGGGAGCCACGACGTTCGCCGCGTCGACGACCGCGAGCCAGGCGCTGTCGCTGCCCTGGTACAAGCTCAACGGCGTGGCGTCGCACAACGGGCGCTGGTGGTTCAACTCTTCCGGGCAGAAGCAGCTGTACTACTGGACCCCGGACACCGGTTCGGCCACGTACTCCTGGGTCAGCGGCGGCGAGAGCATTTCGTACTGGGAGGACGACACGACCGCCGATCTCCTGTGGACACTGCAGGAAGGCGTGGGCAACCGCAACGTCTTCGCGGTGGAGCAGGCCGCCTACGACGGCTGATCTCCCGTGGGCTCCGGCGAAGTCTTCGCTGGAGCCCACGCCGAGTGGTGCGGGCGTTTCTCCTACGCGTCCACCAGTTCCGCGACGTGGGCCCGGTAGTTCGGGCAGCTCGTGATGTCCTCGTGCGAGCAGTTCAGCCCGGCCTCGAGGAAATCGAGCGCCGACCGCAGCGCCGCCATCCTGGCCCGCAGCGCGCGCTGGTTGCGGCGCAGCACGTCCTTGCGCGCGGTGGTGTGGAGGGCGGTGAGGAACTCCCGGATCTCCGGCAGCGGCATGCCGGCCCGCTTCATGAGCACGATCGACGCCACCCGGACCAGGTCGTCGCGGGTGTAGCGGCGGCGGCCGCCCTCGACGCGGGCCGGGGAGAGCAGGCCCACCGACTCCCAGTGCCGCAGTACGTGCGCCGGCAGGCCGAAGTGGCCGGCCACCTCGCCGATCGTCATCGGACTTGACTTCATGTCGGCATTAAGTCCGACCATGGCTGACATGTCCAGTCTGATTGCTGTCCTCGACGCCGTCGAAACCCAGCCGTGGGCCGTCGAGCTGCGCGCCCGTTCCTACGCGTTGCTCGGCGACCTCGCCGGCCGGACCGTGGTCGACGCCGGCTGCGGCGGTGGCCGCGCGGTCGCCGAACTGGCCGGACGCGGAGCTCGCGCGGTCGGCGTCGACTTCGACCCCGAGATGATCGCCGTGGCCCGGGAGCGCTGGCCGGACGGCGAGTTCCACGTCGGCGACGCCGGCGAGCTGCCGCTCGGGACCGGGTCGGTTTCCGGTTACCGCGCGGACAAGGTGCTGCACACGCTCGACGACCCGGCGCGAGCCGTGGCCGAGGCGCACCGGGTGCTCGCGCCGGGCGGCCGGGCCGTGCTGCTCGGCCAGGACTGGGACACGTTCGTCATCGACTCGGACGAGCCGGAGACCACCCGCCGGCTGGTCCACGCGAAGGCGGACTCGCTCCCGTCGCCGCGCGTCGCCCGCAGGTACCGCAACCTCCTGCTCGACGCCGGGTTCACCGACCCGGTCGTCGAAGTGCACACCGGGGTGTTCACCGACGACACCGCGCTCGGCGTGCTGCACCGGATCACCGACGAGAAGAGCTGGCTCGCCGAGCAGGCCGAGCGCGCCCGCACGAACCGGCTCTTCGTCGCGGTGCCGATCTTCGTCGTCGCCGCGCAGCGATAACACCGCCTCGCACTGCGTTCCACAATGGACGTGTGCCATCCTGAGCCGTCAGGACGACACGGACGATGGGACATTCGGTGGGCATTCTCAGCTGGATCGTGCTCGGCCTGATCGCCGGGGTGATCGCGAAGGTCCTCATGCCGGGCAAGGACCCCGGCGGTTGCATCATCACCATGCTGCTCGGTGTCGCCGGCGCGTTCGTCGGCGGCTGGGTCGGCAAGACCCTCTTCCACACCCAGCTCGGCACGTTCTTCGACCTGCGCACCTGGGGACTGGCCGTGCTGGGCGCGCTGATCATCCTCGTCGGCTACCGGATGCTCTTCGGCGGGCGCCGCCGAGACTGACGCCGGCTCCGGCCGGTTACCGTGTGTCGCTCCGGCGTACGAGTGGTCTCGGCGCCGGGGAGCGGCCCGCGGCGTACCGTTCCAGACACGGACATGGCGCGCTCTCCCTCCCCCCTCGGGGCGCGCCGTGCCCGCCAAGGATCAGCAGCGGAAATGTTGCGCCCAGCAGGTCTTGAGCTGAAGTGAACGACAATCTCCTGCTCACCGTGGCCGATGTCGGCGGCGGCCATGAGACGTTTTCCTACCCCGGCGTCACACGCCCTCATCGCCGCGTTGCGGGACGCCTACCACTGGCGGAGCGGGCTCAACTGACGCCCGCCAGGACGACTATCCGGCTCCATTCGGGGTATCTCCGTCCCGAAGGAGGAGCCGCACGTGCTGGTGAACTGGGGAGCGACGAGCGAGCCGGGATGGCAGGTGCTGGACGTGACCGGGGCCGACCCCTCAGGGTTGGCGGCCGCACGCCGGTGGGCCCAGGCCGAGCTGGCTTTCCTCGGTGAGCCGAGCCGGGTCGACGCCCTGATCGTCGTCGGGGAGCTGCTTGAGAACGCCTACGTGCACGCCGGCGGACCGCACCAGCTGCGGATCCACCACACGCGCGACCGGGGCGAGGTGACGGTGGCCGTCTCCGACGTCGGAACCGGGGAACCGCGTCCGCGGGTCCCCGGTCCAACCGGCGGCCGTGGCCTGCTGCTCGTCGACCAGCTCTGCCTCGCCTGGGGCGTGAGCCACCACGACGACGGCAAGGTCGTGTGGGCGCGCCTCGACTGCGCGGAACAGCGCCCCATCCGGTAATAGTCCGGTTTGGACGATCTACCGCGGCTTTCCGTTCCAGTGGATGACGTCCGGGGACTCGTGGTACGTCCGCAGGTGCTGCTCCTCGCCGCGGCCGTGCAGCGGGAACCGGAAGCTCGAGCCGTCGGGCCAGGTCAGCGTGCGCTTGCGGAAGTTCAGCGCGGGAGCCTGCGGCTCGCGCGCTTCCCAGACGATCCCCGGCGGGGGCGCGTCGGCCGGGTCGGTGGTGGTCGTTCCGGTGTCCACCACCGCGAGACACGACGGCGAACAGACCAGCCACGGCCCCTTCACCGACCTGAGCCGGTCGACCAGGTCCAGGGCCATCGCGCCGGCTGGGCCCGTGACGCGGACTTCGCGCTGGAACGGCCGTCCCGGCGCGCCGCCATTCGCCAGGGCGAAGACGGAAAACACGGCCGCGCCGATACCGCGCAGGATGTTCCAGAAGAACCGCCGGACGAGCCGCTTCCCCTTGACGGTGCCGTCCTGGCGACGGCCGGGGACGTCGAACCCCACGTCGGTGTCGCCGAGGCGCAACACGATGACCGGCTCGTGCCACCGGTCCCGCATCAGCGCCTCGACGCGCTCCCGGAACCCCGGACGGACCTGGGCCTCGTCCGACCAGCGCTCGACGCGACCGGCGAACCCGCTCAGATGTCCAGGTCCTTGCGGGTCTCCTCCGGACTCCGGTCCCCGCCGATCTCGCTCTTGTCGAACCACGGTTCGTCCCCCTCGGGCGTCACAGCTTCCTTGCCTTCGGCGAAGGCACCCTTCCCCGCCCCGGTGGCCGCCTTCACGCCCGCCCCGGCGAGGAACGGCTTGACGCCGGCCGAGGTGCCGAACATCGTCGTGAGGGCCCGGTTGCTCGGCTGCCAGCCCTGCGCGACCGCGCCGAAGCCGAACTTGGTCTCGCCGGGCATCACGCCGATCCGCAGCTTACGGGTGAACACCTCAATCTTCCCGGAGTACTTCACCAGGAACTCCATGAAGGTGTCGAGCAGCTTGCCGAACTTGCCGAGGTAGCGGGTGACCTTCTGCAGCACGCTGGCCGCCTTGGCGATGGACGCGGTCATCGCGGCCGCGACCGAGCCGCCGAAGCTGATCACCGACGCCGCCAGCGCGGGCAGCCAGAGCGTGATCAGCCAGGACACCAGCTCGGTGATGATCCCCTTGATCACCTCCTCGATGACCACCATGACCATCGACCACATCTGGAGCACTTCGGCCACCGAACCGGCGGCCGAGCCGATGCCGCGGATCCCGGACGAGAAGTCGCCGAGCGCTTCCTTCGCGGCGTTGCCGGCTTCGTCCACCCACTCGGCCAGCGCGGTGTCGCCGGTGCGCTCGAAGTCGTCGGCGAGCGCGACGAAGCCCTGCGCGATCGTGACGAAGTTCTCGGAGGCGTGCCCGATGGCCGGGCCGTCGCCGGTGACCTGGTGCAACGCGTCCTGCAGCGGCTGGACCAGTTCGAGCAGCATGTTCAGCCCGTGACTGACCAGCCATCCGATCGGGTCCAGGGCGAAGGTGACCATGTCGCCGGCGGCGGCGCCGACGAAGGCCGCCCCGTCGCCGACCAGCGCGGCTCCCGCCGACGCCAGTTCGGCCGGGCTGTCCGCCTCGGCGGCCTGCTGGGCGTGCCCGGCGATCGACTTGCCGGACTTGTAGATCGTGCCGGCCACCGGCACGTAACCCGCCGCGCGATCGAGGTTCGCGCCGGTGCTTTCGTCGTACGCCCCGACGTCCAGCGCGTCGGCGATGCTCTTCTTCGGCTCGGTCATTCGCCCTGCTTCCCCACCGCGTCGATCTGCGCCTCGTACCGGCCGAACGTGACCACCCCGGCGTCTTCCATGCCCTGGTACATCTCCGCGGCCTTGGTCAGCTTGGTGGTGAACCCGTCCACGCCGTCCTTCAGGTCGGTCAGCAGGGAACGCAGCTCGGCGAGACGGTCGGTGTAGCCCTGCTTCGCGAAGAGGCCGACGAGGCCCCACGCTTCGTTCGTCACGTCGGCGGCGTCGATCTTGGCGCCGAACTTGTCCGCTTCCCCTTCGTAGAAGGGCAGCTGCCGGGCGTAGGCGGAGATCGCGCCGATGTTCGTCTGAATTCCGTCTGGCATCGCGTTCCCTAGGATCGGCGGAGGATGGGGCCCTGGCCGAAGTCGTCGTCGTCGTCCTCGGCGGGCCGGCGGGCGGGCCGCGACGGCTGCCGCGGCTGCTGGTCCGACGCGGGCTCGGCCGCCGCGGTTCCGAACGCCTCGGTCTGGGCTTCGCGAACCTGCGCCGAGACGTCGACGCCGAACGCGTCGCCGAAGGCCTCGTCGACGATGCCGGCCTGCTGCTGCACGGCCCCGGCCACCGCCCGGCGGAGGGTGCTCATGATCGTGGCGGCCAGCTGACCCGCTTCGACGCGCGTGGCGCCCGCGGTGAGCCGCAGGTCGGTGACGGTCCCGCCGGCGCCCGCGACCACCGTGACCGTCCCGTCCGGCGAGGTGACGGTGGTCTCGACCCGCGCGACCCGCTCCTGCATGTCGCCGACGCCGGCGAAGCGGGCTTCGGCCTGCTGCACCTTGGTCCGGAAGTTTTCGAACTGGGCGATCAGCTCGTCCATCTGGGCGGACATCGTGTCTCCCCTTTGTGCGATACACACTGTGCGATACGGGCGCCTACGCCCGAATCATGACAGATCCGCTCGCGCACCGATCCGTTTTCGGCGGATCGCCCCCGGCCCGGAAACCGGGCGATCAGTAGTCGAGGAGCTCGACGGTCACGGTGAAGGTGTCCCCCACGTCGAGGCCTTCGGCTTCGCGTACGGCGCGCTTGACGGGCAGCACGTAGCCGCGCGAGCTGTCCGGGAAGATCGACGTCTTCCAGGCGGTCGCGCCGACCGCGACCCCGACGCGCACCGACCCGAAGCCACGGCGGGGCCCGGCGGCGCGCTCGCGGATCTCCTCCGACACGTCCGCGGGCAGGGTCACGAAGGTCCAGGTTTCGGTGCGCCGGGCATCCCATTCCCACAGCTCGGCCTCGAAGACGACGTTCACGCGGCCAGTGTCACACGAGGCACCGACACTTCACTGGTGGAAGCACGGGCGCGACGCCCGCTGAGATCGCCGCGGGCCGCCCGGCTAGGCTCTTCGTCGGCGAAAAAGACCATCTTCGCCAGCGCCTTACGGCGGGCAAGTGCACCACGACGCGGGGAGAACCACCCATGCTGGACCGAGCGGTCATCGACGCCCTCTTCCCTGCCGACCTGCCCGAACCCGAGCACTGGGAGCAGCAGTACCCCGCCCGGCAGCTTCCCGATGGCGCGCTGGTCACCCGCTTCGGGCCGTCCCCGACCGGGTTCGTGCACATCGGCGGCATCTACGTCGCCACCATCGACCAGGACCTCGCCCGCCGCACCGGCGGCCGCTACCTCGTGCGCGTCGAGGACACCGACCAGTCCCGCGAGGTCGAAGGCGCGCTCGACCAGTTCGAGCGCGGCTTCCGCTACTTCGGCCTCGCCGCCGACGAAGACCTCCAGCACGATGGCGGCTACGGCCCCTACCAGCAGTCCGCCCGCGAGCGGATCTACCTCACCTACGTGCGCCACCTCCTCCGCCAGGGCAAGGCCTACCTCGACTTCGCCACCAAGGAGGAGCTCGCCGCGATCACCCAGCGGCAGCAGGCCACCAAACTCCCCACCGGCTACTACGGCTCGTGGGCCATCTGGCGCGACGCCGACCCGGCCGACGTCCAGGCCAAGCTCGACGCCGGCGCCCCGTACGTCGTGCGGTTCCGGGCACCCGTGGACCCCGCTGCCACCGGCGCGCGCGCCCGGTTCACCGACGCCATCCGCGGCCCGCTGGAAGCCGAGGCCAACCGCAACGACGTCGTCATCCTCAAGAGCTCCGAGCAGAGCCCGCGGCTGCCGACCTACCACTTCGCCCACGCCGTCGACGACCACCTCATGCGGATCAACCTGGTCGTCCGCGGCGACGAGTGGATCTCCTCGGTCCCCGTGCACCAGCAGCTGTTCGACGCCCTCGGCTTCGAACCGATCACCTACGCGCACATCGCGCCGCTGATGAAGCAGGACGGCGGCAGCAAGCGCAAGCTGTCCAAGCGCAAGGACCCCGAAGCCTCGGTCGACTTCTACATCGAGGCCGGCTACCCCGCCGAGGCCGTCCTCTACTACCTCCGCGGCCTCGCCAACGGCCGCCTCGCCGAGATGCCCCTCGCCCAGGCCCTGACCGAGCCGATCAACCTGGACGAATGCGGTGTCGCCGGGCCGCTGGTCGACCTCGTGAAGCTCGACGACATCGCCGCCGACCACATCGCCACCCTCTCCGGCGCCGAGATCCTGGCCGCCGTCCGCACCTGGGCCGAGCGGTTCGACCGCGAGCTGCTGACGGTGCTCGACGCCGAGCCCGACCTCGCGCTGCGCGCGCTCGCCGTCGAACGCGACGGCGCCGAGAACCCGCGCAAGGACCTGAAGAAGTGGAGCGAGTTCCGGGCCGTCTACGGCTTCTTCTTCCCCCAGCTCCACGCCTCCGTCACGGGCCCCGAAGACGAGCGCATCGCCGCGCTCGGCGTCGATCCCGCCGTCGTCCAGGCCGTCGCTCGCGACTTCGCCGACCACTACCGCCAGCTCGACGACGGCCAGGAGTGGTTCGAGCAGATCCGCGAGGTCGCGGCCAAGCACGGCTTCGCCCGCAACGCCAAGGAGTACAAGAAGAACCCCGAGGCCTACCCCGGCTCCATCCGCGAAGCGTCGCAGATCATCCGCATCGCCCTCACCGGATCGACGCGCAGCCCCGACCTCCACGCGATCAGCCAGGCCCTCGGCCGGGACGAAGTCCTCAGCCGGATCACCGAGCTCAGCAAGTAGCGGCGGCTACGCCTCACCGGGGGAATCCGGGTCGTCCTCGAACGGGTGAAAGCCGAACCGGACGGCGCTCACCGCGCGGGTGCCGGACGGGGGCCCGGCCGGTTGCGGGCTGATCACCCCGGCCGCGTCCTCACGGTCCAGCCGGGCCAGGAGGCGAGCCAGCGCTTCCGGCGCCCCCACCGGTTCCGCTGGGATCTGGATCAGCGTCCGGTGGAGGATCCCGACGTCCCAGCCGTCCGCGCTGCCGCTGCCCGCCGGGGCGCGGATGGTCACGTCGAGCAGCCAGCGTGGTGGCTTGCCGGTCAACGCCGGTGTCGCGTGCGCCGTCAGGCCGACCACCTGGTCGGCGCGGAGCAGGCCGTCACTGAGCGTCGCGATCCAAACGTTGGTCAGGCCCATGGTTCAACGGATAACACCCGGGCGCCCGGGCCGCAATCCCCGGTCGTCCGGCTCGACGCCGGGGCGGCGCTCACCCGGCCGGTTCGGGCTTCGCCTCTTCCATCATCAGCAGGGCGCCGTGGCTTTCGCCGTTCGCGCTGCGCAGGGCGCTGCACAGCAGCCGGATCACCGCCGCGCGACCGCGCCGGTTGATCGCGTCGAGGGTCAGCTCGCCGCAGTAGCCGGCGTCGGCCAGCGCTTCGCGCACCATCGGGCGCACCTCGTCGACGGGCAGGCCGATGTCCAGGTTCAGCAGGTGGGTGCCCTCCGCCTCGTCCCGCCGCACCCCCCAGAGGTCCTCCGCGGCGCGGTTCCACGCCTTGATCCGCATTTCGACGTCGATGACGACGATCCCGGCCCGGATCGAGGTGAGCACCGACTCGAGGAACCCGTTCACCTCGTCGAGGTCGAGGCTGCGCTCACGCACCGCGTCGTTGATCGTCTGGAGCTCGTCGTTGGTGGACTGGAGCTCCTCGTTCATCGTCTCCAGTTCCTCGTTGGTGGACTGCAGCTCCTCGTTGGTGGTCTCCAGTTCCTCCACAGTGGACTGAAGTTCCTCGTTCGTGGTCTCGAGTTCCTCGTTGGTGGACTGCAGTTCCTCGTAGGCCGACTCGAGCTGCCGGTTCGTGTGCTCCAGTTCGGTGAGCAGCTGGCGCGCCCAGCTCACGTCGTGGAACACCACCGAGACGCCGAGCAGCTTCTTCTCCTTGTTCAGAAGCGGGTTGACGTGCACCTCGTACCACACGGTCTCGCCGGCCCGGCGCCATTCCACGTCCTTGATCCGCAGCGACCGGTGTTCGAGGCGGGCCTGCTCGACGTACGCCCGCAGTGCCACCGGCCGGTAGGAGACGTCCAGGTCACGCAACGGCCGCCCGACGTCGCGTTCGGACAGTCCGAACGCGACTTCCGCCTGGGCGTTGATCAGCGCCGTCGTCTCCGTCGCGGTCACGACGATCTGGGCGACCGGGCTGGCCGAGAAAGCGTGTTCACGCAGTTCCTCGATCCCGGAGATGTCCTGGGGGCGCCGCTGCGCGAAGCCGGTGACGAAGTGGTTGAAGCCGGACGGGGAGCTGACCGCCTTGCGGAAGACCCGCCGCTTGAGGTCAGTCGGCTCGAAGATCCGGGCGTGCGAGAGCAGCATCTCGGCCTTGCCGAGGAACAGCACCCCGCGGGGCGCGAGCGCGAAGTGGAACCGCTCCAGGATCTTGGTCTGCGTCTCGGCGTTGAAGTACATCAACGTGTTGCGGCAGACCAGCAGGTCGATCCGCGAGATCGGCGCGTCCTGCACCAGGTCGTTGCGCCCGAAGATGACCGAGCGCCGCAGATCCTTCCGGAAGCAGTACCGGCTCCCCTGCAGCTCGAAGTACTGCTCCAGCTGTGCCTCGGTGAGCCCTTCGACCTCTGCCGGGGTGTAGGCCGCCTGCCGGGCCTGCGCCAGCGCCTCGTCGTCGACGTCGGTGGCGTAGATCTTCACCCGCTGCCGGAACGCCTCCGCCCCGAGTGTGTCGGCGAGCAGCATCGCCAGGCTGTAGGCCTCCTGCCCGGCCGCGCAGCCGGCACTCCACACGCGGATCGGTTCCTCGGGGCTGCGCTCGGCGAGCAGGGCGGGCAGCACCTGCTCCCGCAGGTGGGCCCACGCGTCCGGATCGCGGAAGAACCCGGTCACGTTGATCAGGATGGTGTTGAACAGCGCCACGAACTCGTCGGCGTTGACCTGCAGCTGGTCGATGTAGTCCGCGTAGCTGTCGATCTCGACCTGGCTCATCCGGCGGCGGACCCGCCGCATCAGGCTGCTCCGCTTGTAGCCGGTGAAGTCGAAGCCTCGTGACTCCTTGAGGTAGGCCAGCACGGACTCGAACTCGCCGCTGGATTCCTTGGGATCCGTCACGATCCGACACGCTACCCGGCTGAACGGTCACCGGCGGTGCCGGGACGCTGGACCAGAACGGCCCAGACGACCTTCCCGCCCGACCACGATCGGCTGCAGCCCCACACCCGGGCGATCTGCGCGACCAGCTTCAGCCCCAAGCCGGGCTCGAACGGGGCGAGCCGTTCGAGCAGCATGGCCGGCCGCGTGTCCTGGTCCGCCACGGCCACCGTGCAGATGCCCTGGCGCAGGTCGAGCCGGAGCCGCGGTTCCGAAGCGGTGTGCTTCAGCACGTTCTCGACCAGTTCGGTGGCGATGAAGCGAGCGTCTCCGGCGAGTTCGGGCACGCCCCAGCCGGCCAACTTGTCGGTGACGAAGTCGCGAGCGAGCGCCGAAGTGGCTTCGACGCGCGCGAAAGTGCGTTCGGTCCGCCGGCGCACCGGGTGGTCCAGCGCCTCCGTCGCCGCCGCCAGGTCGGGGCAGACCGCGACGTAGCGGTCGACCACGTGCCTGCCCAGCAGCACCCGGTGGGCGGGCCTGGTGGCCACGATCGCGAACGGGATGCCCGGCCAGTCGCCGATCCGCATGGCGACCAGGGAAAAGACACTCACCAGGGACGAGTCGGCGATCGTCAGCCCGCTGATGTCGGCCACCAGGCCTTCCCGCGCGTCCGTCGCGATCTTGAGCAGGCCGTCGCGCAACGAGGGGTACGACGAGCGGTTCAGAGCGCCGGTGGCCGTTACGACGGTCGCCTGCCCGTGGCGGGCGACGGCGAGGTGGACGGGGGCGGAGCTCGTCATCCCGGCGCCGGCTCTCCGGTGGTCTCGTCGGCTTCGTCCGATGCGTCCAGCAGGAACCGCCGCAGCGTATCCGCGGCGTCGGTGGCCTCCCGGGCCGAAGCGGCATAACGCCCGGCCAGGCCACGCGGCCTCACGCCGCCGGCCTGCGCGGCCAGCTTCCTCGCGAGCGCCGCCTTTTCGTCGAGCGCGCGCAGCGCCTTCATCAGCGCGAACTGGAACTCCCCGTCGTGGGCGGCGAGCAGAGCCTGGGCCGACCAGGCGTGCCCGATCCGGCACCGGTACCGGCCCACCGGATCGACCTCGGTGAGGGAACCTTGGCAGTCGGGGCAGGTGTAGCCCGAGCCCATGCCCCGCTCGGCGGGCCTGAGCGCGCCGAGCCGCACCCCCTCGCGGGCGATCCGGTCCTCCAGCAGCAGGGTGTCCGACGGCGGCGCGGCCTCGACGGGGTCCACCGGCATCCGGACCAGCTTGTCGAGCACCGCGCCGATCTCGCCGGCCCGGGCGACGTACTCGGTGTCCACCACGGACAGCGCGCTTTCGGGCATGCCGCGGTAGAGCGCGTCGCCGGGATCCTGGACCACGGCCAGGCCGCCCCGGTCCACGATCGCCCGCAGCCCGGCGGCGCCGTCGTCCAATGCACCCGAAAGGATGACGCCGATGACCCGTGGCCCCCCGGTCAGGGCGGCAGACCGGAACGTCGCGTTGATCGCGGGCCGATGCCCGTCCTCGGTCGGTCCCTGCGTCAGGACCAGGACCCCGTCGTCGGTGAGCAGGTGCCGGTCGGGCGGCGCGACGTGCACGGTGCCCGGCTCGAGCGCCCCTCCGTGCCGGGCGGTCGTCGCCGGCAGCGGGCCGGCGCGGTCGAGGATCCGGGCCAGCGCGCTGTGCGTGCCCGGCCCCAGGTGCATGGTCACCACCACGGTGGCCGGGAAGTCCGCCGGCAGCGCGGACATCACCGACCGCAGGGCCTCCACGCCACCGGCCGAGGCGCCCACGACCACGAGATTCCGTCGGAAAGGCGGCACGACGTCCACCTCCTCCTCACCATCGACTTTCACGGTAGTCGAGGCTGGTCACTACGACGAGTAACCCCCACCGCGTGGACTAAACGCCCTCAAACGTGTCGATCGACGTGACGCCGGATGGCTCCGGCGATTCCGGCCAGCGGCAGGACGGCGTGCACCAGCCCGGTGCCGATGGCGGCCCCGGGCATGCCGAAGTGCGCCGACGTCCCTTCGTCCTGGGCGAACACCGTGCCGCCGCAGTGGGCGATCGCGCGGATCCCGGCCTGGGCGTCGGACCCCTTGCCGGTCAGGACGACCGCCAGCGCCCGGGGACCGCAGGTGACGGCGAGGGTGGCCAGCAGCAGGTCCGCCGACGGCCGGGCGGGCGGCAGGGCACCGGTGTCCAGCAGCCCGATCCGCGCCGCCGAGGTGACCAGCAGGTGCCGCGCCGCGGGCACGACCAGTGCCACACCGGGCACGAGTTCGTCACCGTCCACGGCTTCGCCGACCCGCAACGCGGTGCGTTTGGCGAGGATCGCGGTCAGGTGGCTCAAGCGGCTCGGGTCCAGGTGCTGCGAGACCAGGATCGCCGCGGGGAGATCCGCGGGCAGCGGCGCCAGCACCCGGCTGAGGGCGTCCAGCCCGCCGGCGGAGGTGACCAGGGCGACGACCGGGAACCGCAACGGGTAGTCCGGCGCGGACTTCACCGGAATCCGCCCGCGACCGCTTCCGGCGCCGGCGCGCTTCGCGCCCGCCGTCCGCCGCGGACCGGTCGGCTCCCATCCATGCCCCGGATCCTGTCACCGATCTCCGGGGACCACCAACCGCGCGCGGCCGCTGTCGGCGGCCTCGCCGGTGCTGTGACGTCGGCCGGCTCGGGCACGACCCGCCGAAGTCCCGGTCCGGCCATTCGGAACACGGTCCACTTCGGACTCAACGGGGTGGCGGGCCGGGGCGCCGGGCTGGTGCGCTTGCCGGACGGCGGGGCGGCGGCGGGCCAGGGCGCCGGGCCGGCTCCGTCGCCCGGGGTGAACGGCGGGGCGGCGGTGCCGCGGCGGGCCGGTTGGCCCAGGAGTCGAAGAGGAGGATCAAGCCCGCGAACGCGGCGCAGCCGAGCCCCAGCGCCACGTTGACGAGCGTGCCGAGGATCCCGGCGACGAGCAGCGTCGGCAGCACAGCCATCAGGCAGAAGGGGTCGATCCGGCCGAACTTCGGACGGGACGGCCCTTCACGCGGGCTCATCGCATGTCCCCCGGGCTGCTCAGTCCCATTCTCGCAGTATGCAACGCCCGGCCCGGCGCGGCCACCTCCTCACACAGGAGTCACTGAGGAAATCACCAGATCAGCACGCTTCGGCGCGCAGAACCGTCTCGACCTCCGCGCCGGTGAGCCGCCGCGGGCCGATGTAGTACAGCACCGCCCCGGCCGCGAGCACCGCGTCCCAGGCCGGGTTCACCACGAGGTCCGTGCCGGTGCGCACGGCCAGCACGGTCGCGCCGAAGGCCCGCCCCATCGCGGTCCGGCACCGCTCGGCCGGCAGCCGCCCGAGGGACTCCGGCAGCGTCACCGAAAAGGTGTCGGCGCCCCCGGCCGTCATCAGCTCCGCGTAGACCTCGGCGATCCCCGGCGACGTCAGTTCCTCGGTCACCATCCGGGGCGAGTGCCACTGCACGCAGCGGATCCGCGGATCGACGTAGCGCACCAGCTCGGCGCGCTCGAGGTCCCGCAGGGTCACCACGACGTGCGCCGCCGGGTTGGCGTGGTCCACCGTGACCGCGACGGCCAGCGCCGCGTTGTCGTCACCCATGTCGACCAGGACGGTGGCAGCGTGCGGCACCGCCGCCCTGGCGAGCACGTCGGCCGCCGTCGGGTCGCCGCGGACGAACCGCACCGGCCGCGCCGGCATCGGATGGGCCGGCACCTCCTCGCCGGCGCACAACACCAGCCCGGTCACGTCGTCGGCCAGCAGCTGCGCCACGATCCGCTCGGTCCGCCCGGCCGTGTACCCGATCAGCACCGTGTGCCCGGTGGCCCGCACCGCCTCCGCCCCCTGCATCCGCCGTCCCTTCGCCTGTTCCAGCACCGAAGCGAGCTTGGTGAACACCGTCGTGAGGGTGGCGATCCCCCCGACGATGACGTAGCCGCCCACGACGTGGCCGGCGACGGTCTCGGGCGCGTAGTCGCCGTACCCGACCGTGGTGGCGGTGACAACGAAGTACCACCAATAAGTGCCGGGCCGGACGAGCTCACTGCCGGCCGGCTCCGCCAGCGCCATCAGGGGCCAGCTGGTCACGAACACGAAGACCACGACCGCGGCCGGCAGCAGCCAGCCCCGGCTGCCCACCCAGCGCGCCAGCAACCGCGAGAGGAAGAACGTCACCGACCCTCCTCACCCAGCGCGACCGCGGTCCCGACACCCGATCACACCGTGCGACCAGGCACAACGATCTTTACCGGACCGTGACGGCGACCCGACGCCGGACAGGAACGGACAGGATTCCCGGGTTTCCGGAAGCCATCGGCGATCAGTGGTGCACCAAGCCTTGTTGGCACGTAACCGTTGCTACGAAGCCATTCGGCCGTGGCCGGATCAGCAGCGGATCGCGAACACCATCCCGATGTCGGCGGCCTCCTGGACCGGATCCTGCTGTGCCTCGACCGTGAAGCCGTGCGCGGCGAAGACGTCGCGGACCGTGTCGCGGTTGCGCCGCCACCCTTCCACCTCGACGACGGCCTGCCGGATCAGCGGCCAGTGCCGCTCTTCGATCCCCCGCAGCACGTCGAGCTCGGCGCCTTCGACGTCGACCTTGAGCAGGTCGATCCGATCGATGGCCTGCTCGTCGAGCACCGTCGACAGTGGCCTGACCCGGACCCGGTGGGTCTCGAGCTGCCGCATCACCCGCAGCTTGCGCCCGACGAGCCCCCGCAGGACGGGAGCCGGCACGCGGCGCAAAGCCGGGCCCAGCCCGCCCCGGCGGATCATCTCGACGACGCTGGCGGTGACCCGCCGCCGCTCGGCCTCGACGTTCCCCTCGTCCCGCCACGACGACGAGAAGATCGTCGCGGCCGGGAAGTAGCTGAAGTCGAGCTCGTCCTCACCGGCGGCCAGCCCGAAGGGCAACGCGGTCAGCCGCCCGTCGAAGAAGTCACGGCCGTTGCGCGCCAAGGTCTCGTGAAGCGGCGGCAGCGGCTCGAAGGCGTAGATCCGCACGTCGCCGTCCAGCCGCTCGTACACGGCCGCGGAGAAGACGCCGACATTGGCTCCGACGTCGAGGACGGTCGCGCCGGGGGCGAGCTCGACGCCGTGCGCGAAGTAGGCGCCCACCTCCTCGCGCAGGAAGGACACCTCCCACGGGTTGACGCTGTGCAGGTCGATCACGTCCTTGGTCACGCGCAGAGGCTTATCAGCATCCAAGCCCGTGGTCCAGCCTCGTGGGGCGCATTGGTCCGGGTGGCCGCCGATCCGCCGGGAGCCAGTGCGGTGACCGCCAAGTTCACCGGGTCGAGGCCGCGCCCCGGTGCTCGCGGGCCGGCTCATGCGCCCCAATGTGGCGTTCGGTGCGCTGGACGCACCGACACCCCGGTGCTGGTCTGGCCGTTCACGCTGTTGGTCCAGTGCACGGTGG
>NZ_JBFBBN010000036.1:0-31708 GCF_040682715.1 Amycolatopsis sp. NPDC051128 | reverse complement strand
GGGGCGGGGGGGCGCGCCCCCCCCCGCGGGGGGGGGGGGGGCGGGCGGCCCCCCCCCCCCCCGCCACATTGGGTGCGTTGGACGCAACCAACGCCACATTGGGGCGTTTGAGACTGGCCGGGCGCACGCGGCCGGCGCGGCGGAGCCGCCCGAAACCCGGCCGACACATCCGGTCACCGCGCTACGCGGTCGGGTCGGCGCCGAGGGCCGCGTCGAGCAGCTCGCCCAGCTGGTCGAGCTGAGCGGCCGACAGGGCGTCGAACGACGACTCGAGGACGCCGTCCACGGCGTCCTGGCCGGCGGCGCGCAGCCGTTCGCCCTTCTCGGTGAGCCGGTGCCGGACGGCGCGGCCCGGGCCGGGGACCCGCTCGATCAGCCCGCGGTCGGCCATCCGGGTGGCCAGCGAGCCGAAGGACTGGTCGGTCTGGAAGGTCAGCACGGCGAGGTCGTGCAGCGAGGCGTCCGGCTTGCGGTGCAGGTGGCGCAGGGTGTCCCAGTGCACGAGCGACAGCCCCAGCGGCGCCAGTGCCCGGCTCAGCGCGCGGTGGTGGCGGTACTGCAGGCGTTTGACGGCCAGGGCGACCTCGGCCGGGCGGTGCGTCATGCCGGACAGCCTAACCCACTGAAGCCAGGTTGCTTATCTAAGGAACCTGATCTAAGGTTCCTTAGATAAGCCCCCGCCGACACTCAGAAGGAACCATGACGACACTCCCCACGGCCGGAAGCCTTCGGCCCGCCCGCACCGAAACCCACACCCTCGGCCCGGTCCAGGTCACCGTCCAGGACCGCGACCGCACCCGCCCGTACCTGCTCCTGCACGGCGGAGGCGGCGTCGCCACCATGACCGGCTTCGCCGACCTGCTCACCGAACGCACCCACTCCCGCGTCCTGCTCCCCACCCACCCCGGCTTCGGCGGCACCCCCAAACCCGCCGGCCTCACCGACGTCAAGGAACTCGCCCGGGTCTACGTCGCGCTGCTGGACCGGCTCGACCTCACCGACGTCACCGTCGTCGGCAACTCCTTCGGCGGCTGGCTCGCCGCCGAAATCGCGCTCCTGGACAGCCCGCGCGTCAGCGGCGCGGTGATCATCGACGGCATCGGCATCGAAGTCGACGGTCACCCGCTGACCGATGTCAGCGGCCTCTCCCCCGCCGAGATCCGGGCGTTCTCCTTCCACGACCCGAGCAAGGCGCCCGTCCCGCCGGGCGGTGGCACCGGGCCGAGCCCCGACGTGCTCGCCCTCATCGGCTACACCGGCCCGGCCATGTCCGACCCGACGCTCGCCGAGCGCCTCGGCGGCCTCCACATCCCGGTCCACGTGGTGTGGGGCGAAAGCGACGGCATCGTCGACCCGGAATACGGCAAGGCCTACGCCGCCGCCATCCCGCTCTCGACGTTCACGCTGCTGCCCCGCACCGGCCACCTGCCCCAGGTCGAGACGCCCGAAGAACTGCTGGGCGCGCTGACCGACCTCGGCAACTGACCTACCCCACAAGGAGAAACCGCATGCCCGCCTCATTGAGCGTGACCCGGATCGGCCACGCGTGCCAGCTGATCGAGATCGGCGGGATCCGCGTCCTGACCGACCCGTGGTTCACCCAGACCGCCATCTACTACCAGGGCGAGCCGGTCGCCTCGACCGTCGAAGCCCTCGGCCACCTCGACGCGGTCGTGATCACCCATGAGCACTACGACCACTGCGACCTCGACGCCCTCGTCGAAGCGGGCTTCGACCTCGACACTCCCCTGATCGGACCCGGCACCGTCGCGGCCATCGCGCGGGACAAGGGATTCCGCGACGTCCGTGTCGTCGAAGCGTGGGAAGCCACCACCGTCGCGGACCTCACGGTGACCGCGACGCCGGGCAAGCACGGGGTGCACGAAGTCACCTTCGTCATCCAGGCGCATGGGCGCACCGTGTTCTTCGGCGGTGACTCGCTGCGGGTCCCGGAGCTGGACACCCTCCCGGCGCGGTTCGGCCACATCGACCTGGCCATCCTGCCCACCAACGGCCTCTGCGTCCGGCCCATGAACCATCAGCAGGTGGTCATGGACGCCGAAGAAGCCGCCGGGTTGACGGCCGTGCTGAAGCCGACCCTGGCCGTGCCGCACCACTACGCCTTCCACAGCGGCCGGCTCGGCGACCGCATGATCACCCGAGGCGACCAGGATCCGCGGCACTACGCCGACGCGGTGGCCCGCGTCGCCCCCGGCATCGACGTCCGGCTGGTGCTGCCCGGAACCGTGGTCACCGTCCCGTGAACCGAGGGGTGGTCGCGGCCGGAACCGAAAGTGGCGCTTCGCTGTCCGTTCTGAAGAAGACGAGGATCAGCGTCGCGCCCGCTCCGGGTGACTGACCGCGGCCAGCCGCTCCTGGACGCGGGCGTGGCGGAACTGGTAGACGCCACCGGCCTGCCGGAGGACGCCACGGCGGTGGGCGTCGTCGAGGAAACGCATGAGCCGCCAGGGAAGGCGGCCGGTCGCGGCGAGCCAGACGTGGTGGACGAAGTAGTTGCCCCAGGCGCGCGTCACCAGGACCGCCAAGCCGAAGCCGACGCCGAAACACCCACCGGCCACGACCGGGAGTACCGGGTCCGTCGCCGCCGGGAACACCTGGCCACCCGCGATCGCGCCCGCCAGGCCGTAGCACACCGCCGCGACGCCGCGGGCCATGAAGAACCCGAACGACGCGCCCGCCAGCCCGCCGGCGATGGCCAGCGCCACGTCGTACCGGCCGCCCAGCACCGGCAGGAACCGCGTCTGCGCGGTGAACGCGAACGCCATTCCGTCGAACAGCCCCACCGACACCAGGAAGGACGCGGACAACGCGATCGCCCCGGTCCGTTCGTTGCGCAGGATCGTCCTCGGGCTCGACACGCGGCTGGCGTCGACCGGTTTCGCCAGCCACACGTGCACCGCGAACAGCAGGCCGAACACCAGCGCCAGGAAGACGACCAGGCCGGTGGCCAGCGACCAGCCCAGGCCGAGCAGGACGCCCACGGCGGCACCGATCGCGAAGCGGCTGGCGAACTTCCGGGCAGCCCCGGCGAAGCGCAGTTCGGTGCGCAGCGGCTCCGGCGCGCGCCCGAAGCGGTGGGTCAGGTAGCCGGCGCCACCGAACGAAAGGCCGTAGATCGCCGCCAGCGCCGGCCCGTCGTCGAGCTGGCCGGTGACGACGAAGAACAGCGCGATCACCACGCCGATCAGGCCCGAGCGGGTCCCGGCGGGAACCGCCCGGTACAGCTGCCACCAGGCCAGGTCGCGGCTGCGCGCCTGTTCGAGGTGCCGGGCCAGGAAACCCAGCCAGCGGGTCGCCTGCGCCGCGGTGTACCGCCCGGACGGGCTGGTCTTCGGGTTCCGCCCCGGCGGCTGCGGCACCTGCGCGTAGGCGTTGGGGACGAACGAATCGAGCAACTTCCCTTCGAGGGCTTCCGCGTCTTCGGCGGCGAGCAGCTCCGCGGGATCCGCGCTGGGACGGCCGTACCCGATCCGCGCGAGGTCGACCATCAACGGCGTCCGCAGCACCCGGGCCAGGGCTGCGTCCGGATCCCGGCGCAGCCGGTCGGCCACGGGGCGCCAGCGGTCGTGGCCGGCGCCCTCCCGCGCGGACAGGTAGGTGATCGCCTCCTGCCGGGCGACGGGTTCGAGCCGCACGACGGTGGCGGCGCTCAGCACCGCGCCGGATTCGCGCGTGACCTGCTCGTACTCGGCCGAGCGGCAGGTCAGCACCAGTGAGCGGCCCACGGCCATGGTCTGGTCCAGTGCGTCGAGCGCGGCGACGCGCAGGTCGGCCGGCATCTCGTCGAGGCCGTCGAGGACCGGGACGACGTGGCCGCCGAGGACGAGCCGGGTGGGTGCGCCGGGCCCGTACTCCCGGGTGTTGAGCAGGGCCGGGTGGTCGTCGGCGAGCCGGCCCGCCAGCCACCGGTCGAGGTGTTCCCGCCGCGGATCCCAGGAGGCCAGCGACAACAGGACCGGGACCGGGCTGCCCGGGGCACGGGTGCGCAGCAGCTCCAGCGTCAGCATCAGGGCGAGCACCGACTTACCGGAGCCGGGATCGCCGAGTACGACCAGCTGCCGCACGGGCAACGCGGCGAAGGTCTTCGTGATGTCGTCGAGGTCGCCCCGGAGCGCCGGCTTTCCCGGGCGCGCGACAGCCGACCAGCGCAGGACGATCGGCTGCGGCCGGTGCAGTGAACGCAGCTCGGCTTCGGCGCGCCATTGCCACGTGACGGCTTCGGCCAGCTCGGTGACCGCACGGCCGAAGAGGTGGTGCTCCGGCGGGGCGTCCACCCTCGGCTCGGGGTCGGGGGTGGGGGCGACGGCCGGAACGCTGGGCGTGGCCTCGGCGAGGATCTGCTCGTGGAGCCGCCGGAGGTCGGGGTTCGGATCGACGCCGAGCTCGTCGGCCAGCCGCCGGCGCAGGCCGTGGAACAGCGTCGAAGCCTCGGCGTAGCGGCCCTCGTTCGCGAGGGCGCGCATGAGGAGCAGGTGGGACAGCTCGCGCATCGGGTGCTCACCGCAGAATTCGGTCAGCTCGCGGACGACCTCGCCCGTTTCGCCGAGCCGGAGCCGCCATTCGGCACAGAGTTCCACGGCGTCGGCGCGCTGTTCGTCGAGCACCGCGGCCCGGCCGGCCAGCGTGGTCGTCCGCAGCCCGTCGAGCGCCGGGCCACGCCACAAGGCGAGCGCGGCGCGGATCTCTTCGACGGCGTCGACGAGCTTCGCCTGCCCGGCGAGTGCTCGCGCGGCCACGACGTGGCGGCGGAACCGGAGGGAGTCGAGATCGTCGGCGTCGGTCTGCAGCCGGTACCCGGGACCGTCGGTGACGATCGACCCGCCGGTCTCGCCGAGCCGTCCCCGCAGGGCGGAAACGCAGTTCCGCACCTGCTTCACGGCCGTCGCCGGCGGCTCGTCCTCCCAGAGCGCATCGACCATGCGCTCCACCGGGACGACCGAGTTGGGGTTGAGCAGGAGGGTGGCGAGCGCGCGCTGCTGACGCGGGCTCGCCAAGGCCACCCGGTTCCCGTACTCCCGCACTTCCAGCGTCCCGAGAATCCGGAACCTCATCGCATCTCCCCCTCGCCCTCAAGGCTAGCGCCCGGTGTCCGGCTCCGGAACGCGCAGGTGAAGCCGGGATGCCGGGGTGAGGACGAAACGAGGACGGCGTCCGGAACCCTGGCGGCACGGTGATTGCGGGGGAACTGCCGGGGGCGCCCCGGTGGCGGGCGCGTCGTTGGGGGTCGCGCCCTCCACCGGGACCGTCACCGCCGACACACTCACGTACCCGTCGAGCAAGGCCTTCGTGTCTCTGTAGGACCGTCGTCAGCAGGTTTCCTGTTTCATCGGCGCGTCCCCGGCCGGGTGACGTCACAGCCCCGAAGCTGGACCGCGCCGGAAAGCCCGCACGGCGGTACGATCGGGGAGACAGCACGTGAGCGCCCGGACCCTGCTCTCATGACGACCAGCGGTGTGGCCGAACCGACCACCCTCCGCCAGGAGCAGGATCTCATGAGCGCCACGAAAACCACCTCCGCGGGACCGAAGCCCATCGTCGACGGCGAGCATTCCCGCGGTGAGCTGATCACCATCCGGATCTTCCTGCTCGCCCCGTTCCTCGCCCTGATCTCGGTCGTGGTCCTGGTGTGGGGCTGGGGGCTGAGCTGGCTCGACATCGGAATCGCGACGGGCTTCTACGTCGTGACGACCTTGGGCGTGACCGTCGGGTACCACCGCTACTTCACCCACGGCGCGTTCACCGCCACCCGCCCGCTGCGGATCGCGCTGGCGGTCGCCGGGGGTCTCGCCGCACAGGGCCCGGTGATCAGCTGGGTCGCCGACCACCGGCGGCACCACGCCTTCTCCGACCGCGAAGGCGACCCGCACTCCCCCTGGCTCTACGGCACTTCACCGCTCGCGCTGGCCCACGGGTTCTGGCACGCCCACCTCGGCTGGCTCTTCGGCCGCGACAAGACCAACATCGCCCGGTTCGCCCCCGACCTGGCCGCCGATCCCGACATCCGCGCCGTCGACCGGCTGTTCCCGCTGTGGGTCGCCGCCACCGTGCTGGTCCCCGCCGCCCTCGGCGGCCTGATCGGCGGCTCCTGGTGGGCCGCGCTGACGGCGTTCCTCTGGGCCGGGCTGGCGCGGGTCTCCCTGCAGCACCACGTCACCTGGTCGGTCAACTCGATCTGCCACATGATCGGCAGCCGCCCGTTCACCAGCCGCGACCGCTCCGCCAACTTCTGGCCACTGGCGATCCTGTCGATGGGCGAATCCTGGCACAACTCCCACCACGCCGACCCCACCTGCGCCCGCCACGGCGTGCTCCGCGGGCAGATCGACATCTCCGCCCGCGTCATCTGGATCTTCGAGAAGCTCGGCTGGGCGACCAAGGTCCGCTGGCCCACTCCGCACCGCCTGGCCAAGATGTCGGCGCGCTCCACCCCGTCGGCGCACTGATCGGATGCCGGCCCACGGGTCTTCCCCGGTGCCTTACGGGCTCCGCGTCGCGGCCGCGGTCTCCTGGCGCGTGCTGGTCGTGGCGGCGGCACTGACGGTGCTGGGATTCGTGGTCAGCAGGCTGGCCTCGGTGCTCGTCCCGGTCGCGGTGGCGCTGCTGCTCGCCGGCTTGTTCGCGCCCGCCGTTTCCTGGCTGGCGGGCAAGAAAATTCCCCGCGGGCCGGCCACCGCGATCGTGCTGATCGCGGGCATCGCCCTGGTCGGCGCCATGGTGACGTTCGTGGTCATCACCGTCACCGTGGGCATGCCCGGGCTGATCGACCAGGTCACCGTGAGCCTGACCGACCTGCACACCTGGCTGCGGACCGGCCCCCTGCGGCTGAGCCAGGGCCAGCTCGACGAGATGCTCGGCAACCTGACCGCCATGCTCGGCCGGAACAAGTCGGCGATCGCGTCGGGCGCCGTCACCACCGCGGTCACCGTCGGGGAACTGCTCGCCGAGTTCCTGCTCGTGGTGTTCTGCCTGATCTTCTTCCTCGCCCAGGGGAACACCATCTGGGCGTTCGTGCTGCGGGCCGTGCCCGCCCGGCTCCGCGAACGCGTCGACGTCGCCGGGCGCAGCGGGTTCACCACCCTGGCGCACTACATCCGCGGCACCGCCGCCGTCGCGTTCGTCGACGCGGCCGGCATCGGCCTGGGACTGGTGATCGTCGGGGTCCCCTTGGCGGCTCCGTTGAGCACGCTCGTCTTCCTCGGCGCGTTCGTCCCCGTCATCGGCTCGGTGCTCGCCGGCGCGATCGCCGTCCTCGTGGCACTGGTGGCCAACGGCGGCTGGGCGGCCGTCATCGTGCTCGCCGTCGTGGTGGGCGTCATGCAGGTCGAAAGCCATGTCCTGCAACCACTGCTGCTCGGGCGGGCGGTCCGGCTGCACCCCTTGGCCGTCGTCCTCGCCCTCGCGGTCGGGCTCGTCACCGCCGGGATCGTGGGCGCCCTGCTCGCCGTGCCGCTGCTCGCCGTCTTCAGCTCCGGCGTGCGAAGCCTGACCGCCCGGCCCGGGAACGACCCGCCGGGGCGTACCGCTCCCGGTGACCCGCGGGCGAAGGCGGAATGAGCGGGCAGCGGGCGTCGGCTCTCCGGGCCGAAATCGGTCCGTTGAGGACGGTCATGGAGCGGCGGGCCCGTCCTGGTGCCGGATGGTGTCCCCGCCCTTGTGGTTGTCCGCCCGGCCGTACAGGCTTTCGAGCACGCTCTCGAGTTTGTGCGTGGCGCCCCGGCACGCCTCGCCGACCGAACCCGCGTGATGGCTGACGGCCACCGGCCGCCGGCCGGAGGGCCGGGCCTCGAGGACGCAGCGCCGGTCCAGCCCGTCTCCGGCGGCGGACTCCTCGCTGAAATGGACTTCCAGCCGCGTGATGTGGTCGCTGAACCGCGACAACCTGCCGGCGAGCTCCGACTCGAAGTGCCGGATCAGCTCCTCGCCACCGTGCACGGCCCGATCCGTGCTGATCTGGATCAGCATGTGTTGTGTCCCTTCGCCGGCCGGCCTGGTCCGCGCGAAGCGGCGTTCCGACGGCCACCGGCCTTCAGGCAATCGTGCCCACCCGGGCCACGGTCTGCCCAGGGTCACACGTCCTCTGCCCGGGGGCCGAAAGTTTCGCGGCAGGTGACCAGCGGCCCTTCTCCGGCGAAGCCGGACCCGCGACACTCGAAGGATCCGACCGAAGGGACGGAGCCGAACCGTGCGCGTGCGACTTTCGCTGCCGGAAAACGACGGCCTCACCATCGGCGTCGAGGAGGAATTCGTCCTCGCTGACCCGGTGACCGGCGGCGTGGCGCTCGCGGCGCCCCAGGTGCTGGCGCTGCTCGACGGCGAGCCCGCGGTGATGCCGGAACTCCTGCGCTTTCAGATCGAAATCGCCACCGGGATCCGCACCGGCCTCGACGAAATCCGGGCGGACCTGCTCGGGTTGCGCGGGCTCGTGGCGGCCGCCGCGAGCCACGCCGGCTGCCTGCTGCTCGCGTCCGGGACACCGCCGTGCGGCGACCTGCCGGGATTACCCGGCATCACCGCCGAACCCCGGTATCACGCACTGGCCGCGCGGTTCCCCACACTCGTCCCGGACGCCGGCACGTGCGCCTGCCACGTGCACGTCGGCATCCCGTCCCCGGCGCTCGGCGTCCGGATCCTGGCCGGGCTGCGCCCCTGGCTCGCCCCGCTCCTCGCGATCAGCGCGAACTCACCGTTCGCCCACGACGTGGACACCGGGTGGGCCAGCCGGCGATACCCGTTGTGGTCGCGCTGGCCGACCGCGAAACCGCCGCAGACGTGGCCCGACGCGGCCGCCTACGCCGCCAGCGTCGACGACGCGGTCCGCCGCGGTGAGGCGATGGACGCCCACGGCGTCTACTTCTACGCCCGGCTCTCGCCGAAGCACCCGACGGTCGAGGTCCGGATCGCGGACGTCGGGTTGACCGTCGAAGACGCGGTGCTGCTCGCCGGCCTGGTCCGCGCCCTCGTGGTCACGATCCTCGCCGAAGCCCGGGACGGCGTCGCACCCCGGCCGGTCCGGGATTCCCTGGTCGTCGCGTCGTTCACCGCCGCGGCCCGCGACGGCTACCCCGGCCACGGCATCGACCCCTTCACCGGCGGAGCCCTCCCCCAGCGCCTGATCGTCGACCAGCTGCTGGAGTACGTCCGGCCGGCCTTGCGGGCCACCGGCGACCTCGCGACGATCGACCGGCGGCTCGCCGCGGTCCGCGCCGGGGAAACCGGCGCAGCGCGCCAGCGCGCGCTGTTCTCGGAGGCAGCGTCTCCGGCCGCGTTCGCGGCGAAGCTGGCATCGGCCACACTCACCGGGACCGGCATGCGCGGCCGCCGCGGCCCGCCGCCGGCGCAACGACCGGCCGCCGTCCACGACGGCTGAGCCGGCCCGGGCTTCCACCGCGCACGAACCCGTCGTCCCGATCCCGCCCCGGACCACTCATCCGGGGGATTCTTTTCAGCCGTAGTCCGCATCTCCGGTCGCCGGGAAACAAATCCAGCCGGAATCCCAGGCGGCTGCGAATACCTCCACACGGGGGCGGCTACCGTCATTCCCCAGGTGTTCCAGGAAAAGTAATCGTCAACCGCGCCGGATGACCACCGGCCGCGGGTGTAGAATCCGGCGTACCGAGCATTTTCGCACGCCGGCGGCAGAGCCGGCGCCGTCCTCGGTTCCCTCCACATCGGTCAGTGCGACCGGGACTGGACAGCGGCATGACGACAAGCACCCCGCCGGTGAAGGCACTCCTCGCCGACGGTGAGATCGCGTGGGTGCGCAGGCTCGGCTCCAGTGACATCACCGAGCTCCAGGCACTGCGGGCCCGGCTGACCGGCCGTGACCGCCATCTCCGGTTCTTCGGAGTGGGCGACCTGGAGCTGGCCGAACTCGCGACGCGGCTGGCGGCCCGGTCGGGCGTCGGTCCGACCGCCGTGGGGTGTTTCCAGCACACCCGGCTGGTCGGCGTCGCGCAGTACGAGATCGTCGACGACCCGGCCGAGGCGGAGATCTCGCTGATCGTCGACGGCCGCACCTCGACGCTCGGTGTCGCGACGTTGCTGCTGGAGCAACTCGTCTTCGCGGCCGAACACGAAGGTGTGCGGACTTTCGCCACCGATGTCGTGACGGAGGATTCGAAGATGCTCGGCGTGTTCGCCGCCCTGGGCATCCCGTTCCGGGTCCGGCAGAACACGCCGGAGCGAACGGTCGCCCCGACCCTCGGGCCGGACGACGATCTCGGTGCCGAAGCGCGCCAGTGACCGTGCGGCAGGAACACCGACGCGAGCGGTGTTCCGCCCAACTTCTTTCGTGGCAGGCGAATGCGGGTGATCCGCGTTAGGCGCGTACCATCGAGGGGTCCGAGAGCATTTCGCACGCGGGTGGTCGAATCCGTGTCGTCCTCGGGCCCCAGACCGGCCGGTTCACGCGGCCGGGGACGGGAGCACCGGCATGAAGTCGGGCCCGCACATGACCGCTGCCGAACGATTCGCCCTGTCGGCCGACGAACTCTCATCCCACTCGCCGCGCCTTCGGCTGAAGCCGAAAGCACCGACGACCGGCTACGTCGACGGCGGGTGGTGGCCCGCGTCCCGGGACCTGACCGCCGAACTGCCGTCACTGCTGGCAGTGCTGGCCGTCCGGCTGGACGGGATCGAACGGGTCACGTTCGACCTCGCGGCGTGGCCGCCCACCGGACGCCGCCTGGCCTTCGACGGCGGCGCCGTCCGGCTCGAAGGCTTCCGTTCCCAGCCCGGCGGCACCTTGACCGTGATCGGCGCCTGGGGCAGGCACCAGGTGACCTTGCTCGTCATCCCGCCCGAGACCGACCCGGAACTCGCCCGGCACATGCTGATGACCGCGGCGCACCGGGGCAACCAGGACAGCGTCGAGAGCCTGCTCTCCAGCTCCGGCGGTCCCGTCCTCGCGACGTCAGTCGTCGCGTAGCCCGCCGGCGACCGTGATCACCACCGCGACACCGGGAGCGCCCCGCGGCCACCGGCGGGCCGACGGCCACGCGCCCCTCGTGTCCCCACGCCGATGAAGCAGTCGAAGGTTGCCCCGCCGAGGGACCCGGACCCGTTCGCCCTCAGTCCCGAGCAACGCCGTCGTGGTGCCCGCATGGTCGCCTCGTCGGCGGACGACGCGGCCGACTGCGCCGCGCTGCTCGCCACCCTCGGGCTGAACCCCGCCGACGGCCTCACGGCGCCGGACGGCGAGCCCACCCGCGCGGGCCACGTCCCCAGCTGAACCGCCGGGGCTGGCAGACTCTGCCGGGTGATTTTCGGATACGTCCTCGCCGTGTTGGCCGCCCTCGCCTCGGGCAGCGGTTCGATCCTGGAGTCCGCCGGGGTCCGGCGAGCCGGCGCGTACGGCGGCACGCCCCAGGACCTGGTCGCGCTGCGGCGCCAGCCGCTCTACTTCCTCGGGCTGGCGGTGGACCTGCTGGGCTTCGTCTTCGCCGCCGCCGCGCTGCACCGGCTGCCGCTGTTCCTGGTCCAGTCGGTCCTCGCGTTCAGCGTCGGCGTGACCGCGACGATCTCCGCCGTTCTCGGCGTCCGGCTGGCCTCCGCCGGCTGGGTGGCGCTGGGCGTCGGCGCGACCGGCCTCGTCCTGCTGGGGCTGTCCGCGGACCCGAGCCCCGCGCAGCCCCTGCCGTCCGGCGGAAAGCTGCTCCTGCTGGGCGCGGCGATCCCGATCGCGGCGATCGCGTTCGCCGCCGAACGCCGGGATCGCCCCTGGTCGGCGCCGGTGCTCGGGTTCTGCGCCGGGCTGGGTTTCAGTGTCGTCGGCGTCTCGGCGCGCACCCTCGGCGCCTCGGGCCCGCTCTGGCACCTGGCCGGAAACCCCGCGATCTGGGCGATGCTCGTCAACGGCCTCGTCGCCGCGACGGCGTTCGCGATGGCCCTGCAACGAAGCCGCGCGACCGCGGTCACCGCCACCATGTTCACCACGAACACCGCCGTGTCGTCCTGCATCGGCGTGTTCTTCCTCGACGACCGGGTGCGCGACGGCTTCACCGCCGCGGCCGTCGCGGGGTTCGTCCTCGCCGTCACCGGCGCGATCGGCACCGCTCACTACGCGGCCGCACACCGGGAACTCCCGCCGAGAACGCCGGCACGCCCCGAAGCTCGTGGGGCTTGAGCGACCCTTCCCGGAAGTCATCCCTGCGCGCGGACGACTTCCCTGACCTCGCCGGGTGAGAGGATGTCGCGCGGTCCCGGTGCCAGCCGGTGGTCCTCGTCGCGGTCGATCCACTGGCGGCGCAGCACGGAGAGCGTGGTCGACATGTTGAGGCCGTTGATCCCGGGCAGCGCGCCGAGGTCGTCGGTGACAAACCGGGACAGGTGGTCCTCGTCGGTGAACACACCGTGGTGGAGGACCGAAGCGGGCCCGGCGGTCATCGCGGTGAACCGCCCGTGCGGGTGCGCGCCGAGCGCGGCCAGGACACCCGGCACGTGCCGGGGCCGGACGTCCAGGGTGAACAGCGCCGTGATCGGGAACCCGAGCACGGCCGGCTCGATCTCGACCCGGGGCCGCGCCGCGCCGGTTTCCAGCAGCGACTGGATGGTCCGGTAGGCGGTGGACCGGCTGAGGCCGAGATCGCGGGCGACCTGCGCCGCGGAGATCCGTCCGTCGTCGAACAGGAGCCGGAGCGTCGCGGACTCCACTTCGGTGAGCGGCGCCAGGGCGGCCGGCATCGGGCTGGGCGTTGCGTCGGCATGCCGGCGCAACGCCGCGGCCTGCTCCTCGGGCAGCCGGTGCAGGCGCCAGGCCACCGCCTGCCGGGGCGCGTTCAGCACCAGGTGCGACCGCAGCGACGCGATGCCGGGCGTGGCGGGCAGCGTCCGGGTCAGCAGGCGGCGCATGTCCGTGCCCGGCAGGGGATACAGGGTGCAGTAGAGGTCCGAGTCGCCGGTGGTGACGAACAGGGACTGCGCCTGCGGCACCCGCTGGATGGCGGCCGCGACTTCGGTGATCGTGCCCGGGCGGCACCGGATCCACACCACGTAGGGGTTGCCGGTGGTGAGCAGCGACCAGTGCACAGTGCAGATGAAGCGCAGCAGCCCGAGCTGCTGCAGCCGCTGGACGCGGCGCCCGGCCGTGCTGGCCGAGGTGCCGAGAATTTCGGCGACGGTGTTCAGCGCCGCCCGGGGCGCGAGCTGGAGCGCGGCCACGAGATCGAGATCGGCGTCGTCCAGGGCGTGCTCCGGTGATCCCATGCGGACAGCCTACACAGAATGATCCTGTCACCCATTGCCTCCTGGTTGACACAACCGTGCATTGTGCTGTCTCATACCGGGTCATATCGCCGACGTGCGAAGCACCGGAGGTTCCCATGACCGAGACTGGCTGGGCATGTTCCTGGCCTGGTACGCGCTCGGCATCCCGCTCGGCCCCGGCGTTCCCGTCCGCTGAAAATCCCTGCCTCCCAACGAGATTGGCGCTCGCGATGTCCGTGCGGTCCTTGTCCACCTGGTGCCACGACCGGCTCGACGAGCTGATCGCCGACCTCTCGACGCTCGTCGGCCACGAGTCGCCCAGCGGTGACAAGGCGTTGCTGGACACCACGGCGGACTGGATCGAGAGGTGGCTGCACGAGCGCCTCGGCCCGCCCGCCGGCTGGATCCGGCGCGCGCAGGACGGTCACGGCGACGTCCTGGAGGCGACCTACCCCGGCGTCCCGGGGAAGCCGGTGCTCCTGATCGGCCACTACGACACCGTGTGGCCGGCGGGCACGCTGGCCGACCGGCCGTTCACCGTGCACGACGGAACGGCGCGCGGACCCGGCGTCTACGACATGAAGGCGGGCCTGGTCACCGGGGTCTGGGCGCTGCGGGCCCTGCGCGCGCTGAACCTGCCCTATCCCCCGGTGACCTTCCTGTTCAACGGCGACGAAGAGCTCGGCAGCCCGGTTTCGCGGCGGCACATCGAAACCGCCGCACGCGGGTGCGCGGCGGCACTGGTGCTCGAGCCCGGGATCGGCTGGGACGTCAAGACCGAACGCAAGGGGGTCGGCACCTTCACCGTCTCCGCCACCGGCATCGAATCCCACGCCGGCAACGAGCCCGCCGACGGCGCCAGCGCCGTGCACGCCCTCGCCGAGCTCGTCGGACGGCTCGCCGCCGCGGCGGATCCCGGCGCCGGAACCACGATCAACGTCGGCACCATCGAGGGCGGCACGGCGCGCAACGTCATCGCGGGCCGGGCCCGCTGCCTCGTCGACGTCCGGGTCACCCACCAGGCCGAAGCCGACCGGGTCGACCGGGTGTTCAGCGCGTTGCGGCCCGCCGATCCGCGCGTCACCGTGACGGTCGGCGGAGGGTGGAGCCGCCCGCCCCTGCGCCTCACTCCCGGGAGCAGGGCACTGTTCGATCTGGCCGACGACGTCGCCGGCGAACTGCGCGGGCCGCTCGAGCCGATCAGCGTCGGCGGCGGCAGCGACGCGAACTTCCTCGCCCCGCTCGGCGTGCCGGTGCTCGACGGGCTCGGCAGCAGCGGCGCGGGCGCCCACGCGCGTCACGAACACGTGCTCGTCGACGCCATTCCCGATCGGGTCGCGCTCGTCGCCGGTCTGCTGACCCGCCTGTAGCGAGCCGCCGTGGTCGACCCTCGGCGACCGTTTATTCCCGGCGCCGGCCGCGATCGCGGACTGTCCCAGCAGTTGGCCGTCTCCGCCCGGCAGCCGGGAACTGGCGCACACTGCGGGTACGGGCCGAAGGAAGGGGAACGCCGGGATGACCGCAGGAAACGGACCACGGATCGCCGTCGCGCTGGACGGGGCGGGGTGGCACCCCGCCGCGTGGCGGGAACCCGGGGCGCGGCCGCACGAGCTGCTCACCGCCGGGTACTGGACCGACCTGGTCCGGGAGGCCGAGGCCGGGAAGCTGGACTTCGTCACCATCGAGGACTCGCTGGCCCTGCAGACCGTGGATTCCCTCGACCGGCCCGGCGAGCGGACCGACATCGTCCAGGGCCGGCTCGACGCGGTGCTGATCGCCGCCCGCGTCGCGCCGCTGACCTCCCACATCGGACTGGTGCCGACCGCGGTCGTCACCCACACCGAGCCGTTCCACCTGTCGAAGGCCATCGCCACGCTCGACTACGTCAGCGGCGGCCGGGCGGGTGTCCGCGTGCAGGTCTCCGGGCGCGAAGCCGACAACCGGCACTTCGGCCGCCGCGAGTTCGGCGAATTCCGGCCGGCGGACGCCGCCGAGCCGGACCGGCCGAGCCCGCTCGCCGACCTGTTCGACGAGGCCGCGGACTACGTCGAGGTGCTGCGCCGGCTGTGGGACTCCTGGGAGGACGACGCCGAGATCCGCGACGTCGCCACGGGCCGGTTCGTCGACCGCGACAAGCTGCACTACATCGACTTCACCGGACGCTGGTTCTCGGTCAAGGGCCCGTCGATCACCCCGCGCCCGCCGCAGGGCCAGCCGCCGGTCACCTCGCTCGCCCACGCCGCCGTGCCCTACCGGCTCGCCGCCCGCTCCGCCGACGTCGTCTACGTGACCCCCTTCGACCGCGAGCAGGCCGGCGCGATCGTCGCCGCGGTGCGCGACGAGCAGGAGCGGGCCGGGCGCGGCGCCGAGACGCTGCACGTCTTCGGCGACGTCGTCGTCTTCCTCGGCGAGACCGACCAGGCCGCCGCGGACCGCAAGGCCCGGCTCGACGGGTTGTCGGGCGCGGAGTACTCCTCCGACGCCCATGTCTTCACCGGCACCCCGGCCGGCCTCGCCGACCTCCTGCTCGACTGGCATGGCGCCGGGCTGTCGGGCTTCCGGCTGCGGCCGGGCGCGGTCCCGCACGACCTCACCGCCATCACCCGCGGGCTGGTGCCCGAGCTGCGGGCGCGCGGGGCCTTCCGCACCGGGTACGAGACGAGCACCCTGCGCGGGCTGCTCGGACTCGCCCGGCCCGCCAACCGCTACATCGCCGTCTGAGGAGGCCCGAGATGACCCAGCCCCGGAAGCAGATTCACCTCGCGGCGCACTTCCCCGGCGTCAACAACACGACCGTGTGGAGCGACCCCGAGGCCGGCAGCCACATCGAGTTCAGCTCCTTCGTGAAGCTCGCGCAGACCGCCGAGCGCGCGAAGTTCGACTTCTTCTTCCTCGCCGAAGGCCTGCGGCTGCGCGAGCAGAACGGGCAGATCTACGACCTCGACGTCGTCGGCAGGCCCGACACCTTCACCGTGCTCTCCGCGCTGGCCGCGGTCACCGAGCGGCTCGGCCTGGCCGGCACGATCAACTCGACGTTCAACGAGCCGTTCGAGGTGGCCCGTCAGTTCGCCTCGCTCGACCACCTCTCCGCCGGGCGCGCCGCCTGGAACGTCGTCACGTCCTGGGACGCCTTCACCGGCGAGAACTTCCGCCGCGGCGGGTTCCTCCCCCAGGACCAGCGCTACGAGCGCGCCGAGACGTTCCTGCGCACCGCCTGGGAGCTGTTCGACTCCTGGCGCGGCGACGAGATCGCCGCGGACGCCGGCACCGGCGTGTTCCTGCGGGACGCCACCGCGGGCGCCTTCGCCCACCACGACGCGCACTTCGACATCGAGGGCCGGTTCCCGGTGCCGCGCAGCCCCCAGGGCCGGCCGGTGATCATCCAGGCGGGCGACTCCGAGGAGGGCCGCGAGTTCGCCGCGGCCACGGCGGACGCGATCTTCAGCCGCTACGGCACCCTCGAAGCCGGGCAGGCGTTCTACTCCGACGTCAAGGGCCGGCTGGCGAAGCACGGCCGGACGCCGGAACAGCTGGTGATCCTGCCCGCGGCGACGTTCGTGCTCGGCGACACCGACGCCGACGCGCACGAGCGCGCCCACGTCGTCCGGCTGCAGCAGGTCAGCGGGCAGACCGCGATCAAGTTCCTCGAACAGCTGTGGAACACCGACCTGAGCGGCTACGACCCGGACGGGCCGCTGCCGTCGATCGACCCGGTGCCGGGTGAGAACACGATCGCCCGCGGCCGCGCCAGCGTCCGCATGTACCGGGACCCGCTCGCCACCGCTCGCGAGTGGCGGCAGCTCGCCGAGGCGAAGAACCTGTCCATCCGGGAGCTGATCATCGAGGTCACCGGCCGCCAGACGTTCATCGGCTCGCCCGCGACCGTCGCCGCCACGATCGACGACCTGGTCCAGGCCGACGCGAGCGACGGCTTCATCCTCGTCCCGCACGTCACCCCCGGCGGGCTCGACGAGTTCGCCGACCAGGTCGTCCCGTTGCTGCAGGAGCGCGGCTCGTTCCGCACCGAATACACCGGCCCGACCCTGCGCGACCACCTCGGCCTGGACGCGTAGAGGTCCATGGGGACGGCGGGTCCCGGTCCGAAGAAGGGTCGAGCGCGGTGGGACCACACGATCTTGGGGGGCGGAGATCGTGCGGTCCCACCGCGCTCTGCCGGGTCGCGCGCGGGGTGGCAGCCACGCGGCCGGCTGGCTCGGGTGCCTCTACCCGAAGGGCCGGGTGCCGCTTCCCGCCGCGCGGACGGCCCAGGGCGGGGCGCCGCACTGCGGGCGCCAGGTGCCGAGATGCACCCACTGACGCCCCCAGGCGTGGGACACCAGAACCGTCGGCCGCTGGCACTGTGGACAGACCTGCGGCGCCGAGTCGATGGGCATCTGTCCTCCTCCATGCGGTAAGTGGTCGCAGGAGCAGGATCGTCCGAACGCCGTCCGGCCGGACCGGGGAAACTACCTGAACGGCTACGCGGGTCGCCGGGGCCGGCCGGCCAGCCACGACGCCACCTGCGTGCGTGAAGTGAGGCCGAGCTTCACCAGGATGTTCTCGACGTGCCCCTCCACGGTCCGTCCGCTGAGGACGAGGGTGGCGGCGATCTCCTTGTTGGTCATCCCCCGGGCCACCAGCTCGGCGATCTCCCGCTGCCGCCGGGTCAGCTCGTCGGGCTCACTCGCCTTGCTCGCCGCCGGCGCAGCAGCCGGCTTCTCACGCAACGCGTACCGGACGACCTCGTCGATGCCGAAGCCGGCCGCCTCGGCGTAGGCCGCGTCGAACGCCTCGTCCCCGAGCGCCGCGCGGGCCTGTGCGGCGCATTGCTCGTCGAAGCCCTGGTAGGGACTCATCTCGCCGACGCGCGCGCCGCTGAGCCGCCAGACCGCGGCGGCGCCCCCGAGTAGCCGGGCGGCCCGGTCGTGGGCGCCTTCGGACGATTGGCACCACGCGAGCGCCTCGATCAGGAACGCGAGCAGCGTGCGATCCGCCAGCCGGAGGGCGATGGCCTCGTGCAGCAAATCCGCCGCCTCCGGTGGCCTGCCCGCCCGCCAGCGGTGGAGCGCGACCGCCCACAACGCGTAGCCACGGGACCAGCGCGCCGCGTGCCGGTCGGTCAGGGCGAGCGCCTCCTCGGCGGCGGCCGCGCCGCGCGGATCGTCGAGGAAGAAGCACGCGGCGGCGAGCAGGATCAGCGTGTCGAACACGAGCAGCGCGTCACCGGCCACGCGGTACCCGGCCAACGCCCGCTCCAGCTGCTGGGCACCACCGGGCAGGTCGCCGGCGAAGAACGTGGCCATGCCGGAACACTCCGCGTGGCCCGCCCGGAGCCGTTCCTCGCCGAGCTCGTCGGCCAGTTCGCCCAGTTCGGACAGCAGCTCCGCGTGCGGCGCGCCGGTCTGGATCGCGAGGAACGACATCGCGTACAACGCCCGGCCCCGGACCAGCGTGCGCTCACCGCACAACTCGAGCCCGCGCCGCAGGTACCGGCACCCCTCCGGGACGAGGCCGCCGCCGTACCAGAAGTTCCACAGCGAAGCCGCGATGTCCAGCGCACGGCTCGCCCGCTCGGGGCCGGACAGGCAGTACTCCAGCACGGCCCGGAGGTTGGCGTGCTCGCGTCGGAGCCGGCCGACCCACTCCAGCTGCCGCGGGCCGAACCCCTCGGCGCGGTACCGCCGCGCGAGGTTCACGTAGTACTCGGCCTGCCGTGCCCGCACGTCCGGCTCACTGCCCTCCGCGGCCAGCTTGCCGCTCCCGTATTCGCGGACGGTCTCCAGCATGCGATACCAGGCCTGCCGTCCGAAGGTGCCGTGCTGGCGGCTGAGGACCGATTTGTCCACCAGTCCCGTGACGACGTCCAGCGTGCTGTCACTTTCGGCCTCGTCGGCCGCATAGACGTGCTCGGCGGCGTCGAGGTCGAACCCGCCGAGGAAGACCGACGTCTGCGCCCACAGCCGCTGTTCCGCGGGCGTGCACAGCTCGAAACTCCAGCCGATCGCCGCCTCCAGCGTCTGCCGGCGGGGGTGCGCGGCGTGTTGGCGCGAAGTGAGCAGGCCGAGCCGGTCGTCGAGCCGGTCGAAGATCTGGTCGACCGACAGCACGCGGAGGCGGACGGCGGCCAGCTCGATGGCCAGCGGGATCCCCTCCAGCCGCCGGCAGATCCGGCTCACCGCCGCCCGGTTGTCCGGGGTGAGCTCGAAGCCGGGCGAGACCGCGGCCGCACGATCGGTGAACAGCAGCACCGCCTCGACCGGGGTCGCGCCGGTGTCCTCGTCCCACGGGACGGGCAGCGGCTCGACGTGCAGGATGTGCTCACCCTCCACGTGGAGGGTGTGCCGGCTGGTGGCGAGCACCCGGAGCCCGCCGGAGACCGCGAGCAGCTTGGCGACCAGCATCGCGCACTCGTTCACCACGTGCTCGCAGTTGTCCAGCACCAGGAGCAGCTGCTTGTCCTCGAGGTACTCGGCGAGCCCGTCCGCCGGGTCACCGGCGCCGCGCAGGCCGAACGTCGTCGCCACGGTGTTCGGCAACAGGTGCGGATCACCCAGGTCGGCCAGCTCCACCAGCCACACGCCATCGGGGAACGCCCGGCGCACATCGGCGGCCACCCGGAGCGCGAGCCGCGTCTTGCCGACGCCGCCGGCGCCGGTCAGCGTCACCAGCCTGGCGGCGGACAGCAGGCGTTTCGCCTCCCCCAGCTCATGCCGTCTGCCGACGAAGCTGGTCAGCTCGGCCGGCAGATTGCCGATGCTTCGGCGGGGGCGGGCACACATGCGGAAAGTGTAGTTCGGACAGACGCGGCGCACCGGGCGCCGACGGCCCGGGCGCCGTTCACCTCGACGGACCCGAGCGACGCACGTCACGGCCGCCGGCGTGGTCGACGGGGAACACCGCGCCGCGCCGGACGTTGTAAGGGGTGTCGGTACGGCGGAGTCCCCCGGGCCTCACCCCTTCCGCCCTCCCGGACCACCGGTTCACCCCGGAGCCGGGTCGCGCGACTCGCCGAGAGGCGACCCCCGTACCGGCCTTCAAGCCACCGCTTCCGCTCGCAGGTCTCCCCCACCCTTCGCTGAGCGGAAGCGGTTCTCCTCTTCCGACGTTAAGGATTCCTCTGCCGCGCAAGCGGTCAACGGAAGGCCGTTGGGCGAGCGGCGTCGACGACCCCTGCTCCGCGCGGGCTCGGTGCTCATCCTGCTGCCCACGCTCGTCATCTTCCTGATCTTCCAGCGCCGGTTCGTCTCCGCCCTGCTCCAAGGATCGCTGAAAAGCTGCCCCGGCCTCGATGCCGGCCAGGCTGCCGAACGACAGGCGAAGCGTCACCGGCGGCCGGGTTCGCCGAGGCCGCCGGTCAGGGCAGGTGGCTGGTACCACAGGTACCGGCCGGTCCCGGCGGCCGCGTTGAGGCGCTCCGGGGTCGTGGCGTCGTCCCACCGGCCGGTGGCGACGCGCTTCTCGAGAGCGTGCAGCCCGGCGATGGTCTCGGCCGGCTGGAAGGCGCAGTGTCCGGTGCCCTGGACGTACGCCTGCCGCAGCAGGTGCCCGCGCCCGGCCGCGGCCACCACGTGGCCGTACCAGTTCTCCTGCTCCACCGGCACGAGCTGGTCGGCGACGGTGTGCAGGTTCAGCTCGGGCACCTGGAGCCGGCCGGTCGGCGTGGACGTCCGGGCGAGTGTCCTGATCGCCCCGGGATCCGCGGTGATGTTCGCGTCCCGCGTCAGCGTCGCGAGGTCGGCGTCGAGGTCGAGACCCGCCTGCCGGTAGAGCGCCCGGACCTGCTGGGTGTGGCTGCTGCCGCGCAGGAGCGCGCGGTAGTCGACGCCGGCGGTGAAGGAGCTGTTGCCGCCCGCGGCGAGCTCGATCTGGTAACGCCCGCTCATCGTGAAGTTCAGGACGAACGCGGTCAGCGCGGCTTCCTGGTGTGTTTCCTGCGTCGCGTAGTCGCGCGGACCCGGCGGGGTGGCGCCGGTGAACCAGGTGGGCACGTTCATCAGCGCCGCGGCGAGGGCGATCCGGGCCCGCCCGGCCGGGGTGGCCTGGGCGTCGGCGGTGACCTTGGTCAGTGCGGCGCCCGCCGCGGCCGCCTCCTCCGGGCCGGTGTAGCGGACGAGCTTGATGCCCTGCCCGGGAGCGAGGAGGCGGGACAGCGCGTACTCGCCGTCGAGCTGGTAGTTGTCGAGGTTGAGCGCGCCGGCGACGAGCCCGCAGGTGGTCAGCGCACCGACGACGCGGTGCCGGCCGTCTTCGGCTTCCAGGGCGCTGACCAGGCCGCCCATCGAGGTTCCCCAGGCGATGGTGCGCCGCGGGGCGCCGATCTCGCCGGTCAGCGCGTCCAGGGACGCGAACTGGTCACGCACCGCGGACTCCAGCGCCCACCACGAAGGCCCGGAGTAGGACGACCCGACCAGGGCGTAGCCGCCGTCCAGCAGCGCCTGGCCCGTCTCGGAGTCCGGGGCGTTCCGCGGCTCCAGCGGGCCGAAGCCGTGGCTGTACAGGATGACGGTCCCGTTCCACTCCCCCGGCACGTCCGCCACCCAGCTCGCGCCGCTGGGCAGCGTGCCGGTGTAGTGCCGGGTCGCTTCGGCGACGGCCACGGGCGCGGCGACGAAGGCCGCGGCGAGGACGGCGGTGACGAGCGCCGCGACGCGCGTTGGCCGGCGGGTCTTCATCGGATCCCTTCCCTGGCCGGGGAAACCACCGCGGCCGGGTCGTCGGCGAGGTCGTTGCGGTTGCTCTCCGCCAGCGCGAGCACACTGATCACCGTGAGCAGGCAGCACGCGGCGATCACCGCCGAGATCACCGGCGTGCCCGCGCCGGCGATGCTCGCGAACACGACCGGGGCGACACCGGCGCCGAGACCGGCCAGCTGGTAACCCAGCGACGCGCCGGTGTAGCGGGCGCGCGTGCCGAACAGCTCCGTGCACAACGCGGCGAGCGGCCCGTACATCGCCGCGTGCGCGATCGACTGCCCGAGCACGAGCGCCAGCGTCAGCAGCCCCGCCGAGCGGCTGTCGATCATCGGGAACAGCAGGAACCCGACGACCGCGGTGGCCACCGCGCCCGCGACGACCACCGGGCGGCGCCCGACCCGGTCCGACAGCGCCGAGAACCCGATGATCCCGAACACGGCGCCCACGGACGACACGGTGATCGCGTTGAGCACGGTCTGCCGCGTGAAGCCCGCGTGGACCGCGTAGGCGAGCACGTAGGTGGTGAGCGTCCCTTGCGCGACGAACGCGCCGAAGCCGACGCCCACCGCGAGCAGCAGGTTCTTCGGGTGCCGCCGCAGCACCTCCACCAGCGGGGCGCGCGACGGGCGGCCGGTCGCGGCGAACACCGGCGTCTCCGCCACCTTCAGCCGCACGAACAGGCCGATGACCAGCAGCACCACGCTGAGCAGGAACGGGATCCGCCAGCCCCACGCCAGGAACTGCGCGTCGGTCGTGACGGCCGCCATGAGCGTGAGCATCAGCGTCGAGACGACCAGGCCACTCGGGGCGCCGGCGTTGGTGAAGCTCGCCCACAGGCCTCGGCGGGTGGTGGCGTGCTCGGCCGACATGAGCACCGCGCCGCCCCATTCGCCGCCGACCGCGACGCCCTGCAGCACGCGCAGCACCACCAGCAGGATCGGCGCCAACGCCCCCACCTGCGCGTAGGTGGGCAGCACGCCGATCAGCGCGCTCGCGATGCCCATCATCGTCATGGTGATCACGAGCATCCGCTTGCGGCCGAGCAGGTCCCCGAAGTGCCCGAAGATCACCCCGCCGAGCGGGCGGGCCAGGTAGCCGGTGGTGAAGGTGCCCAGGCTCGCGATCGTGCCGACCACCGGGTCGAGGCCGGAGAAGAAGACCTTGGAGAACACCAGGGCCGAGGCCGTCGCGTAGAGGAGGAAGTCGTAGTACTCGGTCACGCTGCCCAGGTAGCTGGACAGCACGGCCCGGCGCAGCTGCGTCGGCGAGTGGTGCGGACTGGGGGGTTGGGGAGTCTCCGTCATCGCGTGTCCTGCCTCGTCGCCGGCCGCCGGATCAGGACGTGGCCTGTGCCACATCCGGCCAGAACATTAAGCACATCGGTGACCGCCGTCAATGGCGTGCCCAACATCACTCGCTTATGCTGGCGCCGTGACCGTGGCCGAGAACGCGACCGACGAGGGTGACGACCTCTCCCCCGCCGGGTCGGCGCGCCCGCAAGCACTGCTGCTCACCTTCCTCGGCGCGCACGTTCTCGGCCGCGACATCCATGTCGCCACCGCGAGCGTGATCGAGGTGATGGGCCGGGCCGGCATCTCCGAACACGCCACGCGCTCGACGCTCAGCCGCATGGCCCGGCGCGACCTGCTGCGCCGCACCCGCCGCGGCCGCAACGTCTACATCGGACTGACCGAGCGGTCGCGCGCGATCCTCCTCGACGGCGAGCGCCGCATCTGGCACGACGGCGCGGTCAACCACGACTGGGACGGCACCTGGACCCTGCTCGGCTTCTCCATGCCCGAGTCATGGCAACGCCAGCGGCACGTCCTGCGCTCACGCCTGCTGTGGGCCGGGTTCGGCAGCCTGCAGAGCGGGCTGTGGATCGCACCGTCCACTGTGGATGTGTCGCCGCTGCTCGACGGCCTCGGCACCGACAGCCACGTCAAGGTGTTCCAGGCGCGGGCCCTGCCGCCGACCGAGATCGCCGAGATCGTGCGCGACGCGTGGGACCTCGAGCGCATCGCCGGGCACTACCACGCCTTCCTCGCCCGCTGGGGCGAACGCGGGGAAGCCGGGGCCCAGGCCCCGGACGGCCTCGCCCGGCACCTCCTGCTGGAAGCCGACTGGCTGCAGACCATCCGCACCGATCCCCGGCTCCCCCGGCGGCACCTGCCGGCCGACTGGCCCGCCGAACCGGCCCAGGACCAGTTCCGCGCCGTCAACGCCGAGCTCAAACGCGACGCGCTGGCCATCGCCGCCGGCCTCCTCGACACCATCCCCGGCACCGTCCCCGACACGACGACTTCGTCGCCGGAGACCGTCACCCGCATCGGATCGGAAGCCGATGACCAGCTCAAGCCGGCCACCCCTCAGCTGAACTGACGGGCTGCGCCCGGTCCCCGGGTGTCAGCGGGTGCAGACGAAGCTCGAGGCGCTGTCCGGATCGCCGGCGCGGTACCGGGCCGGCCGCCGGGCGCCGGGAGCCCTAGTGTCGCGCGTCTGAGGTGAGCCGGGTCAGCCAGTGACGGGTTCCGTAGGTTTCGGTGATCGCCTTGACCAGCCACTGTCGCTGGCGGGTATTGAGCAGCGGCAGGACCGCGGCGAAGTCGGCGTCGTCTTTCGCTCGCGGCGTTTTGGCCTTGTAGAACAGCTGGATCTCGGGAGCCAGGTAGGGGAAGCCCTCCTCGCTGGTGCGGCCGAGCGAGGAAATGGGTTGGCGCAGGCCAGGATTGCGGCACGAAACCCACTCTTCGCCGCTGGCTTCGTCGAGCATCAGCTGGATTCGCCACGGCTGGTCGGCGGTCGGCCGGCACCAGATGTCGCGGACGGCGGCCGGCAAGGTCTCGCCGGGCAGCCAGCGACGAAGCCGACCGGGTGGGTCGGCCGCCCACCATTCCCAGCCTGCCAGGACGTGTTGGGCGATCAGCTGGTCGCGACGCAGCAGGAGGACGTCGACGTCGGCGTGCTCACGGAAGCGACGGCCGACGGCGAGTTCGATGGCATAACCACCGGCGAGCCACCAGGGCGCGCCCGCCGCCGCGAACAGCTGGCTGACCTGGGACGGGGTCAGCGGTTCCCAGGTCCCCCACGGGGTGCGTGTCGGTGCCACGGACACATCTTGGTTCGGCAAGCCCGCCGCGGCCAGCCGAACAGCATCCGGATGCTCCCGGAATGCTTTGTCGTCGAGCGCGCCGCCAGGTGAAACTTTCATTTCCTCGGCGCGCGGAAGCCGTGGCACGCAAGCTCGGCGAGACCCGTGCCTGGACGCGTATTCGACCCCTGTGCTACAACGCGAATGTCTTGAGCCAAGCCGTCTCATACCGATGACGGACACGCCATTCGCCGGATGATTGCGCTTCCAGCCGAAAGGGGTTTCGAATGGCGAGGTACGGATCATCGTTCCGGACCGTCGTGGCCGCCGCACTGCTCGTGCTGACCGTGGGCGGCACGCCGCCGAGCGCCAGTGCCGCCACCGCACCCCAAGCCGCGGCAGCGGCGACTCCGAGCGCCGGCTGCGGGAAGACCCCGACGCTCACGAGCGGCAAGCGCACGATCCAAAGCGGCGGCAAAAGCCGTGATTTCATCCTGAAGATCCCCGACAGCTACGACAACAACCTGCCGCACCGGCTGGCTTTCGGCTTCCACTGGCTCGGCGGCACCGCCGAACAGGTCGCCTCGGGCGGGAGCGACGGCTATGCCTGGGCCTACTACGGCATGCAGTCGCAGTCGGGCAACAGCACGATCTTCGTTGCCCCGCAGGGCATCAGCAACGGCTGGGGCAATTCCGGTGGTGAGGACGTCACCTTCACCGACAACATGATCAGGCTGATCGAGAACGACCTGTGCGTCGACACGACGCAGTTGTTCTCCATCGGGTTCAGCTACGGCGGCGCGATGAGCTACGCGCTCGCGTGTGCGCGGGCGACTGTCTTCCGCGCCGTCGTCGCCATCGCCGCCCCCGGCGCGATCAGCGGGTGCAGTGGTGGCACCCAGCCCATCGCGTACATGGGGATCCACGGCGTGTCCGACAACATCGGCGCCGGCCGGGGACTACGTGACACCTTCGTCAGGAACAACGGCTGCACCCCGCAGAACGCCCCCGAACCCGCCGCGGGCAGCAAGACCCACTACCTGACCGTCTACTCGGGATGCCGGACCGGCTACCCGGTGGTCTGGGCCCCGTTCGACGGCGGTCACCAGCAGGGCCCGGTGGACGGCTGCACCGGCTGCGAGAGCGGCGCGAGGAGCTGGGACAAGGCCGAGATCTGGAAGTTCTTCAGCCAGTTCGGCGGCGACCCGGTCCCGCCGACGCCGCCGGTGCAGGTGGGGGTGAACTACCGGCTGGTGGCGGCGCACAGCGGAAAGTCGGCGGACGTCAGCGGCGCGTCGACCGCGGCGGGTGCGACGCTGGTTCAGTGGCAGTCGAACGGCGGGCTGAACCAGCAGTTCGACTTCCTGGCTTCCGCCGACGGGTACTACCGGATCCGGGCCCGGCACAGCGGGCTGGTGTTGCAGGTGTCCGGTTCGGGCTCGGGTGCGGACGTCACCCAGCAGCCGGACGGCGACGCGGCGGGCCAGCAGTGGAAGGTAGTGGATCAGGGTGGCGGTGCGGTCAGCCTGGTGAACCGGCTGAGCGGCTTGGCGATGGACGTGTGGGGTGCGTCGACCGCCGACGGGGCACGGATCTCGCAGTACACCGCCTCCGGTAACGCCAACCAGCGGTTCCAGCTCCAGCGCGCCTGATCGCGGCCGCTGCCGAACGGAGGACGACGATGGCGGATCTGACGCGAAGGCAAGCAATGCGGCTCGGCGCCGCGGGCCTGGGGGCCGCGCTGACGCCGATCGGGTGGGCGGCGCCCGCACGAGCCGGTTCGGTCGCGCCCGCGGACGTGCGGGCGGTCAACGACCTGGCGCTGTGGTACGACAAGCCGGCGGGCACGGAATGGCTGCGCGCGTTGCCGATCGGCAACGGCAGGCTGGGCGCCATGGTGTTCGGCAACACCGACACCGAACGCCTGCAGCTCAACGAGGACACGGTCTGGGCGGGCGGCCCCCACGACTACAGCAACACCCAAGGCGCGGGCGCGCTGTCGCAGATCCGGCAGCTGGTGTTCGGGAACCAGTGGACGCAGGCGCAGAGCCTCATCGACCAGCGCATGCTCGGCAAGCCGGCCACCCAGCAGCCGTACCAGCCCGTCGGCACCCTCAGCCTCGCACTTTCCGGCGGGAGCGGGGCGGCTTCCTACCAGCGGTGGCTGGATCTCACCACCGCCACGACGGTCGTCACCTACGTCGCGAACAATGTGCGCTACCGGCGCGAAGTGTTCGCCAGCGCGGCGGACCAGGTGATCGTCATGCGCCTGACGGCCGAGACGCCCGGCTCGATCTCGTTCTCGGCGTCGCTGGGCACCCCGCAGCGCGGAACGGTGTCCAGCCCCACCGGCTCGTCGATCGGCCTGGACGGGATCTCCGCGGACAGCCAAGGGATCGCCGGCTCGGTCCGGTTCCTCGCGCTGGCCAGCGCCGTCGCCGAGGGCGGGAGCACCAGCAGTTCCGGCGGCACGCTGCGGGTGTCCGGCGCCAACGCCGTGACCCTGCTGATCTCGATCGGCACCAGCTACGTCGACTACCGGACGGTGAACGGTGACTACCAGGGCATCGCCCGCGCCCGGCTGAACGCCGCCCAGACCCAGTCCTACGACTCCCTCCGCGGCCGGCACGTGGCCGACTACCAGAAGCTCTTCGGGCGCACCACCCTCGACCTCGGCCGCACCCCGGCGGCCGACCAGCCGACCGATGTCCGGATCGCCCAGCACAACTCCGTCACCGATCCGCAGTTCTCCGCCCTGCTCTTCCAGTTCGGCCGCTACCTGCTGATCTCCTCGTCCCGGCCCGGCACCCAGCCGGCCAACCTGCAGGGCATCTGGAACGACCAGATGAACCCGTCGTGGCAGTCGAAGTACACCCTCAACGCCAACCTGCCGATGAACTACTGGCCGGCCGACGTGACCAACCTCGCCGAGTGCTACGAGCCGGTGTTCGGCATGATCAGCGATCTCGCGGTCACCGGTGCCCGCACCGCGCAGGTCGAGTACGGCGCCCGCGGCTGGGTCACCCACCACAACACCGACGCGTGGCGTGGATCCTCCATTGTGGACTTCGCGCAGGCCGGCATGTGGCAGAGCGGTGGCGCCTGGCTCGCCACCATGATCTGGGACCACTACCGGTTCACCGGCGACGTCGAATTCCTGCGCTCCCGTTATCCGTTGCTGAAGGGTGCCGCCCAGTTCTTCCTCGACACCCTGGTGACCGAACCGAGCCTGGGTTACCTGGTCACCAACCCGTCCAACTCGCCGGAGCTGAACCACCACGCGAACGCGTCCGTGTGCGCGGGGCCGACGATGGACATGCAGATCCTGCGCGACCTGTTCGACGGCTGCGCCGGCGCGTGCCAGGTGCTGGGCGTGGACGCCGCCTTCGCCGACCAGGTCAAGGCGGCCCGGCAGCGGCTGGCGCCGATGAAGGTCGGCTCGCGCGGGAACATCCAGGAATGGCTCTACGACTGGGTGGAAACCGAGCAGACCCACCGGCACATTTCCCACCTCTACGGCCTGTACCCCAGCAACCAGATCAGCAAGCGGGGCACGCCCCAGCTGTTCACCGCGGCCCGCCGGACGCTGGAACTGCGCGGCGACGACGGCACCGGCTGGTCCCTCGCCTGGAAGATCAACTACTGGGCGCGGATGGAAGAAGGCCGCAAAGCGCACGACCTGCTCCGGCTGCTCGTGCGGACGGACCGGCTGGCGCCCAACATGTTCGACCTGCACCCGCCGTTCCAGATCGACGGCAACTTCGGCGCGACGTCCGGCATCGCCGAAATGCTGCTGCACAGCCACAACGGTGAGCTGCACGTGCTGCCCGCGTTGCCGCCCGCTTGGGCGGCCGGAAGCGTCACGGGCCTGCGCGGGCGTGGCGGCTACACGGTCGGCGCGACCTGGACCGCGGGCTCGGCGACGCAACTGACCATCACGCCCGACCGCGACGGCGACGTCAAGGTCCGCAGCCGGATGTTCACCGCGGAATTCGAGGTGCTCGACACCACGAGCGGCGCCAAGGTGCAGCCGGTGGCCGTCGAGGCCGACCTGGTCCGGTTCGCGGGGCAAGCGGGCCACACCTACCGCGCCACTTCCCTCGGTGGACCGCCGCCGGTGGTGCAACCCGGGGTGAACTACCGGCTCGTCGCGCAGCACAGTGGCAAATCAGCCGACATCAATGGCGGCTCGACAAGTGCCGGCGCGACGTTGGTCCAGTGGACGGCCACCAGCGGGCTCAACCAGCAGTTCGACTTCGTCCCCTCCGACGGCGGCTTCTACCGCATCCGCTCCCGCAGCAGCGGCCTGGTCCTCCAGGTCTCGTCCACCAGTACGGGCGCCGACATCACCCAGCAACCGGACACGAACGCGACCACTCAACAGTGGCAGGTGACCGACCAGGGCAGCGGCGTGGTGAGCCTCCTCAACCGGGCGAGCGGCCTCGCCATGGACGTGTGGAGCGCTTCGACCGCCGACGGCGCCCGCATCTCGCAGTGGACCGTGACCGGCGCCGCCAACCAGCGGTTCCAGCTCCAGCGCGTCTGAGCCACGGGTCAGGGCTGGTTTGACCGGGCCTGCCGAGGTGAATGGGTCATTCACCTCGGCAGGCCCGGCTTGGTCCACATCGGACACGACACGATCGACGTAGCGATCTTCCGTGGATTCCTCCGGACTCCGGCCAGGGCGACCAGCAGTGACGAGACCGTCCTGGAGAGCCCTGGTCGGCCGAACGTGTCTACACCTTTGGCTGCGTCACGTCCTGCACCGGGCCGGGTACCGTCGACCGGATTCGAGGACTCGACGAGCGGAGGCCCGGTGAAAATCTTGCTGCTTTGCTCCGCGTTCAACGGACTCAGCCAGCGCGCTTGGCTCGGTCTGCGCGCCCGCGGTCACCGAGTCACGGTCCAGACGGTGCGCGACCCGCAGGAGATCGCCACGGCCGCGGCGGCCACCGAGCCCGAGTTGATCATCTGCCCGTTTCTGCGTCAGCGGGTTCCCGAGGCGGTCTGGCGAAGCTACCGCACGATCATCATCCATCCCGGTCCGGAAGGGGACCGCGGCCCGTCCGCGCTCGACTGGGCGATCATGGACGGCGAACCCACCTGGGGCGTGACCGCCCTGCAGGCGACCGGGGACCTCGACGGCGGGCCGGTCTGGGGCACGCGGGTGTTCATGATGCCGGCCGGCCCGCCGCGCAAGAGCACCCTCTACAACACCGAGGTGTCCGACGCCGCGATGAGCCTGATCGACGAGGTGGTGACCAGAGCCCAGGACGCCGGGTTCACGCCGCGCCGCCAGGACCTCCATCGGCCCGGCGCGGTGGGCCGGGTCCGGCCCTTGGTCCGGCAGGCCGACCGGGCGTTCTGCTGGGGTGACCCGGCCGACCACATCCTGCGTCGCATCCGGGCCGCGGACGGCCGTCCCGGAGTGCACACCGAGCTGGCCGGTGTGCCGGTCGCGGTGTTCGACGCCCATCCCGGGGACGCCACGCCCGGCGAGCCCGGCACCATCGCGGCACGCCGGCAGGGTGCGGTCCTGGTCCGCACCGGCGACGGCGCGCTGTGGATCGGGCAGGCGCGGCGGCTGACGCCCGAGGCTCCGGGCACGACGGTCAAGCTCCCCGCCGCGCTGGCGCTCGGGGGCGTTCCCGAGGCACCGCGGGTCGCGGGCCCGCCGAGCCTTCGGGAGGTCAGCTACCGGCGTGTGGGCAAGGTGGGGTTGGTGCGCTTCGAGTTCTACAACGGCGCGATGGGGGCCGCGCAATGCCGGCAGCTAGCCGCCGCCGTGCGCTACGCGGCCGCGCAGGACACCACCGTGCTGGTCTTGGCCGGCGGCGAGGTGTTCTCCAACGGCATGCACCTGGGTGTCATCGACGCCCATCCGAATCCGGCGGCGGAAGCGTGGCGGAACATCACCGCGATCGACGACCTCTGCCGGGAGATCATCCTCTGCACCCGCCAGCTCGTGGTGTCCGCGCTCGCCGGCGACGCGGGCGCGGGCGGGGTGATGCTGGCACTCGGCGCCGACAAAGTGATCGCCCGCGACGGCATCCTCCTCAATCCGCACTACCGGAAGATGGGCCTGTACGGCTCGGAATACTGGACCTACGTGCTGCCGCACCGGGTCGGCGAAGCACAGGCACACCGCCTGACCACCCACGGCGAGCCGATCACCGCCGCCGAAGCGGCCGAAATCGGGATCGTCGACGAACTCGCCGCGAGCGACCGCGCGGGATTCCTCACGACCGCGCTGGACTACGCCACCGAACTGGCCGCCGGCGGACACGCGAATGCCCTGCTCGACCACAAACGAGCCACCCGGGCGGCCGACGAGCACCGCAGGCCGCTGGAAACCTACCGGGTACGGGAACTCGCCGAAATGAGCCACGACATCTTCGACGACCGCCACGGCTTCGCCCACGCCAGGCGCGCCTTCCTCACCGGCCGCCCCGCCGGCCCGGCCCGGCCGGAACCACCCCGCCTGCCGGCGCCGCGACTCCCCCAGGTCGGCACTGTCCGCTGATCGTGCTCGCGAGGGCCACCGGCGCTGGGGTTCCCGGCTGCCCGGTCGAGTGCGGGTGACCACGAGGTGCGCCGGGGCGAGGCCGCCTTGCGGTACTGCGGGATGTACTGCTCCTCGATCGCGACGACGTCGGCGGCGCCGTGCCCGGTGGCGAGCTGCGTCGCGAGGCCCTTGTGG
>NZ_JBFBBN010000035.1:0-103746 GCF_040682715.1 Amycolatopsis sp. NPDC051128 | reverse complement strand
CGGGGCCGGGCCCGGGCCCCCGGCCCCCCCGGGGCGCCCCAACTCCCTTTTTGCCCCATTGCTGCCCTCACCCGCCCCTCAATGCGACATTCACGGCTTTCCGGGTGGGCCGGGTGGGCTCAGCCCTGCTCCTGCTGGGCGGCGATGTGCTCGGCGACCGCGTCCGGCAGCGTGATGGTCAGCGGGGTGCGGACCGGCATCGGGGCGTCACCGCGGTCCACGATCGTGCGCCGCACGATCTCCCGCAGCACGTCGACGGCACCCGCGGCCTCCGACTGCGGCCCCGCGATGACGCCGCGCAGCATCCAGCGGGGCCGGTCGACGCCGACGAAGCGCAGGGCCACGTCGCCGACGATGGCCGAGATCTCCAGGCCCCACTTGCCGCGGCCGAGGTTGACCTTGGCGCCGTCGGCCCGCAGCTGCTCGGCCAGCTCGGCGCTGACCTCGCGCCACAGCCCGCCCGAGCGCGGCGCGGCGTACGCGCTCACCGTGATCTGGCCCTGCTCGGTGACGACGTGCACGGCCCGCACGCCCCCGGTCTCCGGGTCCATCTCGACCTGGACCTGGGAACCGTCGGGCACCGGCACCTTCACCGAGCCGAGGTCGATCCGCGGGACGCCGTCGTCCTCGAAGTCCGTGACGTCGTACGGGCCGTCGGAGACGTCCGACAGCTCCGAGTCGTCGTATTCGTCGTACTCGCCGTCCTCGATCGTGTCGGCGGCCTCGGGCGCGGCGTGCCGTCCGGCGGACCCGCCCTCGGTCCGCCGCTTGCGTCCGAAAATCCCCACTACTTCTCCGTTCCTTCCCCCGCGCCGGCGCTCTCGGCGAGCGCCGGTGCTCCCAGTGTGGCGTGTCCACCCGTGGAGCCGTAGCCACCGTCGCCCCGCTCGGTGGCGTCGAGCTCGGCGACCTCGACGAACTCCGCGTGCTCGACCCGCTGCACGACCAGCTGGGCGATGCGGTCGCCGCGCGTGAGCTTCACCGGGTGCACCGGGTCGTGGTTGATCAGGCAGACCTTGATCTCCCCGCGGTAGCCCGCGTCGATCGTGCCCGGGGTGTTGACCACCGAGAGGCCGACCCGGGCGGCCAGGCCGGACCGGGGGTGGACGAACCCCGCGTACCCCGGTGGGAGTGCGATCGCGACGCCGGTGCCGACCACGCCGCGTTCCCCGGGTCGCAGCACGATATCCGAGGTGGTGACGAGATCGGCGCCCGCGTCGCCCGGCCGGGCGTAGGCGGGCAGCGGGACATCCGGGTCGAGCCGGGAGAGGAGTACCTGAACGCTGGACACGGGCGGCGAGATTACTCTCTACCCGTGGGTGAATCTGCGAAGACGGCCGCTAGTGCCGCGGTCCGGCACTCGGAGCGGCTCTACGTCCCGTGGTGGGGCTGGCCGCTGCCGGTGCTGGGCGCGGTCCTGCTGGCGGCCGAGATCGACCTCGGGTACCAGGGGGTCCGGGCGTGGCTGCCGTACGTGATCGCGCTACCGGTCGTCGTGGCGCTGCTGCTGTCGCTGGGCCGGTCGAAGATCCGGATCACCGGCGGCGCCGAGCCGGAGCTGTGGGTCGGCGACGCCCACCTGCCGCTGCGGTACGCCGGCGAGGTGGAGATCTTCGACAAGGAAGCCAAGCGGAAGGCCCTCGGGCGCGACGGCGACCCCGCCGCGTACGTGCTGCACCGCGGCTGGGTCGGCCCGGTGGTCCGGGTCCGGCTCACCGACGCGGCCGACCCGACGCCGTACTGGCTGTTCAGCACCCGGCACCCCGAGCGCGTCGCCGAGCTGCTCAAGGGCGCCTGACTGAAGGTTCCCGCCCGTGGTTCCCGCCCGTGGTTCCCGCCCGTGGTTCCCGCCCGTGGTTCCCGCCCGTGGTTCCCGCCCGTGGTTCCCGCCCGTGGATGTGGAAGGGGGCCGGCCTGCCGGCTGGCCCCCTTGTCCCCAGCGCGCTTCGAGCCTCTCCGGTGCCTCGAGTGCCTAGTGTGGTTACAGTGCCCTCGAGGCTCTCAGTCGCGTCTGTTCGTCCCCTGAACTCCCTGTCCGAGAACCCCCGCGCCCTCAGGCGCAGTCGCGGCAGATCAAGCGTCCGCCGTTGTCCTCGGCCAGCCGGCTGCGGTGGTGCACCAGGAAGCAGACGGAGCAGGTGAACTCGTCCGCCTGCTTCGGCACCACCTTCACGGTCATGTCCTCACCGGAAAGCCCGGAGAGGTCGGCACCCGGCAGCTCGAAGTTCTCGGCGGTCGCGTCCTCGTCGACGTCGACGACGCCGGACTGGTTCTCGTTCCGCCGGGCCTTGAGCTCCTCCAACGAGTCTTCGGCCAGCTCGTCGGCTTCGCTGCGGCGCGGAGCGTCGTAGTCGGTAGCCATGTGTCTCTCACCCCTGCGATCAGCTTGTGTAGTCGTTTCCCCGGACTCCGGGTGCCCCCGTGAGTCCGCCGTGCCGCTGGTCAACGTTCCAGGGCCGCTGTTTGTGCCCGACGGCCGAAGTGACCGAGGTCTCTTCTTTTGCGCCTCTTCCTGCGGCCGGAGCCCGGGAAGGGTAGCTCACGGCTCCGCGGGTTCTGCAACGAGTCAGATCATTGCCGGAGAATCGTCACCCGACAGGGGGAACCCGCAGGTAAGACGCGTCGTCCTCCGTTCGGGTTGCCCCCGGGTGGAGAACTTCACGCGGGGGCCCGTGTCCCCTTGCCCCGGCCGGCTCCGCCGTGGTGCGATCGCCGGACGGGGATCGGTGCCGGGCGGAGCACCGGTACCGCAGGCAGGGCACGGAAACCACCGGGGTGACCCGGAACGGTGCGCGATGCCCGCAGCGCCTAGGCTGGTCGGCCACGGCGGTGCCGGCACGCACCGGCCGGGTTCGGTGCTCGGGAAGGGACGGACGGGTGGCGTCGGGGAACGGCATCGGGGACCGTGGGACGCGGCCGTATCGCAAGCACAAGCCGCTGCCGGCGCTGATCGTGATCGGCGTGCTCGCCCTCGGCGCGATCATCGTCTGGGTGAACGCCGCCGTCGGCAAGGGCGACGTGGACGAGGCCGTCCGCTGCGACCCGCCGGCCAGCCCGCCACCGGGTGTCACGTTCAGCACCCTCCCGCACGGCGCGCTCGACGACCGCGCCCCCATCCCGCCGGACAAGGTCGCCTACCGGGTCCTCAACGCCTCCGGCACCCGCGGCCAGGGCGGCATCACCACGACCGCGCTGCGCGAGCTCGGGTTCACCGGCGCCGCCGAACCGGCCAACGACCCCGCCTACGACAAGCGCGAAGCCAAGTGCCGCGGCCAGATCCGCTTCGGCGAGAACGGCGGCCCTGCGGCCCGGACGCTCAGCCTGGTCGTGCCCTGCGCCGAGCTGGTCCAGGACAACCGCAAGGACGCGAGCGTCGACGTGGTCACGGGCACCCTCTTCGGCGACCTCCGGCCCCGCGCGGAGGCCCGCCGGATCATCACGCAGCTCGCCGACTGGTCCAAGACCCACCAGGCCGGCGGCAACGAGCAGTCGGCGGGCGCGAAGGCCCCGGTGGTCGACCAGACACTGCTGGCCTCGGCCCGCGACGTGGAGTGCTGACCGGCCGCTGAACCCAGCGGCCGGGGGGGCGCCCCCCCGTTTTCCACGCTACCGGGGGGCACCGACAGTTCCGGCTGCCGGACGCCGCGAATGACTCATTCGCGGCGTCGGAGGTCCCGAATGAGTCATTCGCGACCTCCGACCCGCTCCGCTCAGACCTCCGCTGCCCCGCAGTCGACCAGGACCTTCCGCAGCGGGTCCGCGATCGACGGGGCCGCCGCGTACGTCGCATCGGCGCCCAGGTCCGGCGCCGAGCCCGGCAGCAGGACCTCAGCGCCCGCCTCCGCCGCGATCAGCGCCCCCGCCGCCCAGTCCCAGCGGTGGAGCCCGTGCTCCACGTACGCGTCCAGCCAGCCCGCCGCCACCGCGCACAGGTCCAGCGACGCCGCCCCGTTGCGGCGGATGTCGCGCACCCGCCCCAGCAGCTCCGCCGCGAACCGCGACTGACGGGTCCGCCGCTCCGCCGAGTACGCGAAACCGGTCCCGACGAGCGTCACCTCCAGCCGCGACGGCGCCGACACCGCCAGCCGCCGCCCGTCCAGCCACGCGCCGCCGCCGCGGGCCGCCGACCAGACGCGGCCGCTCGCCGGCTCGACCACCGCCCCGGCCACCGACACCCCGCCGACCTGCGCCGCGACCGACACCGCGAACCACGGCAGCCCGTAGAGGAAGTTGACCGTCCCGTCGATCGGGTCGACCACCCACGTCACGCCGTCGCCGGTGGCCCCGCCGCCCTCCTCGCCCAGCACCGGCTCCCCCGGCCGCAGCTCGGCCAGCCGCGCCCGCACGAGGCGCTCCGACTCGTGGTCGACCGCGGTCACGACGTCGGTGTCCCCGGACTTCGTGCCCACGGCCACCGAGCGGCCACCGGCCATCCCCTCCCAGGCCTCGCGGACCAGCCCGGCGGCGTCCGTCGCGACCCGCACCGCGACGCTTTTCAGCAACGACTCGTCAACTCCCACGTCCGACATGTCACCACATCCGGTTAAAGTCTCCGAGGCAGGCTTCTGAATCGTGCGAGAAGGGACCACGTCCGTGGTGGAGGCGACCCGCCGAGGTTTCGGCATCGACATCGGCGGCAGCGGGATCAAGGGCGCCTTGGTCGACCTGGACAAGGGGCAGCTCATCGGCGACCGGATCCGGATCGAGACGCCGAAGCCGTCCACCCCCTCGGCGGTCGCGGACGTCGTCCACGACATCGTGACGCAGGCGGGCTGGGACGGCCCGGTCGGCGTGACGCTGCCGGCGGTCGTCAAGAAGGGCGTCGCGCACACCGCGGCCAACATCGACAAGCAGTGGATCGGCACCGACGCCGACGCGCTGTTCGCCAAGCGGCTCGGCCGCGGCGTCGACCAGATCGCGATGCTCAACGACGCCGACGCCGCGGGCATGGCGGAGATCCGCTTCGGCGACCCGGGCGCGCGCAAGGGCGTGACCGCGCTGCTCACCTTCGGCACCGGCATCGGCAGCGCGGTGTTCCAGGACGGCAAGCTCGTCCCGAACACCGAGTTCGGCCACCTGGAGATCGACGGCCACGACGCCGAGAAGCGCGCGGCCGCCTCGGTGAAGGACAACGAGGGCCTCTCCTACCCCGAATGGGCCAAGCGCGTGCACCGTTACCTGACCGTGCTGGAGAACCTCATCTGGCCCGACCTGTTCATCGTCGGCGGCGGCGTCAGCAAGAAGGCCGAGAAATGGGTGCCGCTGCTGGACCTCCGCACTCCGGTGCTGGTGGCGACGCTGCAGAACAACGCCGGGATCGTCGGCGCCGCGGCCGCCGCGGCGGAGGGCATCCAGCACTGATCCGGCCCCGATCACACCGCGATCGGGCGCCCGCGGCGGGCCCGGGGGTGATCGCTTCGCGACGCATGCGCGTACCGTCGTTACAATGGAACACGGCCCACGGCTGCGGAGGCCAAAACCGCAGGCCGAGGCGTGTTCCCCGAATGTGAGGCAGCAATGGTCCCCATGCCGTTGCTCGTCATGATCGACCGCTGCGAAAGGGCGTAAGTGGCAGCCGCAAGAACCGCAACCCGAGGCGGGACGAAGACAGCGACCGCAGCCGGCGAGCCGGCCGAAGAGGCAGCCACCGGGACGGCGAAGCCAGCGGCGCGCAAGACCACTGCCAAGAAGGCTCCGGCCAAGAAGGCACCGGCGAAGAAGCCCGCGACCAAGGGCGCGAAGACCGAAGACGGCGAGCCCGACGGTCCCGTCGACATCGACGAGGCCGAACTCGACACGCCCGACCTGTCGGACCTGGAAGAGGTCGAGGTCGACGTCGTCGACGAAACGGTCAACGACGAGCCGGACGCCGACTCGGCCGACGACGATGACGACGAGGAATCCGACGAGGAGACCCCGGCGCAGCGCCGTCGCGGGGTGGCGGCCGACAAGGCCGCGGCCAAGAGCGACAACCCGGACTTCGTCTGGGACGAGGAGGAGTCCGAGGCGCTGCGGCAGGCGCGCAAGGACGCCGAGCTGACCGCGTCCGCCGACTCCGTGCGCGCCTACCTCAAGCAGATCGGCAAGGTCGCGCTGCTGAACGCCGAGGAGGAGGTGGAGCTGGCCAAGCGGATCGAGGCCGGCCTCTACGCCGCCGAGCGCGTGCGCACCGCCGAGGAGGAGGGCGAGAAGCTCGTCACCCAGATGCGCCGCGATCTCAAGTGGATCGTGCGTGACGGCGAGCGCGCCAAGAACCACCTGCTCGAGGCGAACCTCCGGCTCGTGGTGTCGCTGGCCAAGCGCTACACCGGCCGCGGCATGGCGTTCCTGGACCTCATCCAGGAGGGCAACCTCGGCCTGATCCGCGCGGTGGAGAAGTTCGACTACACCAAGGGCTACAAGTTCTCGACGTACGCCACGTGGTGGATCCGCCAGGCGATCACCCGCGCGATGGCCGACCAGGCCCGCACCATCCGTATCCCGGTGCACATGGTCGAGGTCATCAACAAGCTGGGCCGCATCCAGCGTGAGCTGCTCCAGGACCTCGGCCGCGAGCCGACCCCGGAAGAGCTCGCCAAGGAGATGGACATCTCCCCGGAGAAGGTCCTCGAGATCCAGCAGTACGCGCGCGAGCCGATCTCGCTGGACCAGACGATCGGCGACGAGGGCGACTCCCAGCTCGGCGACTTCATCGAGGACTCCGAGGCGGTCGTCGCGGTCGACGCGGTGTCGTTCACGCTGCTGCAGGACCAGCTCCAGTCGGTGCTGCAGACGCTGTCCGAGCGCGAGGCGGGCGTGGTCCGGCTGCGCTTCGGCCTGACGGACGGCCAGCCGCGCACGCTCGACGAGATCGGCCAGGTGTACGGGGTGACCCGTGAGCGCATCCGGCAGATCGAGTCGAAGACGATGTCGAAGCTGCGTCACCCGTCGCGGTCCCAGGTCCTGCGGGACTACCTGGACTGAGTTTCTTACAGGGCAACGAAACCCCGCCACCGGCTGCCGGTGGCGGGGTTCTTCGTCTCCGGGTGATCTTGCGTCCGGACGGCTCAGGGCACGGCCAGCCCGCGCTCCCGCAGCGACTGTTCGACGCGCAGGCGTTCGATCTCGCGGTCCATCCCCTCGGGCAGCTCGGCGAGCCGGTGCGGCACGCCGACCTGGTGGCAGGCCTGGGTCAGCAGCTCGTCGTACGCCTGGCGCGTGCCGAACCGCCGCGCGGCGGGCGTGCCGGCCGGGTAGTCGACGAGCAGCCGGTGCACGCGCCGCAGGTCCGCGGCCACCCGTTCGATCGGCGGGCCCTGTGGCTGGGGCTTCGCGCGCTTCTCCCGGACCCACCGCACCACCGACGGGATGCGCAGCGCACACCAGAACAGCACCGTGGGGGTCACACAGACCACGGCGAACAAGACGAGGTTCCCGAGGACGCCTCCGGCGCCGTCCATGAAGTCATGGTAAGCCCGCCGGACCGCTCCGACGGAGCGATTTCCCACCCGCCTCGCGTGATCAGAAACGGAACTCGCGTGATCAGAGCCGGAACTCGCGTGAGTGGAGGCGGAACTCGCGAGTTCCGGCCTCAATCACGCGAGTTCCGGTTTCCATCACGTCAGATCGGGGTCCGGGGCGGTCTCTTCGAGGAGCCAGAGGACTCCGGCCGGGGGGAGCTGGAGGACCGCGGAGGCCGGCTGGCCGTGCCACGGTTCCTCCGTCGCCTCCACCCCACCGAGGTTGCCGACGCCCGAGCCGCCGTAGATCTCCGCGTCGGTGTTGACCACCTCGCGCCAGCGGCCCGCCGCGGGCAGGCCGACCCGGTAGTCGTGGTGCGGGACGCCGGCGAAGTTGGCCACGCAGGCCAGCCGGGAGCCGTCGGCGCCGAGGCGCAGGAAGCTCAGCACGTTGCCGCCGGAGTCGTTCGCGTCGATCCACGCGAAGCCGTCCGGTGACGTGTCCTGGCTGTACAACGCCGCCGTAGAACGGTACACGGAGTTCAGCGCCCGCAGCAGGTCCTGCACGCCGCGGTGCAGCGGCTCCTCCAGCAGGTGCCAGTCCAGTGACCGCTGCTCCGACCACTCCCCCTCCTGGCCGAACTCGCCACCCATGAACAGCAGCTGCTTGCCGGGGTGCGCCCACATGAACGCCAGCAACGAGCGCAGCCCGGCCGCCTTGTTCCAGGCGTCGCCCGGCATCCGGCCCCACAGGGATCCCTTGCCGTGCACCACTTCGTCGTGCGACAGCGGCAGCACGAAGTTCTCGCTCCACGCGTACACCAGCGAGAAGGTCATCTCGTTGTGGTGGTAGGCCCGGTGGATCGGCTCGTGCGACAGGTACCGGAGCGTGTCGTGCATCCAGCCCATGTTCCACTTGAAGCCGAACCCGAGCCCGCCGAGATGCGTCGGGCGCGTGACGCCCGGCCACGCCGTCGACTCCTCGGCCACCATCACGACACCCGGGTGTCGCTTGTAGACGGTCGCGTTCAGCTCCTGCAGGAACTTCACCGCGTCCAGGTTTTCGCGGCCGCCGTACTGGTTCGGCAGCCACTCCCCTTCCTTGCGGGAGTAGTCGAGGTAGAGCATCGACGCCACCGCGTCGACGCGCAGCCCGTCGAGGTGGAACTCCTCGATCCAGAACAGCGCATTGGCGACGAGGAAGTTGCGGACCTCGTTGCGGCCGAAGTCGAACACGAGCGTGCCCCAGTCGGGCTGCTCGCCGCGGCGCGGGTCCGCGTGCTCGTACAGCGCGGTGCCGTCGAACTTCGCCAGGGCCCAGCTGTCGCGCGGGAAGTGCGCGGGCACCCAGTCCACGAGCACGCCGATCCCCCGCTGGTGCAGGCGGTCGACGAAGTAGCGGAAGTCGTCCGGGGAGCCGAAGCGGGACGTCGGCGCGTAGTACGACGTCACCTGGTAGCCCCACGAGCCACCGAACGGGTGCTCCGACACCGGGAGCAGCTCCACGTGCGTGAAGCCGGTGTCGAGCACGTAGTCGCCGAGCTGGTCGGCCAGCTCGCGGTAGTCCAGGCCGGGCCGCCACGAGCCGAGGTGGACCTCGTAGACGCTCATCGGCGCCGCGGCCCACTGGGTCGCCTCACGAGTGGCGACCCACTCGTCGTCTTCCCAGACGTGCGCGGAGCCGGTGACGACCGACGCCGTCGCGGGCGGCTTCTCCGTCGCGAACGCCATCGGGTCGGCCTTCTCGTGCCAGTTGCCGTCGGCGCCGAGGATCCGGAACTTGTAGCAGGTGCCGACGCCGACGCCGGGCAGGAACAGCTCCCAGACCCCGGACGAGCCGAGCGAGCGCATCGGGTGCCCGCGCCCGTCCCAGCCGTTGAAGTCGCCGATCACGCGGACGCCGCGGGCGTTCGGCGCCCACACCGCGAACGACGTCCCCTCGACGACGCCGTTGGGCGTCTCGTACGACCGGATGCGCGCGCCGAGCACCTCCCAAAGCCGCTCGTGCCTGCCCTCGCCGATCAGGTGCAGGTCCAGCTCGCCGACCGTGGGCAGCCAGCGGTACGGGTCGTCGGCGGTGACGGAGTGCCCGTCGTACTCGACTTCCAGCCGGTAGTCGCCGGGGTGCTCCGGCACGGCGACGGCGAACAGGGCGTCGATCACCGGCTCCATCGGATACCGGTGCTCGCCGGCGCGCAGCGCGACGGCCTTGGCGCCGGGCAGCAGCGCCCGGGCCGCGAACCCGCTCCGCACCTGGTGCACGCCCAGCACCGAGTGCGGGTCGTGGTGGGACCCGGCCAGCAGCCGGTCGATGTCCGCGGCCGGCGGGGCCGCGGCCGGGAAGCCTTCCGGAACGGCGTTCACGGTGTCATCCCTCCGCTCGTGATCCGGGCGATCGAGGCGAGGGGCACGCCGAGCCAGTCGGGCCGGTTCGCGTGCTCGTAGCCCACCTCGTAGACCGCCTTGTCCAGTTCGAAGGCGCGCAGCAGCTCGCCCTGGTCGCGGGGGTCCGCCGCGACCGCGGCGTAGCCCTCGCAGAAGGCCGCCCGGTTCCGGTCCGACCACTCCATGGCGTGCTCGGCCAGCGCCGGGTCGTCCGGCTGGCCGACCAGCATCTGCTGGGCCGCGTAGTCGAACGACCTCAGCATGCCCGCGACGTCGCGCAACGGCGAGCGGAGCGCGTGGCGCTCCTCCACCGGGGCCGCGGGTTCGCCTTCGAAGTCGATCAGCAGCCAGCCGGTGACCGTCCGCAGCACCTGGCCGAGGTGCAGGTCGCCGTGGACGTACTGCATGGTCACCGAGTCGGTGGGCAGTGCGCGCAGCGTCTCGAACGCCGCCCGCAGCGCCGGGGCGTGCGGCGCGAGTTCCGGCACCCGCCCGGCGACCGCGTCGAGCCGCGACACCATGGCCTTCGTCGAGCGTTCCAGCTCGTCGGCGTCAACGGCCTCGGTGCCGAGAGCCTCGGCCAGGTCCGCATGCACCTCGGCGACGGCGCGCCCGAGCCGCTCGGCCTCGCCGGCGAAGTCGCCGCCGACCTCCTCGGGGTGCAGCTCCGGCGCGGCCATCAGGTCGCGGACGCTGGTGGTGGCCATCGCCCAGCCGTCGACCGCGTCCGGGATGAACTGCTGGAGCATGCCGACCGTGGTCGGCTCGCCGTCCAGGTCACCGGTGATCGAGCCGAGCAGCTGCGCGATGTGCTTGCTGCCGACCCCCTGTAGCGCGCGGTGCAGCAGCAGGTCCTTGTTCTTGCCGGGAGTGAGCTTGCGGAACAGCTTGAGGATGTACTGCCCGCCGTAGACCAGGGACGTGTTGCTCTGCTCCGACGTGATCGGCCGGGCGCGCAGGCCGGTCTCCAGCACGATGCCGGGCTCGTGCTCGAAGACGAGCGAGCCGACCTGGCCCTCGCGGGCCATCAGGTCCAGCAGCACGCCGGTGAGCTCCAGGTCCCCGGACGCCTCGTACGCGTTGAGGTCCCCGCCGGCGCCGATCCAGCTGGTCGAGGAGATCTCCGGCGGGTGCGTCCGCCTGCCCACCAGCAGCTGGTAGGGCTCGCGCCGGTCGTCCTGGGCGACTTCGAGGACCACGTGCAGCAGCTGCGGGTCGCCTTCGACCAGCTCGGTCACGCCGAGCGGCCGGACTCCGGTCACCGGCCGGTCCTTGCCGGCGAACCAGCGCTGCTCGGGCAGCCACCGCTTCAGGTCCTCGGCCAGGTCGTCGACCAGCACTCGCGGGTCGGACAAGGAACTCACCTCGTTTCGCCTTCGTCTCCCGGGCTCGTCAGCTGGAACCAGTAGAAGCCGTGCCCCGGCAGCGTCAGCAGGTACGACAGGTCCCCGATGCTGGGGAACCGCACCCCGCCGGTGAGCTCCACCGGCGTGCACCCGCGGTGCGCGGAAAGATCCAGCTCCACCGGCTGCGGAAACCGGGAGAGGTTGTTCACGCAGAGCACGACGTCCTCGCCGCCGTCCGGGCGCCGCCACTGGCGCTTGTAGGCCAGCACGCTCGGGTTGGACCCGCCGAGGTCGGTGAACTCGCCTTCGGCGAACGCGTGGTGCTGCTTGCGCACCTCGATCATCCGCCGGGTCCAGTTGAGCAGCGAGGAAGAGTTGTTCGACTGCGCCTCGACGTTCAGGCCCTGGTAGCCGTACACCGGGTCCATGATCACCGGCAGGTAGATCCGGCCCGGGTCGCACGAGGAGAACCCGGCGTTGCGGTCCGGCGTCCACTGCATCGGGGTGCGCACCGCGTCGCGGTCTCCGAGCCAGATGTTGTCTCCCATGCCGATCTCGTCACCGTAGTACAGAACGGGCGAGCCCGGGAGGGACAGCAGCATCGCGGTGAACAGCTCCTGCTGGTTGCGGTCGTTGTCCAGCAGCGGGGCCAGCCGGCGGCGGATGCCGATGTTGGCCTTCATGCGCGGGTCCTTGGCGTACTCCGTGTACATGTAGTCGCGTTCCTCGTCGGTGACCATCTCGAGGGTCAGCTCGTCGTGGTTGCGCAGGAAGATGCCCCACTGGGTGCCGCTGGGGATCCGCGGGGTCTGGGTGAGGATCTCCGAGATCGGGAACCGGGATTCGCGGCGCACCGCCATGAAGATCCGCGGCATCAGCGGGAAGTGGAAAGCCATGTGGCACTCGTCGCCGCCGACCTCCGGGTCGCCGAAGTACTCCACGACGTCCGACGGCCACTGGTTGGCCTCGGCCAGCAGGATCCGGCCCGGGTACTCGTCGTCGACGACCTTGCGGCAGCGCTTGAGGAACTCGTGCGTGCGCGGCAGGTTCTCGCAGTTGGTGCCCTCCTGCTCGAACAGGTACGGCACGGCGTCCAGCCGGAACCCGTCGATGCCCAGGTCGAGCCAGAACCGCAGGGTGTCGATCATCGCGTTCTGGACGTCGGGGTTCTCGAAGTTCAGGTCGGGCTGGTGGGAGAAGAACCGGTGCCAGTAGAACTGGCCGCGCACCGGGTCGTACGTCCAGTTCGACGTCTCGGTGTCGACGAAGATGATCCGCGCGTCGGCGTAGCGGGAGTCGTCGTCGCTCCACACGTAGTAGTCGCCGTACGGGCCGTCGGGGTCGCTGCGGGACTGCTGGAACCACGGGTGCGCGTCCGAGGTGTGGTTGAGCACCAGGTCGGTGATCACCCGGATGCCGCGGCGGTGCGCCTCGTTGAGCAGGAACACGAAGTCCTCGACGCTGCCGAACTCGGGCAGCACGGCGCGGAAGTCGCTGATGTCGTACCCGCCGTCGCGCAGCGGCGAGGCGTAGAACGGCGGCAGCCACAGGCAGTCGATGCCGAGCCAGGCCAGGTAGTCCAGCCGCCCGGCCAGGCCACGCAGGTCGCCGGTCCCGTCGCCGTTGGAGTCGGCGAACGCGCGCACCAGCACCTCGTAGAACACCGCGCCCTTGAACCACTCCGGGTTGCTCGGCGCCTGCTGTGCCGAGCGGAAGTCCCCGGCCTGGGGTTCCACGAGCATGCCGTCGGCGGTCATCGCCTCCCCGGTGTGCGGCACACCTTCCAGCCCCAGTGCCGCGTCGGGCCGGGCTTCTTCCGCCATGAGTTCCACCTCGTCCCTCAGGTTCCCTGTCCTTCCGCCCTCAGCCGGCCAGCCGGCGTCTCACCGACACGACGTGGGCCACCGCCCGCCAGGGTTCGAGCCGGACGAAGTTCGCCGGGCCCCAGTCCCAGGTGTCCCCGGTGACCTCGTCGTGGGCGATCAGCCGCTCGTGCGCCTCGAAGCCCAGCGCGCCGGTGTCGAGCCACAGGGTTCCTTCCTGCGGCCCGTACGGGTCGAGCGTGACGACGGTGACCACGGTGTCGCCGGTGGCCGGGTCCTGTTTGGAGTAGGCCAGCAGCGCGTCGTTGTCGACGTGGTGGAAGTGCAGGGTGCGCATCTGCTGCAGCGCGGGGTGCGCGCGGCGGACGGTGTTCAGCTTCGTCAGCCACGGCTCCAGCGAACGCCCTTCGGCGAGCGCGCGTTCGTAGTCGCGCGGGCGCAGCTGGTACTTCTCGGAGTCGAGGTACTCCTCGCTGCCCTCGCGGACCGGGACGTGCTCGAACAGCTCGTACCCCGAGTAGACGCCCCACGTCGGCGAGATCGTCGCCGCGAGCGCGGCCCGCAGCGCGAACATGCCCGGGCCGCCGCGCTGCAGCGACTCGTGGAGGATGTCCGGGGTGTTGACGAACAGGTTCGGCCGGCCTTCGTTCCAGTGGTCCCGCAGGTCGATCGCGAAGTCGATCAGCTCCTGCTTGGCGGTCCGCCAGGTGAAGTAGGTGTAGCTCTGGGTGAAGCCGAGCCGGGCCAGTCCCCACAGCCGCGCCGGGCGGGTGAACGCCTCGGCCAGGAAGAGCACGTCCGGATGGGCGTCCTTCACCGACTGGATCAGCCAGGCCCAGAAGTCCGGCGGCTTGGTGTGCGGGTTGTCGACCCGGAAGATCTTGACCCCGTGGTCGATCCAGACCGTGATGACCCGGAGCATCTCTTCGTAGATGGCCTTGGGGTCGTTGTCGAAGTTGATCGGGTAGATGTCCTGGTACTTCTTCGGCGGGTTCTCCGCGTACGCGATCGAGCCGTCCGGGCGGGTGGTGAAGAACTCGGGGTGCTTGAGCACCCACGGGTGGTCGGGCGCGGCCTGCAGCGCGAAGTCGAGCGCCACCTCCATGCCCAGCTCTTCGGTCCGGGCCACGAAGGCGTCGAAGTCGTCGAAGGTGCCGAGGTCCGGGTGGATGGCGTCGTGCCCGCCCTCGTCGGCGCCGATGGCCCACGGCGAACCGACGTCCTCCGGCTTGGCGTCGAGGGTGTTGTTGGGTCCCTTGCGGTTCACTCGTCCGATCGGGTGGATCGGCGGGAGGTAGACGACGTCGAAGCCCATCTTGGCGACCCGGTCGAGCGCGGCCGCGGCGGTGGCGAAGGTGCCGTGCACCGGCTTGCCCTCGGCGTCGAGCCCGCCGGTGGAGCGGGGGAACAGCTCGTACCAGGAGCCGTACGCGGCGCGCCTGCGGTCGACCCACACCTTGTGCGGTTTGCCCTTGGTGATCAGCTCCCGCACCGGGAACTCGTGCATGAGCTGGCGGATCTCGGGCGAGAGGGCCGGCCCGACGCGCTCGGCGAGGCCGCGTTCTTCGTCGCGCAGCGCCGTGACCGCACCGGTCAGGAGCGTTTTTTCGGCTCGGCGGTCGGGGCGGCGGGAGACGCGCTCCAGCAACCGGGCGCCGTTCTCGAGGTCGTTCGCGAGGTCCTCGGGCCCCTGCCCGGCGGCGACCTTCACTTCGACGTTGTGCTCCCACGTCGCCCAGGGATCACCCCACGCGTCGATCCGGAACGTCCACAGGCCGGTGGTGTCGGGGACGATCACGGCGGTGAACTCGTCCGGGTGATCGGACCCGCGCGGCGCCATCCGCGTCTGGCGCGCCATCCGGTCGTCCGGGCCACGCCACGCGACGGTGGCGGAGACCGCGTCGTGGCCTTCGCGCCAGACGGTCGCGGCGACCGGGATGTGTTCTCCCACAACCGCTTTGGCCGGGTACCGGCCACAGCTCACGCTGGGGGAGACGTCGTCGATGCCGAGCCGGCCGGTCATGGGCAACGCCCCTCGGTGTGTCGGTTGGACGCAGACGGCGACAGTCTGCCTGACCCGATCAAGCGCCCACGCGGCAGGGTTCTCTTCGCGGGTACCCAATCCGCTTCGGATGAAACGCTTTCCGCGCAACGAGTTCCGGCCGGATGTCCGGCAGGTTACGCCCGGGCGCCGTCCGGCGCCGGTCCGAACCGGACGACTCGCGTACCCGAACGGTCGGATCGCGTACCCAGCCGGTCGGTTCGCGTACACCGATGGACGACACGCGTACCCAGTTGGGCGACACCACGGCGCGGCTCGATCTTCGCCGTGTCGTCCGGCCGGGTACGCGAACCGGCCCGCCGGGTACGGGTCAGTGGCCTTCGGGGCGGGGGTCGGCGGCCAGGCGCGGGGCCCGCAGGAGGAGGAGCGAACGCGACCGCAGCGTCAGCCGGCTCTTGGCCTCCAGCGGGCCCGGGTGGGCCGGGCTGCCGTCCGCGGTGCTGGTGTCGAGCGTCGGCTTGAACGTCTCGCCGTACTCGCGGCCGGGCAGCACCACCTCGGCCGGCACGTCCCCGGCGTGCAGCCACAGCAGCCACGAGTGGTCGGGCACCAGCTCGCCCTCGCGGTTGCGGGCCTGGCTGTTCGACCCGTCGATCCACATGCCGAGCGTGTGGCGGTCCTCGAACCAGTCGTTCTCGCCGAACTCCTCGCCGTCCGGGCGGAACCAGATCAGGTCCGGCTTGCCGGTCGGCGTCGTCCGGCCCTCGAAGAACTCCGGCTGCCGCAGCGCGGGGCTGGAGGCGCGCAGCCGCACCACCCGGCGGGCGAAGGCGAGCATGGCCTCGGCCTCGGGGTCGTCCGGTGTCCAGTCGAACCAGGACGTCTCGTCGTCGAGGCAGTACGCGTTGTTGTTGCCGCGCTGGGTCCGCCAGAACTCGTCGCCCGCGGTGATCATCGGGGTGCCGGTGGACAGCAGCAGCGTCGCGAACAGGTTGCGCGCCTGCCGGGCCCGGAGCTCCCGGATCCCGTGGTCGGTGGTGTCGCCCTCCGCGCCGTGGTTCCACGAGCGGTTGTCGTTGCCGCCGTCGCGGTTGTCCTCGCCGTTGGCCTCGTTGTGCTTTTCGTTGTAGGACACCAGGTCCCGCAGCGTGAAGCCGTCGTGGGCGGTGACGAAGTTGATCGACTGCCACGGCCGTCGCAGGTTGTGGTCGTAGAGGTCGGACGAACCGGACAGCCGGTAGGCGAGGTCACGCACGCCGGTCGCGGTCCGCCAGAAGTCGCGGACGGTGTCGCGGTAGCGGCCGTTCCACTCCGCCCACTGGGCGCCGAAGTCGCCGACGCGGTAGCCCTCACCGGTCGCGTCCCACGGCTCGGCGATCAGCTTGCACTGCGAGAGCACCGGGTCGGCGGTGATCGCGGTGAGCATCGTCGAGTTGCGGTCGAACACGCCGCCGCGGGGCCGGCCGAGCGTGCTGGCGAGGTCGAACCGGAAGCCGTCGACGCCGAGCTCCTGCGTCCAGTACCGCAGCGAGTCGGTGACCAGCCGCACCACGGTCGGGGAGCCGGCCTCCAGGGTGTTGCCACAGCCGGTGATGTCGGCCATGTGACCACGCTCGGTGTGCAGGTAGTACACCGGCGCGTTCAGCCCGCGGAAGCTCAGCGTCGGCCCGTCCGGGCCGCCCTCGCAGGTGTGGTTGAACACGACGTCGAGGATGACCTCGATGCCGGCCGCGTGCAGGGCGGCCACCATCAGCCGGAACTCCTCGACCTCGTGGCCCGGCTCGCTGGCGTACGCGGCGTGCGGCGCGAAGAAGCCGAGCGGCGAGTAGCCCCAGTAGTTGTGCCGCCCGGCCCGGATCAGCGACGGCTCGTCGAGGAAGGAGTGCACCGGCAGCAGCTCCACCGACGTGACGCCGAGCCGGGTCAGGTACTCGATCGCCACCGGGTGGGCCAGGCCGAGGTAGGTGCCGCGCAGCGCCTCCGGGATGAACGGGTTCCGCTGGGTGAACCCCTTGACGTGCAGCTCGTAGACCACCGCCTCCTCGAACGGCACCTCCGGCTTGGCCCCGGTGTCCGGGCCGCCCGGCGAGGCGACCACCGACAGCGGCACACTGCCCAGGGAGTCCACTGTGGACATCGGGCCGCGCTCCGGGTCGCCGGTGAAGCCCTGTGCCGCGCGCAGGTCGGTGAGCCCGCCGGTGATCTGCCGGGCGTAGGGGTCGAGGAGCAGCTTGTGCGGGTTGCAGCGCAGGCCCCGGGCCGGGTCGTAGGGCCCGTGCACCCGGTAGCCGTATCGCTGCCCCGGCGTCACCCCCGGCACCAGGCCGTGCCAGACGCCGAAGGTGCGCTCGGTGAGCGCGATCCGGCGTTCGGACCCGTCGGCGTCGATCAGGCACAGCTCGACGGCGTCCGCGACGGCGGACGTGATCGCGAACCGCACCCCGCCGGCCTCCGGATGGGCACCGAGCGGGAAGGGGCGACCGGCGAGGACGTGGTCGGCGGAGGGTCGTGTGGCCATTCCTGAATCGTCCCAGATCGAAGGCGGTCCGTGCGCGGCGTGCCAGACGAGTTGTCCGGAGGCAACCGCCGTCAGGGTGTCGTTTCGGCCAGGACGAAGGTGTCCGGCGGCAGGTGCGCGGCCCCACCGTCCACCGTGGCCTCTCCCCAGGTGAGCAGCGTCACGGTCGCTCCGAGCGGCAACGTCACCACGCCGGGTCCGAAGTTGACGGCCAGCCGCAGGCCGCCGCGGCGCAACACGAGCCACGACCCGTCCGGCGCGGAGTCGACGCGCAGGTCCGCGACCCACGGGTCGGCCAGTGCGGGCTGTTCGCGGCGCAGCCGGATCAACGCACGGTAGAGCTCCAGCATCTCCCGGTGACCGGGCCGCTCGGCCTCCGCCCAGTCGAGCCGCGAACGTTCCACGGTGGCCGGGTCCATCGGGTCGGGGACGTCGGCTTCGCCCCAGCCGTGCCGGGCGAACTCGCGACGGCGGCCGGTGCGGACGGCCTCGGCCAGCTCCGGGTCCGGGAAGGAGGCGAAGAACTGCCACGGCGTGCTCGCCGCCCACTCCTCCCCCATGAACACCATCGGCGTGTACGGCGAGCAGAACAGGATGGCCGCGCCGCAGGCCAGCCGGCCCGGCGCGACCGTCGCCGACAGCCGGTCGCCGGTCGCGCGGTTGCCGATCTGGTCGTGGTTCTGCAGGTAGCCGAGGAACCGGTGGCCGGGCACGGTCCGGGTGTCCACCGGACGGCCGTGGGTCCGCTCGCGGAACGACGACCAGGTGCCGGCGTGGAAGAACACCTCGCGCAGCACCCGCTCGAGCGCGTCCGGCGCCGCGAAGTCGGTGTAGTAGCCGGACTTCTCCCCGGTGAGCTTGACGTGCAGGGCGTGGTGGAAGTCGTCCGACCACTGGGCGTGCAGGCCGTGCCCACCACGCTCGCGGGGCGTGACGAGCTTCGGGTCGTTGAGGTCGGACTCGGCGATCAACGTCAGCGGCCGGTTCAGCGCCGCCGACAGCGCGTCGACCTCGGTGGCGAGCTGTTCGAGCAGGTGGACGGCGCGCCGGTCGAGCAACGCGTGCACGGCGTCCAGGCGCAGCGCGTCGACGTGGAAGTCGCGCAACCAGCTGAGCGCGTTGTCGACGACGTACCGGCGGACCTCGTCGGAGCCGGGGCCGTCGAGGTTCAGGCCCGGTCCCCAGTCGTTCTGCCCGGCGAAGTACGGCCCGAACCGGTCGAGGTAGGCCCCCGACGGCCCGAGGTGGTTGTAGACGACGTCGAGCACCACGGCCAGGCCGCGCGCGTGGGCCGCGTCCACGAACCGCTTGAGCCCGTCCGGCCCGCCGTAGGGCTCGTGGACCGCGCCCCAGAGGACGCCGTCGTAGCCCCAGCCCGCGGTGCCGTCGAAGGCGTTGACCGGCAGCAGCTCGACGTGCGTGATCCCGAGGTCGACGAGGTGGCCGAGCCGCTCGATCGCCGCGTCGAAGGTGCCACCCTCGGTGAACGTGCCGACGTGCAGCTCGTAGACGACGCCGCCCGCGAGCTGCCGCCCGTGCCAGGCGTCGTCGGTCCAGTCGAACTCGGCGTGGTCGTAGACCCGCGAAAGCTCGTGGACGCCGTGCGGCTGCCACCGCGACCTCGGGTCGGGCAGCGGCTCGTCCGAGCCGTCCAGGAGGAAGCCGTAGTCGACGCCGTCGGCCTCGGCGTGCCACCAGCCGCCCTCGCCGGCGGTCATCTCGTGCACGCCGGCGTCGGCCTGGACGCGGACCCGCTCGGCGGACGGGGCCCACACGCTGAACCTCATGCGTCTCCTCGCACCAGCAACGCGACGGGATAGCGGTCGAACAGAGTGGCCGGCTCCTGGCTCGCTTCACGGCCGGTCAGGACGTCGGTCCAGCGGCCGTCCGGCAACGGCAGCACGGTGTCGCGCCAGCCACCGGCGGCCGCGAGGCCCACCGGCAGCCGGGTCACCGCGACCGCCAGGTCCGGCGTCCGCGTGAAGCTCAGGCAGTGCTCCGCCGCGGCCCCTTCGGCGCGCAACGGCCGGTAACCACGGAACAGCGCGGGGTGCTCCTGGCGCAGCTTCAGCGCCTTGTGCACCACCAGCAGCTTCGCCGCGCCCGACGCGTCGATCTCCGGCAGTTCGCCGTCGGCGATCCGCGCCAGGATCTCGCGGCGGGCCGCGTAGTCCACCGGGCGGCGGTTGTCCGGGTCGACCAGCGAGAAGTCCCACAGCTCGGTGCCCTGGTAGACGTCCGGGACGCCGGGCGCGGTCAGCTGCACCAGCTTCTGGCCGAGCGAGTTGACGTAGCCGGGCCCGGTGATCCGGCCGACGAACGTTTCGATCTCCGAAACCAGTTCGGCGTCGCCCATGACGTCTTCGGGCCAGGCGGCGACGTCGGCCTCGAACGCCTCGTCGTGGCTGGTCCAGCTGGTCCGGAGCTTGGCCTCCTTGGCCGCCTTGTCCAGGTAGTCCCGCAACCGGGCCGGCTCGATCGGCCAGGTCGCGACCAGCGTCTGCCAGGCCAGGAGGTTCAGCGACGGCTCGTCGATCCCGCGTCGCGCGGTCCACCGCCGGACCGCGTCGGCGAACTCGCCGGGCAGCTCGGCCAGCACCGCCATCCGGGCGCGGGTGTCCTCGGACCGCTTGGTGTCGTGCGTGGTCAGCGTCGTCATCGAGGCCGGGTGCCCGGCTTCGCGCCCGGCCGCCAGCCGGTGGAACTCCTCGACGCCGAGGCCGAACCGGTCCGGGTTGCCGCCGACCTCGTTGAGCGCGGCGAAGCGGGTGTAGCGGTAGAACGTCGTGTCCTCGGTGCCCTTGGCCACGACCATGCCGGACGTCTGCTGGATCCGGGTGGCCAGCTCGCCGCCGGGGTCCCGGCGCACGAAGGCGTCGAGGCGGAGCAGCGCGTCGGCGAGGTCGGGCCGGGCCTGCCGGGCCCCGGCGATCGCGGCCGCCCAGTGGGCCCCGCCCTCGGGGAGGTAGGACCGGTAGACGGGGAAGGCGATCATCGTTTCGGCCACCGCCTGCCGGGCCGCTTCCGGGTCGACGTCGGGCAGCAGCGCCGCGATCCGCCGGACCTCGGCCACCAGGATGCGGTCGGTGACCAGGCGCCGGGCCTCGGCCTCGACGCGGTGGTAGCCGGTCTTCACGCCCAGTTCGGTGGCGAGTTCGGTGAAGCCGGGTTCGCCCGCCGGGTCGACGAAGACGCCGGCGATCTCGCGCAGCGCATCGTAGCCGGTGGTGCCGTCGACCGGCCAGCTCTGCGGCAGCGGCTCCCCCGGGTGCAGGATCTTCTCCGCCACGATCCACGCGCCGGGCGCGTTCTCCCGCAGCCGCCGGAAGTAACCGCCCGGGTCGGCGAGCCCGTCCGGGTGGTCGACGCGCAGGCCGGTGACGTCGCCGTCGGCGACCCAGCGCAGCACCTCGCCGTGCGTCTCCGCGAACACCGTGGGGTCCTCGACGCGGACCGCGGCCAGGTTCGTGATGTCGAAGAACCGGCGGTAGGTCAGCTCCGCGTTGCCGCGGCGCCAGCCGACCAGGCGGTAGTGCTGGCGCTCGTGGACCTCCTGCGGCGTCCCGTCTTCCGTGCCCGGCGCCAGCGGGAAGCGGTGGTCGTAGTAGGCGAGCTCGTCGCCGTCGACGGTCAGCTCGGCGACCGCGTCGTCGTCACCGAGCACCGGCAGCAGGAGCGGGCCGCGGTCCCAGTCGACGTCGAAGAACGAGGCGGACGCGGCGTCGCGGCCGTGCTTGAGCACGTCCCACCACCAGCGGTTCGCCTTCGGCACCTCGACCGACATGTGGTTCGGCACGATGTCGACGACCAGGCCGAGCCCGGCCTCCTTCAGCTTTTTCGAGAGATTCCGGCGCGCTTCCTCGCCGCCCAGCTCGGGCCGCGCGCGCGTCGGGTCGACGACGTCGTAGCCGTGGGTCGAGCCCGGCACCGCGTCCAGCACCGGCGACGCGTAGAGCGCGCCGATGCCCAGGTCACGCAGGTAGCCGGCGATCTCCGCGGCGTCACTGAAGGTGAACTCCGGGCGCAGCTGCACCCGGTACGTCGACTCCGGCACCGTCATTCGGGCTCCGTCCGCTGCAGCACGATCAGGGACCGGGCGGGAAGGGTGAACTGGCCACCGCCTTCGATCGGCTTCGCCTCGGCGGGCTCCACCTCGCCGGTCGCGGTGTCGACCACGACGGTCCAGCTCTGGCCGTACCCGTTGCCCGGCAACGTGGTGTCGATGTCCTCGTGATGCGCGTTGAAGGCGAGCAGGAACGAGTCGTCCTCGACCGCCATCCCACGCTGGTCGAGATCCGGGATCGCCTTGCCGTTGAGGAAGACCACGACCGCCTTGCCGAAGGCGTCGTCCCAGTTCTGCTCGGTCATCTCCTCGCCGGCCGGGGTGAACCAGGCGATGTCGCCCAGACTGTCGCCCTTGCCGACCGGGCCGCCGTGGAAGAACCGCCGGCGGCGGAACACCGGGTGCCGTCGCCGGAGCGCGGTCAGCCCGGCGGTGAACTGCACCAGGCCGGCGTTGTCCTTCGCCAGATCCCAATCCATCCAGGACAGTTCGGAGTCCTGGCAGTAGACGTTGTTGTTGCCCTGCTGGGTCCGGCCGAGCTCGTCACCGTGCAGGATCATCGGCACGCCTTGGGACAGCATCAGCGTGGCCAGCATGTTGCGCTGCTGCCGGGCGCGCAGCGCCAGCACCTCCGGGTCGTCGGTCTCGCCCTCGACACCGCAGTTCCACGACCGGTTGTCGTCGGCGCCGTCGCGGCTGCCCTCGCCGTTGGCCTCGTTGTGCTTTTCGTTGTAGGACACCAGGTCCCGCAGCGTGAAGCCGTCGTGCGCGGTGACGAAGTTGATCGACGCGAACGGGCGGCGGCCGTCGTCCTGGTAGAGGTCCGACGAGCCGGTGATCCGCGACGCGAACTCGCCCAGCGTCGAGGGCTCGCCCCGCCAGAAGTCCCGGACGGTGTCGCGGAACTGCCCGTTCCACTCCGTCCACAGCGGCGGGAAGTTGCCGACCTGGTAGCCACCGGGGCCGACGTCCCACGGCTCGGCGATCAGCTTCACCTGGCTCACGATCGGGTCCTGCTGCACGAGGTCGAAGAACGTCGACAGCCGGTCGACGTCGTAGAACTCGCGCGCCAGCGCCGAAGCGAGGTCGAACCGGAAGCCGTCGACGTGCATCTCGGTCACCCAGTAGCGCAGCGAATCCATGATCAGCTGCAGGGTGTGCGGGTTGCGCACGTTCAGCGAGTTCCCGGTGCCGGTGTAGTCCATGTAGTACTCGGGTTCCCCCTCGACCAGGCGGTAGTAGGCCTCGTTGTCGATGCCGCGCATCGACAGCGTGGGCCCGAGGTGGTTGCCCTCCGCGGTGTGGTTGTAAACCACGTCGAGGATCACTTCGATGCCGGCCTCGTGGTAGGCCTTCACCATGCCCTTGAACTCCTGGACCTGGCCGCCCTCGCCGGGCATCGCGGCGTAGGAGTCGTGCGGCGCGAAGTAGCCGATCGTGTTGTAGCCCCAGTAGTTCGTCAGGCCCTTCTCCGCCAGGCCGTGGTCGGTGACGAACTGGTGCACCGGCAGCAGTTCCACCGCCGTCACGCCGATCTTCTGCAGGTGCTCGACGACGGAGGGGTGCGCGAGACCGGCATAGGTGCCCCGCAGCGCCTGGGGCACGAACGGGTGATTCACGGTCATGCCCTTGACATGCGCCTCGTAGATGACCGTCTCGTTGTACGGCCGCTTGGGCGGACGGTCGTTGCCCCAGGCGAAGAACGGGTTCGCCACCAGCGAGTACGGCACCCGGCCCGCCGAGTCGTGGTCGTTGCGCACGTCCGGGTTGCCGAACCGGTAGCCGAACAGCGACTCGTCCCACTTCACGCCGTGCGAGACGGCCTTCGCGTACGGGTCGATGAGCAGCTTGTTCGGGTTGCAGCGCAGGCCGCGCCTCGGGTCGTACGGGCCGTGCACCCGGAACCCGTACCGCTGCCCGGGCCCGACGTTGAGCAGGTAGCCGTGGTGAACGAAGCCGTCCACCTCTTCGAGCGCGTGCCGCGTTTCCGCGCCGTCGGCGTCGAACAGGCACAGTTCGACCCGCTCGGCGACTTCGGAGAACAGGGCGAAGTTCGTCCCCACTCCGTCGTAGGTCGCGCCGAGCGGGTAGGGCGTTCCTGGCCAGGGCCGCACTGGTTTCTCCTCGAGCTTGGGTCGTGCCGGGGCGTCCGCGGACGCGTGTCACCGGGGGTCGTGCGCCACGGGGTGGTCGTTACTCCAGCAGCGGACGGGCCACCGCCAGCGGCGCGACCGCGGCACGGACCCCCTTCGCGGTGAAGAAGCCGTCGACGCTGACGGGAAGGCGAATCCGCCAGTTAGGGTACTGGTCGATCGTTCCGGGCAGATTCGGCTGCCGCACCTGGCCCGCCACGTCCGCCGGCGACGTCAGCACCAGCCGCGAGGCGGCCGACGCCAGCAGCGTGTGCAGCGCGACGACCGGGTCGTCGTCCGGAATCCCTTCCCGCGCAACGAGTTCGAACAGGGCCTCGCGTTCGCCGGCGGCCGCTTCCGCTTCCGCTTCGACGCCGCGGTCCAGCAGCCCCAGCTCGGCGCGGACCCGGACGTGCTCGCCGGCCAGCCAGCCGGAAACCGTCGGCAGGTCGTGCGTCGAGATGCTGGCCATGGCGTCCGGGTCCCATTCGCGGGGGCGCGTGAACGGCTTGCCCGGCGCGTCCCAGTCGCGTTCGAACCACAGCACGGCCGAGCTGAGCATGCCGCGTTCGTGCATGGTCTCGGTGACGGTCTCCTCGACGGTGCCGAGGTCCTCCCCCACGACCACCGCGCCGGCGCGGTGCGCCTCGAGCGCGAGCACGCCGACCATCGCTTCGGCGTCGTAGTGGACGTACGTGCCGCGGTGCGCGGGCTCGCCCGGCGGGATCCACCACAGCCGCCAGAGCCCGGCGATGTGGTCGACCCGGATGCCGTCGGCGTAGCGCAGCACCCCGCGGATGACGTCCCGGAACGGCGCGTACCCGGCCTCGGCCAGCTTGTCCGGCCGCCACGGCGGCAGGTTCCAGTCCTGCCCCTGCTGGTTGAACGCGTCCGGCGGCGCGCCCACCCGCACGTCGGCCGCGAAGACGTCCCGCACCGCCCACGTGTCGGCCCCGCCGGGGTGCACCCCGACCGGCAGGTCGTGCACGATCCCGACGGTCATCCCGGCCTCGCGCGCCGCCCGGCGGGCGGCCGCCAGCTGCACCCGGCAGAGGTGCTGCAGCCAAGCGTGGAACCCGACGCGCTCCTTCAGTTCCTGCCGGGCCTTTTCCACCTCGGGGCCGGCCGGGTCGCGCAGCTCCTCAGGCCAGTCCCGCCAGTCCGCGCCGTGCCGCTCGGCGAGGGCGCAGAACAGCGCGAAGGCGGCCAGGTCGTCGTCGTCGGGCACCTCCTCCACCCGGTGGGGCCACAGCAGTTCGAGCGCGGCGTGCTTCGCCGTCCACACCGCGTCGTAGTCGATGAGGTCGCCCTCCCGGTCCGGCGCCAGCGACCGCACCGCGTCCTGGGTCGCGGCGCCGGCCTCGGCGAACGTCTCGGTCGCCGTGACGCGCAGGTAGACCGGGTTGGCGAACCGACGGCTCGCCGGCGAGTACGGCGAGCGCTCCACCGGGTGGGCGGGGCTGATCGCCTGGACCGGGTTGACCAGCAGGACGCCGGCGCCGAGCTCGGCGGCCGACCGGGCGGCGAAGGTCGCCAGGTCGGCGTAGTCGCCGATGCCCCAGGAGCCGGCCGAGTGCAGGGCGTAGAGCTGCAGCATCCATCCCCACGCGGGCCGGACCTCCGGCAGCTTCGCCGGCACCACGGCGAGCACGACGTCCTGGTCGGCGGTGACCACCCGGTGCCAGCCCAGCGGCAGGTCCGCCGGCAGCTCGCCCTCGGCCCGCCGCCGCGTCCCGTCCTCGAGCACGACCTCGGCGTCGACCCCCAGCCGCCGTCCGGTGCCTTCCCGCACGACGATCGCCGGCGGCAGCACGGCCGCGGACCGGGCTTCGCGCGCGGCCGTCAGCGCCGCGGCGATGGCCTCCTCACCGGTGGCGTCGACACCGAACTGTCCCAGGACGGCCACGACGACGTCATCGGCCACGTCGACCCAGACCTGGTCGGCGTTCTCGTACCGGGTGGCGACGCCGTGGAGGTCGGCGAGCTCGTGCAGGGGACGGCGGGCGGGGATCTCGGCGGACACGGGACCAGCATTCCGGTGCCCGGCCGTTCGCGCCATCCGCGCGCGAAGACGTCACTCGCGAAGCTCTCCCGCACCCGGCACGCGGAGCGGAATCCGATCGGCTCGGTCATGTCCGCGCCTCCTCGCGGTCGCCGGACAGCGCCTCCCAGACCGGGCCGGTGAACAGCCAGATCACCGACACGGTGCCCAGCCGCGGGAACCAGGCCCACAGCGGCGCCACCTGCTCCGGTGTGCCGATCGCGAAGATCGCGATCAGCAGGACCACCGCCGCCAGCCCGCAGGCCAGCAGGCACTTTCCGAACTCCCGCCATTCGTGGCGCAGCCTCGCCCGCCCCCGCCGCTTCGGCGGTGGTGGCGGCCCGCCGGCGAACCGGTGCGCGAACCGCCCGTCGGCCCACCGGACCATGCCCGGCCCGAACACGACGCTGAAGCCCAGGTAGACGGCGGCGAGTCCGTGGGTGAAGTTCGCCTTCGCCCCGCCTGCCAGGTCGAGCACGGTCGCCACCAGCACCACGACGTCGATCAGCGGAACCATGGCGAGCAGCACGACCGACGTCCGCCGGGCGCGCAGCACGTACCGCACGGCCAGCCCGGCCGCGATGACCACCCAGAACCCGACCTCGCCCGCCGCGATCACGGCGGCCATCGGGTTCTCCGCGAAGAACTTTCCGATCTCGTCCACGCCTCCACCCTCGCCCGGGCGCCGCCCCGGGCGCGTCGGCGAAAGGCACGACCGGGCGTCATCACTTCGTAGGACGCGGACCGGTCACCCCATGTGCTCAGATGGTCACATGCCCCTCCCGCGCCTGCGATCGCTCCCGGTGTGGCAGCAAGACGCCCTGATCGCGCTGACCACCTGGCTGATCGGCTTCCTCGGCTACGCTGCCGGCATCCACCGGCTCCTCACGGCGTACGACCACGCGCCGCTGTGGGTACGCCTGCTCGAGCTGACCGCGCTGTGCGGGCTGGAACTGTTCCGCCGGTGGGTGCCGGGAGCGCTGCTGCTGGCCACGGCGGTGCTGGCCGTCGACATTCTGCTCAGCCCGTCGCTGCCGGTGGTGATCATCTACACCGACTTCCTGTACGCGGCGACGCTGTACGGCTCCCGGCGCACGAGCCGGGTGATGATCGGCGTCGCCGCGCTGTCGGTGGCGGCCGTGTTCGCCGCGGTGCTGCTGCTCGCGCAGCAGTGGCGCACGGCGGTGCTGGCCGCGGTGAGCGTGCTGCCGTTCGTCCTCACGCCGGTGTGGTGGGCGGCGAACCTCCGGCAGCAGCGCGACATCGCCGAGACCGAGCGCGCGAACGCCGAGCAGCTGGCGAAGATCGCGCAGCTGGACCGCCGGGCCGCGGTGGCCGCCGAGCGCGGGCGGATGGCGCGTGACCTGCACGACGTGATCGCCGGGCACCTTTCGGCCATCGCGATCCAGTCGGAGGCGGCGCTGTCGATGCCCGATCCGAAACTGGCGAAGACGGTACTGGAGTCGGTGCGGGAAAACAGTGTCAGCGCGTTGGAGGAGATGCGCGCCATGATCGGGCTGCTCAAGGCCGAGGGCGGTGAGGCGGAGACGACCGCGCCGGCCCGGCTGGCGGAACTGGCCAAGCTGGTGGACTCGGCGCGGGCGAGCGGGCTGGAGGTGCACGTCGGGTCCACTGTGGACGCCGGCGTGGCGTTGCCCGCGGCGGTCGACCTGACGGCGTACCGGATCGCGCAGGAGGCACTGACCAACGCGGTCAAGCACGCCCCCGGCGGCCAGGTCGACGTGGACGTCCGCTACCTCGACGGCGTCCTCGCGGTCGAGGTGCGCAACGACGTCCACCACCCGCCCCGCGACCCCGCCGACGGCGCCGGCCTGCTGAACATGCGCGAACGCGCGGACGCGGTGGGCGGCAGGCTGACCGCCGGCCCGGCCGGGGACGGCTGGCTGGTCCGCGCGGAGCTGCCGGTGGGCGGCAGCCGATGACCGTCCGGGTCCTCATCGCCGACGACCACAGTGCCATCCGGTTCGGCCTGACCACCATCCTCGGCAACGCCGAGGGCATCGAGGTGGTCGGCGAGGCCGCCGACGGCGCCGCCGCGGTGCGGCAGGCCCGGGCGCTGCGGCCGGACGTCACCCTGATGGACGTCCGGATGCCGGGCACCGACGGCATCACCGCCACCCGCGAGCTGGTCGCCGAAGGGCTTTCGCAGGTGCTCGTGCTGACCACGTTCGACCTCGAGGAGTACGTGTACGGCGCGCTGCGGGCCGGGGCCGCCGGGTTCCTGATCAAGTCGGTCGAAGCGTCCCGGCTGATCGAGGCCGTGAAGCTCGTCGCGGCCGGGGAAGGCGTGCTCGCCCCGCAGATCACCCGGCGGCTGATCACCGCCTTCGCCGCCGCCACGCCGGAGCCGGCGCCCGTCCCGCACGGCCTCGCGGACCTCACCGACCGGGAACGGGAGGTGCTCGGCTGCCTCGGCGACGGCCTCTCGAACGCCCAGATCGCCACCCGGCTGCTCATCGGCGAGACCACCGTCAAGACGCACGTCTCCCGCGTGCTGGCCAAGCTGGACCTGCGCTCCCGCGTGCAGGCCGCGATCCTCGCCCAGGAGAACGGCCTGGCCGGGGAAAGCTGACCCGGCCGTTCTGCGGGACCGCCCGTGACCTTTTAGCTTCTCCTCATGGGTGAGCGGAGAACGTTGAACGTCGACGAGGTCCTGAAACGCCAGGACTCCGGTGAGCTCAAGCGGCGGCTGCGCGGACGCGACCTGGTCGGGTTCGGCGTCGGGATCATCATCGGCACCGGCATCTTCACCCTCGCGGGCGTCGAGGCGAAGACGCACGCCGGGCCTTCGGTGACGTTGTCGTTCGTGCTCGGCGCGGTCGTCGCCGGGCTCGCGGCGCTGTGCTACGCCGAGCTCGCCTCCAGCGTGCCGACGGCGGGAAGCGCTTACACCTATGCCTTCGCCACCCTCGGCGAAGTGTTCGCCTGGATCATCGGCTGGGACCTGCTGCTGGAGTTCGCGCTCGGCGCCGCCGTGGTCTCGCGCGGCTGGTCGGGGTACCTGGCGAACCTGCTCGGGCTGGCGCCGGAGTGGTTCGGCGAAGACGCGAAGGTCAATGTCGGCGCGGTGCTCGTCATCGCCGCGCTGACCGTGGTCGCCGTGCTGGGCATCAAGGAGTCGGCCTGGCTGACGAACCTGCTGGTGTGCGTGAAGGTCGGGGTCTGCGTGCTGGTGCTCGCGGTCGGCCTGTTCTTCGTCCGGGGCGCCAACCTGACGCCGTTCGTCCCGCCGGCGCAGGCGCCCGAAGCCGGGGCGACCGTGCTGGAGCAACCGGTGGTCCAGGCCGCGCTGGGCCTCGAACAGTCGGTGTACGGCCTGGCCGGGATGGTCACCGCCGCCGCCGTGGTCTTCTTCGCCTACACCGGCTTCGAAGCCCTCGCGAACCTCGGCGAGGAGACGCTGAACCCGCGCAAGGACCTCCGGGTCGGCATCCTCGGCGCGCTGGGCCTGTGCGCGGTGCTCTACATCGGCGTGTCGATCGTGCTGACCGGCATGATCCCGTTCACCGACATCGACACGGGCGCGCCGCTGGCCGACGCGTTCGACCGGGTCGGCCAGCACTGGGTGGGCGCGCTGATCTCGCTCGGCGCGGTGACCGGGCTGACGTCGGTGATGATGGTCGAGCTGGTCACGATCGGCCGGATCGGCTTCGCGATGGGCCGGGACGGCCTGCTGCCGAAGGCGCTCGGCACCGCGCACCCGCGCTGGGGCACCCCGCACCGGATGACGATCGGCGGCGCGGCGCTCATCGCCGTGCTGGCCGCGTTCGTCCCGATCTCCGAGCTGGCCGACATGGTGAGCATCGGCGCGCTGTCGGCGATGATCATCGTGGCGGTGGCGGTCCCGGTGCTGCGCCGCCGCCGTCCCGACCTGGAGCGGCCGTTCAGCGTGCCGTTCTCGCCGGTCGTCCCGGTGCTGGCCGCGCTGGCGTGCCTGTACCTGATGCTCAACCTCAACGTGCTCACGTGGATCCGCTTCGCCGTGTGGCTGGCGATCGGCCTGGTGATCTACTTCGCCTACGGCCGTCGCCACTCCCGCTTCGCGACCGGAGAAGCGAAGGCGGCGGTCAGTCCCAAAAGGACGGAGTGAGCCCGGCGACGCGGGCCGCCTCGCGGGTCACGCCGGCCTGGTCCGCGTCGACGACCACCAGCACGCCGAGGCCGGCCAGGGCCGCCGTCACCCATTCGACGGGCTGGTCGTGAATCCCGTTGTCCCCCAACGACGGGTAAGTGTCCACAACGGACAAGAGGGTGCCCTCGGCGCCGATGCGGATGCCCGCCAGGAGTACGAAGTGGCCGCCCGGCGGACGCCATCGGGACGTCCACAGTGGCGGGATGCCGGTGTCGAGGTAGTCGAGCAGCGCGCGCTCCGGGGTGTCGTGGGCGCCGAGCTCGGCGCCGTCGATCCGGGCGATCACCGCGACGCGCGGCACGTCCCACAGCCCCATCAGCAGGTCGAAGAGCGACTCGGTGGTCCACTCCCCCGTCACCGGCACGGCCACGAGCGCGCCGCGCGACAGCGAACCGACGGCCGCCGCCAGCCCGGAGACCCGGGTCCCCGCCGCGGCTGGGTCGTCGACGGACGGCAGCGGCAGCCGGAAGCCGGCCCGGCCCGCCTCGCCTGCCGGGCGCACGACCGGCCCGCGGCCGGTACCCGCGGCCGCCGCGACGGCGTCCTGGTCGGGCACGTCGAGCCCGGCCGCCCGCAGCGCCGCGAGCCCGCAGAACGCGGCGGCCAGGCCGTCCTTCTGGGGCAGCTCCGCCTGGGCCACCGCGGCCAGCCGGGCCCCGCCCGGCAGCCACCGCACCCCGGACAGGTCGAGCTGCCCGCCGTCGATCCCCGAAGACATCGGTCCCCTCAAGTGGCTTCCCGGAACCCGCGCGGGCTCCCTGAGCCATCTTCCCAGCTTCAGTAACGCCACAGGTGTGCGGCGACGATCTCGTCGGTCGTGCGTTCGGCCGCCCACGCCGCGTCGGACGCCCGGACCGCGCGGAACGCTCCCAGCAGTTCGTCGCCGAGCACGCCGGCGATCCGGGGCGAGGCGAGCAGCGCGGCGTCCTGTTCGGCGGTGTCCGCCGGCAGCCGGCGCACGCCGCGCGTCTCGCGCTCACCCTCCGTCCAGCCGCCCGGGTCCTCGCCGATGGGATCGGGCAAAGCGGGCGAATCCTCGATCCCGGCCATCCCGGCGGCCAGCACCGCGGCCAGCGCGAGGTACGGGTTGGCCGAGGCGTCGGACGTCTTGAGCTCGACGTTCGCGTGGTCGGCGCCCAGCAGCGGCGAGCCGGGCACGTACCGCAGCGGCGCCTCCCGGTTTTCGACGCCCCAGAACGCGTACGCGCCGGCGAAGTAGCCGGGGCGCAGCCGCAGGGTCGACGGGACGCTCGGCGCGGTGATCGCGGTCAGCGCCGGCAGGTCGCGCAGCAGCCCGGCGAGGTAGCCGGCGCCGGCTTCGGCGGGCAGGCCGTCGCCTTCGCCCTCGAGCAGGTTCCGGCCCTTCCGGCGGACGGACGTGTGCAGGTGCCAGCCGTTGCCGGCCGCGCCGAGGCCGATCAGCGGCGCGAAACTGACGGCGAGACCGTGCGTGTGCGCGGCGGCGTGGATGGTCTGGCGGGCCAGCAGCTGGTCGTCGGCGGCCGAGACCGGGTCGGTGGCGGCGAGCGACAGCTCGATCTGCGCGACGCCGTACTCGGCGTGCAGCTGGCCGATCCGCAGGCCGTTGGCCGCGAAGTCGTGCAGCAGGGCCGCGACGAAGCCGTCGAGGCGGACGAGCGCGTGCGGGCTGTAGGCCGGCCCGGCGTGTCCGGGCGTCGTCACGACGTCGGTGCTGCCCGCTGGCGCGACGGCGAACTCCAGCTCGTAGCCCGCGCGGAACTCCAGCCCGCGCCGGGCACCCTCCGCGACCTGCGCCTCGAGGACCGCCCGCTGGCAGTACGGCCAGGGCGAGCCGTCCGCGGCGACCTGCCGGACCGGCGCCCAGGCCAGCGCGGGCTGCCCGGCCAGCCGGCACAGCCGGTCGATCACCGGCACGAGCCGGATGTCGCCGGACGGCGTCGCGAGGCCGGCGTGCCCGTAGGTGATCGCGTCGTGGCTGTCGAAGACGGCGAACAGGGACGTCGCCCCGACGCCGCGGCCGGCGGCGTCGGCCAGGCCCGCGACGGGGACGATGCGGGAGCGGGGGATGCCGTTGTTGTCCGCCCAGGCCAGATGTACCCCGCCCACTCCGGCCGCGGCGAAGTCCTTCGCCGCCGCCGACGCCGCCTTCGTCATGGCCACCCGCTTCCCCTGCGCCCCGGGCCAGTATCCCGGTCGAGTGCGGCGGAGGCCATCGCGATCCGGCCCGCGGAAGCGGCCGGCCGGGGCGAGGCCGGTCAGCCCGGTGGCTCCGGAGACAGCCGGGACGTCGTCTCACGGCTCCGCAGGGCCACCCCCGCCACCACCGCCAGCGTCCCCAAGGCCTCCAAAACGCTCGGCACCTGCCCCAGGAGCACGAAGCCGGTCACCCCGGCCGTCACCGGCAGCAGGGCCAGCAGCAGCGCGAACCGGGCCTGGCCGACGCGGCGCAGCACCACCTGATCGAGCGCGTAGGGCACCACCGTCGAGAGCACTCCGACGCCGACGCCGAGCAGCAGCAAGCGCGGCGAAGACCACACCTCGCCGGTGCCGAGGGCCAGCGGGGAGAGCGCGACCGTCCCCGCGGCGAAGCCGATCGCCAGGCTGTCGATGCCGTCGCCTTCCACCGCCACCCGCTTGCCGAGCAGGATGTACCCCGCCCAAGCCGCCGCCGCGCCGAGGGCGAGCACCACTCCCAGGGCACTCCCGGACAGCCGGACGTCCGCGATGGCCACCACCCCGGCCGCCACGAGCAGCACCGCCAGCACGTCCCGCAGTGACCGGGAGCCGAACGCCGCCACCACCACCGGGCCCGCGAACTCGATCGCCACCGCCGTGCCCAGCGGGAGCCGGGCGATCGCCTCGTAGAAGACCACGTTCATGCCCGCCGTCACGACGCCGAAGACGATCGCCAGCGCCAGCCGCCGGCCGCGCCAGGCCGCCCGGGGTGGCCGCCGCCAGGCCAGCAGCACCACCGCCGCGCCGAGGCACCGCAGCCACGCCACCCCGGCGGGCGTCGCGTGTCCGAAAAGACCGACCGCGACGGCCGCGCCGACGTACATGGAAATTCCGCTGAGAACGAACAACAGCGGGGCGGGTGGCGTCGAAAGCTTCCGCGCCGGGCTCGCGGCACTCATGTGCCCATGGTGCCTGACCACGGAAAACGTAACTCTCCGGGTTTTCGTCTCCTGCATTGCGGGATACGACTACGGCATCCGGGGTAAATCGGCGTGACTCAGGTCCCACCGGCGCGGGAACACTTGCGGGCTGCGAAACGTCTGGAAGAGTGGAACCACGAACACCGCGGAGCCGGAGGCGATCGCCGCCACCGGCATCAGTCCCGAAGTGGGCGTAGCTGGATCGATGGCACCGGGCAACCGGTGCCGGGACGGAGGGAGACCCCCATGACATCGCCGACGCTCACCCGCCCCGAACTGACCGCCGCCGACCGCTGTGACCGGTGCGGAGCTGCAGCTCAGGTACGAGCCATCCTCAGCAAGGGTGGCGAACTGCTCTTCTGCGGGCACCACGCCCGTGAGCACGAGGCCAAGCTCAAGGAACTGTCCGCCGACCTCCAGCGGTAACCACCCCGAAACGCCCGAAGGCGGCCGGTGCGCACAGGCACCGGCCGTCTTCGTTTTCTGCAACTTGCAAAGTGCGGGGCCGAAGTCACGGTCCGGCCGCGAAATACCGTGATTCCGGACACAAAACCGGACAGGAAATCAGACAGAATCCAGCACGACCTCGAACGCCACTTCCGCGGCGCCCAGCAGCTTCACGTCGGCCCCCAGGGCCGAGCTGATGATCCGGGTGCCACCGACCGCCCGGCTCACCAGGCTGCGCCGGCGCACCTCGGCGCCGACGTGCCGGAGGACCGCGTCCGGCAGGACCGTGAGCAGGTCGCCGAGGATCACCAGCTGCGGCCCCAGCAGGTTGACGACGTTGATCAGCCCCAGCGTCAGCCACTCGGCGAACTCCGCGAGCCGCGTCAGCGCCGTCTCGGGATCGCGGCTCAGCTCCCGCAGCTCGAACAGGATCGCGCCGCGCGGGGTGTCCTCGGCCAGCCCGAGCGCCCGGCAGAGCGCGGCTTCGCCGACCTCGGTCTCCCAGCACCCGCTGCTGCCGCAGTAGCAGGCCCGTCCGCCCGGGCGGATCACCATGTGCCCGATTTCGCCGACGTAGCCGGAACCGCCGCGCAGCGCCGAGCCTTCGGAGATGACGCCGCCGCCGACCCCGACGTCCGCCGAGATGTACACCACGTCGGACGACCCGCGGGCCGCCCCGCGCAGGTGCTCGGCGACCGCGCCGAGCTCGGCGTCGTTGCCGACCAGGATCGGGATCTGCAGCACACTGCCGAGCCGCTCGCCGAGCGCGATGTCGGTCCAGCGCAGGTTCGGGGCCTCGTGCACGTACCCGTCGGCCCGCCGGACGACGCCGGGCACCGACACCCCGGCCGCGACCGGGGTCACGCCGAGGTCGCCGGCCAGGATGGCCGTCGACTCGAGAACGTGGGTGATGACCTCGTCGGGCTGCCCCATCCGGCCGCGCAGGTTCCAGCTGTTGCGGCCCAGGATCTGGCCGCCCAGCCCGACCAGGGCGATCGCGACGTGCTCGACCTGCAGGTCGACCGCGAGCACGACCGCCGCGTGCGGCTGGGGCAGGACCAGGAGCGAGGGGCGGCCCGCCCCTCGTCCCGGCCTCGGCACCTTCTCCTCGACGACACCGGCTTCGGCGAGCCCGTCGACGAGGGTCTTGATCGTGCTCCGGTTGAGCCCCAGCTGGGTGGCCAGGGTCGCCCGGGTGCTCGGCCCGCCGACGTGCAGCAGGCGGAGCAGTGTCGTGCGGTTGTGCCGGCGCACCTCGTCCGGTCGAGCAACGGGCGTGCTGGTCACGGACTTGATCATTCCATGCTGGTTCAGCGCGACGACGCAGCCGCGCGGCGCCGGGACAGCGCGTCGACGGTGGCGGCGAGCAACAGGACCAGGCCGGTGATGATGTTGACCACCGCGGCCGGCTGCTTGAGCAGGCCCAGGCCGTTGATGACCACGGCGATCACCAGGCCACCGACGACCGCGTCGGAGACCCGGCCCTTGCCGCCGAACAGCGACGTGCCGCCGATGACGGCCGAACCCACCGCGAACAGCAGGGTGTTCAGGCCACCGGACTGCGGGCTGACCGAACCGACCTTCGACGCGGCGACGATGCCGCCGATCGCCGCGATCGCGGAGCCGATGACGAACACGCTCGCCCGGATCTTCGGCACATCGATACCGGCGCGGCGGGCGGCTTCCTTGTTGCCGCCGACCGCGTAGACGTACCGGCCGTACTTGGTCCGGTTGAGCGCGTAGGTCCCGATCACCAGCAGCACCAGCATGATCGGGATGACGTACGGGATGCCCTGGATCGTGACGACCGCCTTGTTCGGCGAGCGGTTGATCGTCAGCAGCCAGGTGCCCAGTGCCGACAGCACGACGAGCGCCGCGACCTTGACCATCACCAGCGCCGTGGGCCGCACGACGAGGCCGCGCTTGAGCCGTTTGAAGTGGCTGAGCAGCGTGATCACCGCGAAGCCGCCGGCGGCGACGAGGAAGAAGATCCAGCTGCCCACGATGTCCAGGTTGCCGTTGGCGATCTTGTACAGCACGTCCGAGTTGGTGATGCCGATCGTGCCGCCCTCACCGATGAACTGCAGCAGGACGCCCTGCCACACGATGAACAGCGCCAGCGTCACGACGAAGGACGGCATGCCGATCTTCGACACGAGGAAGCCGGTGATGCAGCCGATCGCGGTGCCGACGCAGATGGCCAGCAGGATCTCGAGCCAGGCGTTGGCGGGGACGCCGATCGCGACGATCAGCACGCCGACCAGCGAAAGCCCGGCGCCGGCCCAGATCCGCTGGTAGGCCGAAAGCAGCATGGCCACGGCGAGGACGGCGATGAACGTGATGAACACGCCCGACCCCATGTTGCCCAGCAGGTTTCCGTTGTGGACGTAGTGCAGCGCCATCACCGACGCGGCGGTGCCGGACGCCACGCCGGCGGCGAGGTCGATCTCGCCGAGCAGCAGCACGAAGACGATGCCCATCGCGATGATGATCACGCCCGCGCCCTGCGGGAAGACGTTGGCGATGTTGGCCAGCGTGAAGAAGTTGTCCGACAGCGCGCTGAACAGGACCACAAGCACGAGCAGGCCGAACAGCGACGGCAGCGCGCCGAGCTCGCCGGCCCGCAGGCGGGCGAAGTAGTCGCGGATGGCTTCGCCGGTTGACATCGATGTCGTGTCGATGCCGAAGTCGGTGATCGCCGCGGTGGGGTTCTGGGTCTGCGCGAGCGCTTCCGCGGCCGGGGTGTCGACCTCGTGTCTGGCAGGGGTTTCAGTCATTTCCGGTTCTTTCTTCCCGCTCACAGGACCACAGCTTCGGGCCGGGCCAGACCGAGGTCACCGGAGCGACCCGCGGTGATCAGCTCCACGACCTGGCCGTGGGTGACGTCCTTCGTGTGCACCTCGGTGACGAGCCGGCCGAGGTAGAGCACGGCGATGCGGTCGGCGACCTCGAACACGTCGGCCATGTTGTGGCTGATCAGCACGACGCCGAGGCCCTGCTCGGCCAGCCGGCGAACCAGGTCGAGCACCTGCCGGGTCTGCGCGACGCCGAGTGCGGCGGTCGGCTCGTCCAGCACGACGACCTTGCTGTTCCACAGCACGGACTTCGCGATGGCGACGGTCTGGCGCTGCCCGCCGGACAGCGAGGAAACGGGCGTGCGGACGGACTTCACGGTCCGGACCGACAGTGAGGCCAGCGTCTCGCGGGCGGCCTTCTCCATGCTGGCTTCGTCCAGCTTCCACGAGCTGCCGCGCTCGCGGCCGAGGAACATGTTCTGGACGATGTCGAGGTTGTCGGCGAGTGCGAGGTCCTGGTAGACGACCTCGATGCCGAGGTCGGCGGCGTCGCGCGGGCCACGGATGTGGGTGTCCTGCCCGTTGAACCGCACGGCCCCCGAGTCGTACGGGTGGATGCCGGCGATGCACTTGACGAGGGTCGACTTGCCGGCGCCGTTGTCGCCGACGAGTGCCGTCACTTCCCCCGCACGCACGTCGAAGTCCACGTCATGGAGGACGTGGACAGGGCCGAAGCTCTTGTTCAGGCCCTTGATCTCGAGAATGGGCTCACTCATGGATGGCTTTTCTCCTGGGTGGGGACCGGGCCGGGACGCGCTGTCGGGGTGCGTGTCCCGGCCCGGCTGTTCATGGGTACTGCGCCGTTCGTTGCCAACCCGACCGGCAACGCGGGCGGCTCAGGAGGTGATGCCGAGCGAGCTGCACTTGGCGGCGAGTTCGCCACCGCAGATCTCGGTCGCCTTCACGTAGCCCTCGGTCACGACGATCTTGATGTCCTTCTCCAGGATCGTCTTCGGCGTGAGCAGCACGGACTTGATGTCGCGGTTGTTCTTCGGGTCGTGCAGCTTGCCGGTCGCGATGGCGTCCGCACCGGCCTTGTCGCCCTTGACCAGGGCGGCGGCCAGCTTGGCGGTGGCCTCGGCCTCCTCCTTGATCGGCTTGAAGACAGTCATGTACTGCTCGCCGCGCATGATCGCCATCAGGCCGTCGGCGGTGGCGTCCTGGCCGGTGACCGGGACCTTGCCGTTGAGGCCGTTCCGCTTGAGGACGGTGATGACCGCGCCGGCCAGGCCGTCGTTCGCCGCGACGACGCCGTCGACCTTGCCACCGTTGTTGGTGAAGATCTGCTCGAACGTCGTGCCGCCGAGCTGGTTGTCCCAGTCGTTGATCGGCTGCTTCTGGATCCGCTTCAGCGTGCCGGCCGCGTAGAGCGGGTCGAGGACGGACTCCTGGCCCTTGGTGAACAGCGTCGCGTTGTTGTCGGTCGGGGCGCCCTCGATCTGGACGACGCCCGCGCCCGGCTTGCTCTTCAGCGCCTCAGCCATGGCCTGGCCCTGCAGCTGGCCGACCTTTTCGTTGTCGAACGAGACGTAGTAGTCGGCGCTGCCGCCGAGGCTCGGCCGGTCGTAGTCGATGACCGGGATGCCCGCGGCCTTCGCCTTCGCCTCGACCGAGGCACCGACGGCCGGGTCGGCCGGGGCGATGATCAGGGCCTTGACGCCGGAGCTGATGAAGCCGTCGGCCAGGGTGGCGAACTTCTGGGCGTCGCCCTGGGCGTTCTGGACGTCGGCCTCGAAGCCCTGCGCCGACAGCGCGGCCTGCAGCATGGGCTTGTCGAAAGCCTCCCAGCGCGCCGAGCTGGCGGTCTCGGGGAGGATGACGCCGACCTTGCCGCTGGCGCCACCGGCGGCCGGGGCGGACGCGGAGTTGGAGCTGCTCCCCGTGCCCCCGTTGTTCGAACTGTTGGCGCCGCAGGCGGTGAGCACCAGGCCGGTGCTCACCGTGGCGGCAAGGAGGGTAAGGGTTCTGGTGCGCATCCTCGTTCCTTCCGGATCCAAGCATTGTGACGAGCGGCCGTCGACGTCGTCTCGGGCCTGCGGGGCGGTGATCCGGAGAGGCCCGGCGCACCGTCGCGCATATGTTGTGGGCGACAACATATGCCGCTGAGCGGCTGCGGGGAAGATAGCTGGATCGATTAAATGACACCAATTGGACACGGTTCGGCAACACGGACTGAACCTCGCCCGGAAAGAGTAGATCCGCTGACGATGTGATCGCCAGCACTCACGGTGGGTCACTTCGAAGTTTTCTGGTGGCCCGGACGTCCCCCGGCCGCCGGAGCCGCCGGGCACCGAGTGCGACCTGGCGCGGATTGGTGGTGATCCCACCGACCACGGCCACGCCTGGTCGCCGACTTGCGAAACCTTTCGGACTGACTGCCCGAACCGCCGTCCGGCCGGGGAAGAACGGGCAGCTTGCGGGTGACAGGCGGATACGCAGCGTCACAAGCGCTCGAACGGGGTTCGGGAACAGACGGTGACGGCCGGACTTCAACCTCTCGGGTGACACGAGACGGCGCAGGGGCCGCCCCGAAGAGGGCAAAACGGACTGTTTCCTTCACTGGCCCTTCGGTGCCCTGAAGCTCCCCTTCAGAGGCTTTCGGACGGGCGGCGTGCCGACGCGCCGCACCTGCGACGCTCACTGCCTGTGCGCTACCAGGAGCGCAGTGTCACGATCCGCTCCTCGAGCTGCTCGACGGTCGCCATCGCGGTCGGAGGACCGCCGCAGACCCGGCGCAGCTCGTTGTGGATCGCGCCGTGGGGCTTCTTCGTCCGGTGGTGGTACATGCCGACCAGCGCGTTGAGCTCCTTGCGGAGCGCGCCGAGCCGCTCGCTCACCGAGGCCGGGCGGGAGGGGGCCGGCGGGGCCTCCTCCTTCGCGGGCTTGCGGCGCTTCCCGTCCGCGATCTGCTCCTCCTGCCGCTTGCGCAGCAGCGCCCGGACCTGGTCGGGCTCCAGCAGGCCGGGCAGGCCGAGGTACTCCTGCTCCTCGTCGGAGCCGGAGAACACCGCGGTGCCGAACGAGTTGCCGTCGTAGATGACCTGGTCGAGCTCGGCGGAGGCGCCCAGCGACGTGAACGCCTTCTCCTCCTCGCCCGGCTCGTCCTCGGTGCGGTTGGCCTGGGCGAGGAGCTCGTCCTCCCAGCCTTCCTTCTCCCGGTGCGGCTTGCCCAGCACGTGGTCGCGCTGCGCCTCCAGCTCGCTGGCCAGCTCCAGCAGCACCGGCACCGACGGCAGGAACACGCTCGCCGTCTCGCCCTTCTTCCTGGCCCGCACGTAACGGCCGATCGCCTGGGCGAAGAAGAGCGGCGTCGACGCGCTCGTCGCGTACACGCCGACGGCCAGCCGCGGCACGTCGACGCCTTCGGAGACCATCCGGACCGCCACGATCCAGCGCTCGTTCGTCTCGGAGAACTCCTTGATCCGGCCCGAGGCCTTCGGGTCGTCCGAGAGCACCAGCGTCGGCATCTCCCCCGAGATGCGCTCGAGGATCTTCGCGTACGCCCGCGCCGTCTCCTGGTCGGTGGCGATCACCAGGCCGCCCGCGTCGGGCACGCTCTGGCGGACCTGCGACAGCCGCGTGTCGGCGGCCTGCAGCACCGCCGGGATCCACTCGCCCGCCGGGTCGAGCGCCGTGCGCCACGCCCGGGCGTTCTGCTCCGCGGTCAGCGGCTCGCCGAGCCGCGCGGTGAACTCCTCCCCCGCGCTGGTGCGCCAGGAGGCCTCGCCGGAGTAGGCGAGGAAGACGACCGGCCGGACCACGCCGTCGGCCAGCGCGTCCGCGTAGCCGTAGGAGTGGTCGGCCTTGCTGCGCTGGAACCCGCCGGAGTCCGGTTCGTAGGTGACGAACGGGATGGCCGAGTCGTCGCTGCGGAACGGGGTCCCGGTCAGCGACAGGCGCCGCACGGCCGGGGTGAAGGCCTCGCGGATCGCGTCACCCCACGACTTCGCGTCGCCGCCGTGGTGGATCTCGTCGAGGATGACCAGCGTCTTGCGGTTCTCGGTGCGCACCCGGTGCAGCGTCGGGTGGGCCGCGACCTGCGCGTACGTCAGGGCGACGCCGTTGTAGTCCGACGACGTCACACCCGTGGTGTTGCGGAAGTTCGAGTCGATCTGGATGCCGGCCAGTGCCGCCGACGCCGCCCACTGGTGCTTGAGGTGCTCGGTCGGGGTGACGATGGTGACCGCCTCGATCGTGCGGTCGCTCAGCAGCTCGGCGGCGATCCGCAGGCCGAACACCGTCTTGCCGGCCCCCGGCGTCGCCACCGCGAGGAAGTCCTTCGGCCGCCGGGTCAGGTACTTCGTGAGCGCCCGCCGCTGCCACGCCCGCAGCGGGCGCGCGGTCGAGTCCTTCTCCGCGGGAGGTGCCCCGAGCTGCGTCTCCGTCATCGCCGGTCCTCCCCCTCGCTCCCGTGCCTCAAGTGCTTTGACGTGCGAAAACCCTCACTGTGGTACCGACTTCGGCGTCGGCTACTGCGGTGAGGGCACTGGAGCGAGTCTACCGTCCGGGTCCGACAGTTCCCGGCACCGGCACGGGTGAGGCCCCTCGACACGCCCGGGCGCACCGACGGTGACGAGCCAAATCAGTGCCGATGGACCATGCTGGACACGTCATGGGTGAGGTGCAGCCGCCGGAGTCGGCGAAGGTGGCCCGCAAGGGGCCGTGGCGGCTCGTCACGCGCACGTTCGGCAAGGCCTGGGAAGGCAACGTCTTCTCCGAAGCCGCGGAGGCCGCCTTCTGGCAGACGCTGTCGCTGCCGCCGCTGCTGCTCGGCCTGCTCGGCAGCCTGGGGTTCGTCGGCGAGTGGTTCGGCCAGGACGTGGTCACCGCGGTGCACGACCGCATCATCGGCTTCTGCCGGACGGTCTTCAGCACCAACGCCGTGCAGGACATCATCGAGCCGACCGTGAACAGCATCCTCACCGTCGGCAAGGGCGAGATCGTCTCGGTCGGCTTCCTGATCTCGCTGTGGGCGGGCTCGTCGGCGATGTCGTCGTTCGTCGACGCGATCACCGTCGCGCACGACCAGTACGGCGTCCGCAACGACGTCTGGCAGCGGATCTTCGCGCTCCTGCTGTACCTGTGCGGCCTGGTGATCCTCGTGGTCGGGCTGCCGCTGCTGGCGATCGGCCCCGACCTGCTGCCGGAGTTCTTCCCGGCGGCCTGGCGCCCGACCGTGACGTCGTGGGTGAGCACGCTGTACTTCCCCGCGCTCGGCGCGATGATCACCCTCGCGCTGACCACGTTGTACAAGCTCGCGCTGCCGCGGAAGCTGCCGTGGCACCGCGGGCTGCCCGGCGCGGTGCTCGCCATGGTCGTGTTCCTGCTCTCCTCGATCGGCCTGCGCGTCTACCTGAACTGGATCACCAAGACCGGCTATACCTACGGCGCGCTGGCCGCGCCGATCGCGTTCCTGCTGCTGATGTTCTTCATCGGGCTGGCCGTGGTCGGCGGGGCGTACTTCAACAGCGCGATCCAGGAGCTGTGGCCGGCGAAGGCGACCCGGCGGCAGCGGCGCAAGTGGCGGCGGCTGGAGATGGAACGCGCCTCCGAGCGGCTGCGCTCGGAGGAGGGGCGCAAGCTGTGGGAGCGCTCGACCACGCCGCTGCGGCGCCCGCGCGGCGAAGACGTCTCCCGCAACGGCACGGCCGGGGACGACGTGGCCGCACCGTCCGAAGAGGACGGCAATCCGTCACGCAGCGCGCCGGAACCGGCACCCAGCGCTCCTCAGGGTCGCGGGTCCACCGAAGGGACGACCCGGAATCCACCCCCAGACTGAGTCGCTCCTCAGTTCGGACATGGGAGGCTCTCCGTGTCACTGACGCAGGCATGGGTCGCCGCGTCGTTCCTGAGGGGGTTTTCACATCATGTCCGTGCTGGCCAGACTGAGCCTGCGCAACCGGAGCCTGATCGGCCTGCTCGCGCTCGTCGTCGTCGGCTTCGGCGCCTTCGCGCTGCCGCAGCTCAAGCAGCAGCTGTTCCCGTCCCTGCAGTTCCCGCAGGCGCAGATCGTCACCGCGTACGCGGGCGCGTCGCCGGACGCGGTCGACCAGCAGGTCACCGAGCCTCTCGAAGGCGGTCTGCAGGGGCTGAAAGGCCTGGAGCAGCTCAGCTCGACGTCTTCCGACGGCGTTTCGCGGGTCGTCGCGCGGTTCGCGTTCGGCACGGACATCGACGCCGCCGTCTCGCGGATCCAGCAGGTCGTGAACCAGGTCCGGCCACGGCTGCCGCAGAACTCCGAGCCCACGGTGTCCGCGGGCAGCACCGACGACCTGCCGGTCGTGCTGGTCGCCGCGGGCACCACCGGGGACCCGCAGGCGCTCGCGCCCGCGCTGACCGACCAGGTCGCGCCGGAGCTGCGGAAGATCGACGGCGTCCGCACCGTGACGGTCACCGGCGTCCGGCAGCCGCGCGTCACGATCGCGCTCGACTACGCGAAGCTCGCCGCCGCGGGCGTCGACCCGGCTTCGATCGCCACCACGCTGCAGACGGCCGGAGCCGCGGTGCCGGCCGGGACGCTGACCGAGAACGGCAAGACGCTGTCGGTCCAGGTCGGGGGTGGACAGACCACTGTGGACAGTCTCCGCGGCCTGTACCTGACCCCGGGTGCCGCGCGAGCGGGCGCCCCGGGGCGGGGTCCGGTGAAGCTGGGCGACGTCGCCGACGTCCAGGCCGGCTTCGCGCCGCCGACGTCGATCACGCGCACCAACGGCAAACCCAGCCTCGGTCTCTCGATCACCATGGTGGACAACGGAAACGCCGTCGCGATCTCCGACGCCGTCCGCGACAAGCTGCCGGACCTGGCGAAGAAGACCGGCGCCGAGATGAGCGTCGTGTTCGACCAGGGCACGCCGGTGAAGGACGCGATCAGCGGTCTCACCACCGAAGGCCTGCTGGGGCTGGCGTTCGCCGTCCTCGTCATCCTGCTGTTCCTGCTGTCGGTGCGCTCGACGCTGGTGACCGCGGTGTCGATCCCGCTGTCGGTGGTGGTCGCGCTGCTGGCGCTGTGGACCGGCGACCTGTCGCTCAACCTGCTCACCCTCGGCGCGCTGACCATCGCGATCGGCCGGGTGGTCGACGACTCGATCGTGGTGCTGGAGAACATCAAACGGCATCTGGCGTACGGCGAAGAGAAACAGCGGGCGGTGCTCGACGGCGTCCGAGAGGTGGCCGGCGCGGTCACTTCGTCCACGCTGACGACCGTCGCGGTGTTCCTCCCGATCGCGTTCGTCGGCGGGTTCGTCGGCGAGCTGTTCACGCCCTTCGCGATCACCGTGACGGTGGCGCTGCTGGCTTCGCTGCTCGTGTCGCTGACCGTGGTTCCCGTGCTGGCGTACTGGTTCCTGAAGCGGCCCGCGGTCCCGGCGGACGCCATCGAGGCCGAGCGGGCGCGCGAGGCGGCGGTCGAAAAGGAGCGCCGCGGCATCCTGCAGCGGGCCTACCTGCCGGTGATCCGGTTCGCGACGCGGCGGCGGCTGACCGTCGTGCTGCTCGCGCTGCTGATCTTCGCCGGCACGGTCGGGCTCGCCACGCGGCTCGACACCAACTTCCTCGACCAGTCCGGCGGCACCACGCTGAACCTGACGCAGAAGCTGCCCGCGGGCACCAGCGTCGAGGCGAAGGAGCAGGCGGCCACCGCCGTCGAGCAGGCCCTCGCGGCCGAGCCCGCGGTGCGGACCTACCAGGTCAGCGTCGGCGGTGGCGGCCCGTTCGGCTTCGGGGGCGGCACTTCGACCAGCATCTCCGTCACCGTCGCGAAGGACACCGACCTCGACGCGCTGTCGGACCGGCTCCGCGGCAAGCTGACGGCACGGCCCGAGCTGGGCGAGATCAAGATCGGCGCCGACGCGTCCGGGTTCAACTCCGACCAGGTCTCGGTCACCGTCACGGCGCCTTCGCAGGACGCGCTGAAGCCGGCCGCCGACCAGGTGCTGCAGGCGCTGCGCGGGGTGTCCGGGCTGACCGAGGTGACCAGCGACCTCGCCGTCGGCTCGCCGCGGGTGCAGGTCGAGGTCGACGCCGCCGCGGCCGCCGCGCACGGGCTGTCGGCGGGCACCATCGGGCAGATCGCCAACCAGGCGATCGCCGGGCGCACGGTGACACAGCTGCCCGTGGACGGACAGCGCACGGACATCGTGCTGCGCGCCGGCACCGCCCCGGTGACCGTCGACCAGGTGCAGGGCCTGCCGATCCCGGGCCCGGGCGGCGTCGTCCGGCTCGACGAGGTGGCCAAGGTGTCCACTGTGGACGGCCCGGCGTCGGTGCGCCGCACCGGCGGCGACCTCAGCACCACGGTGACGGCCAAGAACACCGGGGACGACCTGACCAAGACCACCGCGGACATCAAGGCCAAGCTGGCCGGGCTGACGTTCGCCGGCGGCGCGTCGTCCTCGCTCGGCGGGGTGAGCCAGGACCAGCAGGAGGCGTTCTCGAACCTGTTCCTGGCGCTGCTGGCGGCGATCGCGATCGTGTTCCTGATCATGGTGGCCACGTTCCGCAGCCTGATCCAGCCGCTGATCCTGCTGGTGTCGATCCCGTTCGCGGCGACCGGCGCGATCGGGCTGCTGCTGGCCACCGGCACCGCGCTCGGCCTGCCGGCGCTGATCGGCATGCTGATGCTGGTCGGCATCGTGGTGACCAACGCGATCGTGCTGATCGACCTGATCAACCAGTACCGCGCCGAAGGGATGAGCGTCGCCGACGCCGTCACCGAGGGCGGCCGGCGCCGGCTGCGGCCGATCCTGATGACCGCGGCGGCGACGATCTTCGCGCTGGTCCCGATGGCGCTGGGCATCACGGGGCAGGGCGGGTTCATCGGCCAGCCACTGGCGATCGTGGTGATCGGCGGGCTGGTCAGCTCGACACTGCTGACGCTGGTGCTGGTCCCGACCCTCTACACGATGGTCGAGACCCGCAAGGAGCGCCGCCGGGCCCGCCGCGAAGCGCGCCGGACCCCGGCGAAGGCCCCGGAATCGGAGTCCCTGGACCCCGCCCCCACCGCCTGACCCCGTAACTCGCGTGATCCAAGCCGGATCTCGCGTGATTGGGGCCGTAACTCGCGAGTCACGGCCCCAATCACGCGAGTTACGGGTCTGATCACGCGAGTTACGGGTCTGATCACGCGAGTTACGGGTTATTGGCGGAAGCGGTAGGTCATGCTGTCGAAGAGGATGCAGATGCCCGGGGACATCACGATCACGCGGAGCGTGTTGTCGCGCTCGTCGAAGTCGAGGCCCTCGACCTCGAAGTTCCCGCCGCAGCCGCTGCGGAGCGGGAGCCGGCCCAGCGACGTGACGTGACCCGCGACGTCGGCGCCGGAAAGCGGGCCGGCCAGGTCGACCTGCAGCAGCGGCTTCGTCGTGCCGAAGAGGCTGCCGTCCGGGTCGTCGGACGCGCAGAGCAGCCGGGTGACGGTCTGGAAGTCGCAGCCCTGGACGTCGCGGACCGGGTGGTCGAGCCGGATCGCGGACGCGTACGGCAGGTTCTGCGCCGGGTCCGTGGCCACCGCGCCCGGCATCGGGTGCACCAGGAGCCGGGCCATGGTGCCCCACTCCCCCGCCACCAGCCAGCGCGCGTCGGGCGACACCGCGGCGAAGGAGTTGTTGTTCGCTTCCCACGACTCGAGGTCGTGCTTGTAGTTCTTCCACGAGCCGTCCGGGGCCTGGACGCGGAAGAGCTTCGCGCCCCGGTCGTCACGCTGGTAGGGCTCGACGTACCAGCCCTGGGCCGAGCCGGGGTCGCCGACGTGGTTCCAGCCCTGCGAGTTCTCCTCCGCCGGGATCGTGCCGACCCCGGTGTAGCGGATGGTGGTGCCCGACGGGCGGACGATCGTGGCGAGGCCCTGGCTCTCGTCGAGGGCACGGGCTTGGTCCCGGCCGACCTCCGCCCAGCCCGTGACGGCCTGGGCGAGCGCCGGCGAGAACGCGGTGAGCAGGGCGGCGACGGCGACGACGATTCCGGTTCTGCGCATGTGCGACTCCGGTGGGTGAGGGAACCTGGTCCGCTCGATCTACCAGGAGTCCCGCGCCGGCACACCCGCCGAATGAAGGTTATTCACATTTGTCCGGCGATCTGTCCGTTTCCGGACAGCGGAAAAGCCCCGGCGGGCACACCCGCCGGGGTCCCGGCCGGAGGTCACTCCCCCGGGCGCAGCCCGTCGAAGATCTCCTTGCAGGCCGGGCAGACCGGTGACCCGGGCTTCGGCGACTTCGTGACCGGGAAGACCTCGCCGCACAGCGCCACCACGTGACTGCCCATGACCGCGCTCTCGGCGATCTTGTTCTTCTTCACGTAGTGGAACATCTTCGGGGTGTCGTCGTCGGTGGTGTCCGCGCCCTCGGGCGTGGTTTCCGGCTTCGTCAGAGTCTCGGTGCTCACCCGGCCATTGTGCCCGAGTCCCCCGGAACCGCCTACGAAAGCCCCTCGACCTGGCAGGATCGCGGGCATGTTCCAGAAGGTGCTCGCGACGTTCGGCTCGGGCGGGGCGCGGCTCGACGCCCGGCTGCTGGACCGGACCGCTTCCCCCGGCCGCCCGCTGCACGGCGAGGTGCTGCTGCTCGGCGGCGAGGTCGACCAGGAGATCAAAGGCCTCGCGGTGACGCTGCTGGCCCGCGTCCAGATCCCCGGCGCCGACAAGACCGAAGACCTCCCCTTCGGCACGCAGCACCTGGTCGGCCGGGAGACCATCCGCGCCGGCCAGCAGGTCCGGCTGCCGTTCGAGCTGGCGCTGCCGTGGGAGACGCCGGTGACGAGCGTCTACGCCAAGCCGCTGGCCGGCACGGCGGTCGGGGTGCGGGCCGAGCTCGACCTGGCCGCGGCGGTGGCCGACCCGTTCGACGCCGACGCCGTCGCGATCGAGCCGCTCCCGGCGCAGAAACGGGTCCTCGACGCGGTCAGCCGGATCGGGTTCACCTTCCGCGAGGCGATCCTCGAGCAGGGCCGGATCCACGGCGCGCCGCAGCAGCTGCCGTTCTTCCAGGAGATCCGCTTCGCGCCTTCGCCGCGCTTCGCGAGCGTCTTCACGCAGCTCGCGGTCACCTTCCTGACCTCACCGGAGCGCACCGAGGTCGTGCTGGAGGTCACCAAGCGGGTCCGGGTGAGCAAGAGCGGCGGCTTCGGCGGCCGGGGCCAGGACTTCCTCGGGACGTTCACCATGAAGCCGGACGTGAACTGGGAGAAGCAGCTCGAGGACTGGCTCGACCAGGTGGCCCGGCCGCGGGGGATCTTCGACTAGCCATGGAGTGGCCCGAAGCGATCGCGGCGCTGGGCGGCGAGCCGTCGGCGGCCGGCTGGGCACGGCTCGAAGCGCGCTACGGCGAACCGCACCGCCGCTACCACACCCTGGACCACGCGGCCGCCGTCGCGCGGGACTCCGCCTGGCTCGCGGACGTCCTGGACCTCGGCGAAACCAGCCGCGCCCTGGTCGCCGTCGCGGCCTGGACGCACGACGTCGTGTACGACGCGAAGCCCGGCGAAGACGAACGCGCCAGCGCCGCATGGGCCCGGGAAGCGCTGAAGCAGGCGAAGACCGGCGAAGCGCACATCGAGCGCGTCACGGACCTGATCCTCGCCACGACCAAGCACGACGCGCCGCCGGAAGACGCCCTCGCGACCGCCCTGCTCGACGCCGACCTGGCGATCCTCGGCGCCCCTCCCGAGCTGTACGCGACGTACGCCCGCGGGGTGCGCGAGGAGTACGCGAAGTACCCCGACGACATCTGGCGCGAAGGACGCGTCGCCGTCCTCGAAGGCCTGCTGTCCCGGACGCTCTACCGCAGCGAAGCCGCGCGAACACGCTGGGCGAGCACCGCGACGGCGAACCTTTCCGCCGAGCTGACCCACTGGCTCCGCGCGCGGAGCGATCACCGATGATGGTTCCTCGTGACCACCCCACTCAACCTGCACCAAGAGGTCGCCTCGGCGCTGCGTGACGGGCACCCCGTCGTCGCGCTGGAGAGCACCATCCTGTCCCACGGCCTGCCGCCGGGCCGCAACCTCGACGTCGCCCGCCGCCTCGAGCGCGTGGTGCGCGACGGCGGCGCCGTCCCGGCCACGATCGCGGTGCTCGACGGACGGGTCGTCGTCGGCCTCGCCCCCGCCGAGCTGGAGCGGGTCTGCGCGCCGGACGCCGGGCTGGACAAGCTGTCGCTGCGCGACCTCGGCCCGGCCGTCGGGCTCGGCCGCTCCGGCGCGACGACCGTGGCGAGCACGTCGGCGCTGGCGGCCGCGGCCGGGATCGGGATGTTCGCCACCGGCGGGCTCGGCGGGGTGCACGTCGGCGCCGCGCGGACCTGGGACGTCTCGGCGGACCTCGGCGTGCTGGCGAAGGTGCCGACCGTGGTCGTGTGCTCGGGCGTGAAGTCGGTGCTCGACATCCCGGCGACCCTGGAAGTGCTGGAGACGAACTCCGTGCCGGTGCTGGGCTACCGGACCGGCGACTTCCCGGCGTTCTACCTGCGCTCGTCGGGCCACCAGGTCGGCTGGCGGGTCGACGACCCGAAGCAGGCCGCCGCCGTGGTCGCCGCGCACCGGGCGTACGCGTCTTCCGGTGTCCTGCTGGCGAACCCGATCCCCGAAGAGTCCGAAATGGACCGGGAGCTGCACGACCGGCTGCTCGCCGAAGGCCTCGCGCTGGTGGCCGAGCGGGGCGTGCACGGCGCCGACGTCACGCCGGTGCTGCTGGAGCACTTCCACACCGCGAGCGGCGGCGTGAGCATCGACGCGAACGAGGCGTTGGTGCTCAACAACGCGAAGCTGGCGACCGAGGTGGCGGTGGCGCTGGCATGACCGGGATCGTGGTGGTAGGCGACGCGGCCCTCGACGTGATCGCCCGGCACGACAAGCCCTTGCCGCACGGCGGTGACGCCCGCGCGAAGATCCGGTTCACCGGCGGCGGCGCGGGCGCGAACACGGCGCTGTGGCTGCGCTCCCTCGGCGCCGACACGACGTTGCTCGCGCGGATCGGCGACGACCCGGGCGGCCGGCTGATCAAGGCCGAGCTGGAGGCGGCGGGCGTGCGGTGCGCGTTCGCCGTCGACCCGGAGGCGCCGACCTGCTGCGTCGTGGTGATGGTCGACGGCTCGGGGCAGCGGAGCATGCTCGCCGACCGCGGCGCGAACCAGCGCTTCTCGCCCGAGGACGTCTCCGCCGAGGTGCTGAAGGACGCGAGCCACCTGCACCTGTCCGGTTACGTCCTGCTCGACCCGCCGTCGCGCGCGGCCGGGCTGGCGGCGCTGGCGGCGGCCCGCGAAGCCGGGTTGACGACGTCGGTCGACCCGCAGGCCGCCGCGCACATCACCGACCCGGCCGCGTTCCTCGACGACGTGCGCGGGGTGGACCTGCTGATGCCGAACACCGAAGAGCTGGTCGCGCTGACCGGGTCGGCGGACCCGGCGTCGGCGAAGGAGCTGCTCGGCGCGGTCGGCGCGGTGGTGGTCACCGCCGGGCTGGACGGCGCCAGCTGGGTCGATCAGGGCGGCGTCACGAGCGTGCCCGCCGTCGAGGCCGACTGCGTCGACTCGACCGGCGCGGGTGACGCGTTCGACGCGGGCGTGCTCACCGGCTGGCTCGCCGGGGAGTCCACTGTGGACGTCCTGCGGCGCGGGACGCGGCTGGGCGCGCTGGCCGTCGGAAAGGTCGGACCTCAGCCTGCCTAAAACCGCATCTTTCTCGGCGAAAGATGCGCCTCAGGCGACCCAAAGCGCATCTTTCGTCGGAGAAGTGGCTCCCTGACGCCTCAGCCGTCGATGACGCGGTGGGTGGTGCTCTCGATCGCCTTCGCCTCGTGCTGGTAGGTCGAGACGTTCTCGGACTTGCGCGGCGGGCGGTCGTTCGCGACCAGCACCGCGACCCACGGCAGCGGCACCGAGATCGCCAGGAACGTCAGCGCCAGCCACCACACGTGGTAGGTCAGCCCGGCCGCGATCAGGCACGGGATGCGGCAGGCCATCATGATGACGTACTTGCGCTTGCGTGCCGCGAACTGCTCTTCGTACGACGGGGCCGCCCCGGTGATCAGGACCGGGTCCGAGTCGTTGGCGGGCATGGTCACTGCACCACCTCCGTGGTCCATCGTCCCACTCGTGTGGTTCATCCGACAGCGGGGTGACGCAACCGGCTCAGCGCCGCGGCGACGAGAGTCTCGATGCCGGTGCGCAGGGTCGGGTGCAGCACCGGGGCGAACCGCGGCGAGTGGTTGGACGGGATGTCGCGCTCGAACCGGCCCTCGGTCATCGCCGTGATCACCGTCTCCGGGTCGAAGCCGCCGACCAGCCAGAACACCGACGGCGCGCCCGCCGCGCGGCCGAACTCGCTGAAGTCCTCGCTGCCGGTGATCAGCGGCGCGGGAAAGGTCGAGTCCGCGCCGAAGTGGCCGCGGAAGACCTCGGTGAGCGCGTCGTTGGCGGCCGCGTCGTTTTCGGTGACCGGGTAGGAACTGCCCCGCTCGATGTCCGGGACCTTCGGCGCGCCGGCCGTCGCCGCCTCGCCGTTGACGATCCGTTCCACCGCGGCCAGCACCCGCTCGCGGACGGCCTGGTCGAACGAGCGGACGTTGACCTCGAGGACGGCGTCGTCGGCGATCACGTTGCTCGCCGTGCCGACGTGCAGCGAGCCGACGGTGACCACGGCCGAGTCGGTGGCGGCGATCTCCCGCGACACGATCGTCTGCAGCTTGAGCACCACGGACGCGGCCAGCACGGCCGGGTCGACGGTCGTCTCCGGGCGCGACCCGTGCCCGCCGCGGCCGTGCAGGGTGACGCGCAGCGTGTCGGTCGCGGCCATGATCACGCCGGGCCGGGTGAGCACCCAGCCGGCCGGGCCGGGCACCAGGTGCTGCCCGAACACGACGTCGGGCCGGCCGGCGATCTCGAACAGGCCGGCGCGGACCATCGCCGCGGCGCCGCCGGCGCTCTCCTCCCCCGGCTGGAACACCACCAGCAGCGTGCCGGACCAGGTGTCGCGGCCGCGCGCGAGCAGCGCGGCGGCGCCGGAGAGCCAGGTGGCGTGCATGTCGTGGCCGCAGGCGTGCATGACGGGCACGTCCTGGCCGTGCTCGTCGGTGCCGCGGGCGGTGCTGGCGTAGGACAGGCCCGTCTTCTCCTCGACCGGCAGCGCGTCGATGTCGGCGCGCAGCAGCACCGTGGGGCCCTCGCCGTTGCGCAGCACGCCCAGCACGCCGGTGCCGGCGATGCCGGTGTGCACCTCGTAACCGTCGAGCTCCAGCCGCCGGGCCAGCTCGGCCGCCGTCCGCGTCTCGGCGAACGACAGCTCGGGGTGCTCGTGGAGGTCGATGTACAGCGCTTCGAGCTCGGGCAGCGCCGCGTCGAGCGGGGCGAGGACGCGTTCAAGGGTCACGGAAGCCATCGTGGCACCATTACCCACCGTGAGCACGCGAAGCGTACTGCCCGACCTGTCCGACGACGTCTGCGCGCGGCTGCGCGAAGCCTTCCGGCGCACCGGCTACGACGCCGACGGCGTGGTGGCCGCCCTCGGCGGCGCCGCGCACGCGGCGCTGGGCCGCGGCGAGCCGCTGCCGGCGGAGCGCGCGACCCGCGACGCGGGTGACCTCGGCACCCTGATCCGGCTGTTCCTGCTGGGCGGGAGCGAGCCGGAGACCGCGGTCAAGGCCGCCTTCGCGCCGCTCACGCCGGAGGACGCCGTGACGGCGGGCCTTCTCGCGCCGGTCACCGGCGGCTACCGCGCCGCCCTCGACGTCCGCCCGCACGGCGACGACGAGGGCTCCTGGTGGGTGGTCTCCGACCTCGACGCCGACGTGCTCGGCACCGCCGTGCCCGGGGACCACGTGCTCGGCGTCGGCCACGCGTCGCTGTCGCTGATCCGCGCCACCAGCCGCCGCCCGGTCGGCACCCTGCTCGACCTGGGCACCGGCAACGGCGTGCAGGCACTGCACGCGACCCGGCACGCGCGGCGCGTGACCGCCACGGACGTCTCCGAGCGGGCCCTCGCCCTGGCCGCGGCGACCTTCCGGCTGAACGAACTGGACGTCGAACTGGTGCGCGGCGAGTGGTTCGCGCCGGTCGCGCGGCGGAAGTTCGACCAGGTCGTGTGCAATCCGCCGTTCGTGGTCGGCCCGGCGCGGGTCGACTACACCTACCGCGACTCCGGGCTGGCCGGCGACGACGCGAGCGCGCTGGTCGTGCGGCAGCTGCCCGGGTTCCTGAACGACGACGGCGTCGGCCAGCTGCTGGCTTCGTGGCTGCACACCGGAACCGAGGACTGGGCCGACCGGGTGAGCCGGTGGCTGCCCGCCGAGACGGACGCCTGGTTCGTCCAGCGCGACGTCGCCGACCCGGCGCTCTACGTCGGCACGTGGCTGCGGGACGCCGGCCTCGATCCGCGCTCGCCGGAGGGCCGGGCGAAGGCGGCGGCGTGGCTCGACTGGTTCGCGGCGAACGACGTCCGGGGCATCGGTTTCGGCTTCGTCACGCTGCGGCGCGCGACTGGGGTGAACACAGCCACCGTGGTGTGCGAAGACCTGCGGCAGGCCTACGACGACCCGCTGGGGCCCGAAGCGGCGGGCTGGCTGGACCGCGTGGAATGGCTGCGTGAATCGGGGGATTCATTGCTGGATGTCCGTTTTGTGGTTCCGGACACGGTTTTGCTGGAAAGCATCGAGGAACCCGGCGACGAGGGCTGGGCGACGACGGTCCGGCGGCTGCACCGCACCGACGGGCCGGGCTGGCAGCACGAGGTCGACGAGCTGGCCGCGCGGCTGCTGGCGGGCTGCCGTGGCGCGCTGCCCCTGACGGACCTGATCGAGCTCCTCGCGGCCGCGCAGGGCCTGGAGGCGGGCGAGCTGGCGGCCGCCGCACTGCCCGTCGTCCGCGAGCTGGTCCGGCACGGGATGCTCGTCCCGGCGGGCCGGTGAGGGCCGTCGCGGCCCGTGTCACGCGGGCGGACGTGACCGTCGACGGCGAGGTCGTCGGGGCGATCACCGAGCCGGGTTTGCTTGTGCTGCTGGGAATCCATCTGGGTGACGACGCGGCGAAGGCCGTCACCATGGCGCGGAAACTGCACGAACTGCGCGTGCTTCGTGACGAGGAATCATGCGCCACGGCGAATGCGCCGCTGCTCGTGGTGAGCCAGTTCACGCTCTACGGCGACACGAAGAAGGGACGGCGGCCGTCGTGGACGCAGGCGGCCCGGCCCGAGGCCGCCGAACCGCTGGTGGACGCCGTCGTGGCCGAGCTGCGCGGCCGCGGCGCCACCGTGGCGACGGGGCGGTTCGGCGCGATGATGGCGGTCTCCAGCGTCAACGACGGTCCGTTCACCGTTCTCGTAGAGGTTTAGACCAACTCGGACCGGTTCAGTTTCCGCCGTGATTCACATTGAATTCTCAGGTTTCCCGCCCCTGGAGCGTTCTCAGCAAAAGCTCAGCAATGGTTCAGCAACCGGAACGCTCCCGCAGCCGTCTTCCCTTATGACGAGCCGGGAACGTTTTGGCAACCCGGAGCGTTGTGCCAGATGTCCAGCCAAGCCGGCCGGACCGGCGTACCGGGCTCCACAGGCCCCGGTTCGCGGGTACGCACCCGGCGTGACTTACCGCAGCACGTTCAGCCCGTGACCGGGGAGGCAGAATGTCAGTCCAGACTCTCGAACGCGAGTCGCGCGGGATTCGTGAGCGCGCCATCCCGGCGCCATCAGCGCCGTCGTCGGACGAATCGGTGACCTTCGGGGCGCTCACCGACGCCGACCTCGACGCCCAGAGCCCCGCCGCCGACCTGGTGCGCGTCTACCTCAACGGCATCGGCAAGACCGCCCTGCTCAGCGCGGCCGACGAGGTCGAGCTCGCCAAGCGCATCGAAGCCGGGGTCTTCGCCCAGCACATGCTGGACACGGCCGAGACCCTCACGAGCAAGCGCCGCACGGAGCTGTCGGCCCTGGTCCGCGACGGCCACGTGGCCAAGAACCATCTGCTGGAGGCCAACCTCCGCCTGGTGGTCTCGCTCGCCAAGCGGTACACCGGCCGGGGGATGCCGCTGCTCGACCTGATCCAGGAGGGGAACCTGGGTCTGATCCGCGCGGTGGAGAAGTTCGACTACTCCAAGGGGTTCAAGTTCTCGACCTACGCCACGTGGTGGATCCGGCAGGCCATCACCCGCGGCATGGCCGACCAGGGCCGCACCATCCGGCTCCCGGTCCACCTGGTGGAACAGGTCAACAAGCTGGCCCGCATCAAGCGCGACCTGCACCAGCAGCTCGGACGCGACGCGACCCACGAGGAGCTGGCCGCCGAGTCGGGCATCCCGGCCCACAAGATCTCCGACCTGCTCGACCACTCGCGTGACCCGGTAAGCCTGGACATGCCGGTCGGCACGGAGGAGGACGCCCCGCTGGGCGACTTCATCGAGGACTCCGAGGCGACCGACGCCGAGAGCGCCGTCATCTCGGGCCTGCTGCAGGACGACCTGCGCCGCGTCCTGGCGACGCTGGACGACCGCGAGCAGCACGTCATCCGGCTCCGCTACGGCCTCGACGACGGCCAGCCCCGCACCCTCGACCAGATCGGCAAGCACTTCGGGCTCTCCCGCGAGCGCGTCCGCCAGATCGAGCGCGAGGTCATGTCCAAGCTCCGCCAGGGCGAGCGCGCCGACCGGCTCCGGGCGTACGCCAGCTGATCCGTGATCGCGAAGGGGCGGGTGCACGGGGCATCCGCCCCTTTTCGCGTGCCCGCGCATCGGCAGGCCGACGACCAGCGCTTCCCCGATCCGCGCGCCACGGCGGAAAGTCGTCCACGAAATGTGGTTTCGGCGTTCACGGGCGTGGGTAGCAACCCTCGGTAACACCCGTTCGGCCGCGTTGACTTATGACCTGTGTCACGACACATTCTTTGAGCGGCCGAAACGGCACCTGGGACGCAGAACCACGCGACCGGATGTGCACGCATCTGGGAGCTTTCCCCGGGAGGTCGGGTCCGTCGGGGTGGACCCGGCCTCCCGACCAGCTTCAGCCGGCCAGGCGCCGGTTTCTTTGTGGGGTGGGGCGGGTGGGGTGTCCCACAGTGACCGGATGCCTCTTCGGCGTGGACCTCCCGGCTGCGTAGGGTGGGCGGATCCCGGAGCTGGCAAAGGAGCCTGGCAGTGCCGTCCACCACCACGTTTCAGCACACCGAAGTCCTCCCGCTGGGCAAGGACACCACCACCGAGTACCGGCTGGTCACCGCCGAAGGCGTCGAGACCGTCGAAGCCGCCGGGCGGAAGTTCCTGAAGGTCGACCCCGCGGCGCTCACCACCCTCGCGCGCACCGCCATCACCGACATCCAGCACCTGTTGCGCACGTCACACCTGGCTCAGCTGCGCGCCATCGTCGACGACCCCGAAGCCAGCGGCAACGACCGCTTCGTCGCCATGGACCTGCTGCGCAACGCCGCCATCTCCGCCGGCGGCGTCCTCCCGATGTGCCAGGACACCGGGACCGCCATCGTCATCGGCAAGCGCGGTGAGGGCGTCCTCACCGGCGGTGACGACGAGCGTGCCCTCTCCCAGGGCATCTTCGACGCCTACCAGCAGCTGAACCTCCGCTACTCGCAGATGGCGCCGCTGAACTTCTGGGACGAGCGCAACACCGGGACGAACCTGCCCGCCCAGGTCGAGCTCTACCACAAGGACGGTGCCGATGACCCGTCCTACGAGTTCCTCTTCATGGCGAAGGGTGGCGGCAGCGCCAACAAGACGTTCCTCTACCAGGAGACCAAGGCCGTCCTGAACCCGAAGCGCCTCGCGCGGTTCCTCGACGAGAAGCTGCGTGGCCTCGGCACCGCGGCCTGCCCGCCGTACCACCTCGCGATCGTCGTCGGCGGTCTGTCGGCCGAGTTCAACCTGAAGGTCGCGAAGCTCGCCTCCGCGCGCTACCTCGACACGCTCCCGACCGAGGGCTCCGCGCTGGGCCACGCCTTCCGCGACCCGGACCTCGAGCAGCAGGTCCTCGAGATGACCCGCCAGTTCGGCATCGGCGCGCAGTTCGGCGGCAAGTACTTCTGCCACGACGTCCGCGTCGTCCGGCTCCCGCGCCACGGCGCGTCCTGCCCCGTCGGCATCGCCGTCTCCTGCTCCGCCGACCGGCAGGCCAAGGCCAAGATCACCGCCGACGGCGTGTTCATCGAACAGCTCGAGCACGACCCGGCCCGGTTCCTCCCCGAGGTCACCGAGGAAGACCTCTCCGACGACGTCGTCGCCGTCGACCTCAACCGGCCGATGGCCGAGATCCGCGCGCAGCTTTCGCGGCTTCCGGTGAAGACCCGGCTTTCGCTCACCGGGCCGCTGGTCGTCGCCCGCGACATCGCGCACGCCAAGATCGCCGAACGCCTCGACGCCGGCGAGGAGATGCCGGACTACCTGAAGAACCACCCGGTCTACTACGCGGGCCCGGCGAAGACGCCGGAGGGCTACGCGTCCGGCTCGTTCGGGCCCACCACGGCCGGGCGCATGGACTCCTACGTCGAGCAGTTCCAGGCCGCCGGCGGCTCACTCGTCATGCTGGCCAAGGGAAACCGCTCGAAGCAGGTGACGGCCGCGTGCCAGGCGCACGGCGGGTTCTACCTCGGCTCCATCGGCGGCCCGGCCGCCCGGCTCGCGCAGGACTGCATCAAGAAGGTCGACGTCCTCGAGTACGCCGAGCTCGGCATGGAGGCCGTCTGGAAGATCGAGGTCGAGGACTTCCCGGCGTTCGTCGTCATCGACGACAAGGGCAACGACTTCTTCGCCAGCACCGGCGATCCGGTGCTGCAGATCAGCTTCCGCTGACCCGAGCCACCGGCCGGCGCCCCTGTCCGTCCACTGTGGCCGGACAGGGCGCCGGAGCGTTCCTCAGCCCACGCGTTCGATCCGCGCGCGCCGGATGAGGAACTTCCCGGGCTCCCGAACCTGTTCGAAGGCCGCGTTGTTGAGCAACGTGCAGCTGCCCGACACCGAAGTCACCTCCACCGTCGTGGACTTCGAGTTGTCGAGGTTCGTCACCTTCAGCTTCGTCCCCGCCGGGAACTGGTTGCTCGACGCCGCGGGCGCGCCCGCCTCGCCCGAGAGCGTCACGGTGGAGCCGGCGCACACGACGTCCCCCGTCGGCGCCGCCGCGTCCGCGGCACCGGCCTGGTCCTGCTTCTTCTGCTGACCGGGCGCCTGGGCCTTGCCCGGCGCGTTGCCGGAGTTGCCGGGGGCGGCGGCCTGGCCGTTGCCCGCGACGACGTTCGCGGCGCAGCCGGCGACCTGCCGGCGCTGCTGGATCAGGTCGACCACCGCCTGCCGGTTGGCGATCCGCGCGGCCGACTGCGCGTCCGGGTTCGCCTGCTGGCCCGCGATGAAGTTCAGGTTGTTCTGCAGGGCGGTGTCGAGTCCCGCGCAGTTCTCCTTCGGCGCCTCGGCCGCGTTGCCCGCGGGACTGCTCAGCGCGATCGCGGTCGCGGTGATGCCGGAAACACCCAGCAGCGCGGCCAGGCCGATGGTCGCCTGCTTGCGGTGCCGGCCACTACTCAACCGGGGCATGTGCCCCTCCTCTCTGGTCACCACCTCATCCGGGGACACGGCCCGGTCGCGGCCGGGGTTCAACACTGGTCTCGACAAATTTCGACAACTTCGACACTGCCGCGACCATGCCGGACTTCGCGCCGAGCGCGGGCGATGATCGCGGTGCGTGCGGCCTGGCCTGGGCTTCCCCTCCGGGGAGCCCAGGCCGGGGCCATTACTTCGGCGGCGTGGTCTTCAGCACCACCGTGCGCTGGTCCAGCGGCGCGGCCAGCGCGACCGAGAGCACCGGGTACCGGATGTCCATCGTGCACATCTGGCCGGTCTGGGCCTTGGTCTCGCTCAGGTTGACGACGACGCGGTCGCCCGTCTGCTCGGCCGCCTCGCCGAGCGCGTGGCCGCAGCCGCCCTCCTGGGCGCGGATGTTGAGGATGGTGCCGCCGTTGGCCGTCCACACCTCGTGCGGGAACCCCGCGGGCAGCGCGGTCGCGTCGATCTTGTCCGCCGGCACCGGGCTGCTGCCCTCGGGCACGGTGAGCCGGGGCTTGCCCGGCGGGTTGGCCGTCGGCGGCGCCGGCAGCACCGATTCACTCGGCGACGGCGATGGCGATGGCGACGTCGACACGCTGCCGGTGGGCGCCGCGGAGTCGCCGCCGGAGGCGGGCCGGCCGGTGGGCATGTCCTGGCCGGCGCAGGCCGTCGCCATCAGCAGGAACGCGCCTGTCCCGACCACCTTCGCTAAGTACCTCATGTCCCGAAGACGGACCCGGGGTGGCGCGGGGTTGCATCGGCCGGAGGCCGGACATGGCCTGGGCGGGGCCGCGCCGGGCATCCCGGGCCGGCCCCGCCCAGCGTTCACGGGGGTCAGCCCTGGCGGAGGACGACCGTGCGCGTGCCGAGCGGCGCGTCGAGCGCCAGGGGGATCTTGATCTCCCTGATGTAGTCCGGGCACAGCTGGCCCTTCGGCGCGGAGCCGACGGCGACCAGCACGACCACCTGCTGCGCCGTCTGCTCGCCGACGCGCGCCGAGATGCGGCGGCAGCCGCCTTCCTCGGCCTGCAGGACGAGGGTCCGGCCGTCGATGGCGCGGAAGAGGCTGCGAGGGTACCCCTCGGGCAGCCCACGGGCATCGACCTGCGTCTCGGCGACGACGTCGTCGCCCGGCGCGATGCCCTGCGTCGGGCGCCCGACGGTCTGGGACGGCGGCAGGGCGGGCGTCGGCGTCGGCACGCTCGACAGCGTCGTGGGCGTCGACGGCCCGGCGCTGCTCGCCGCGGGGCCGCCGGCGCCGGTACTCGCCCCGCAGGCGGTCACCGTGAGCAGCAGCAGGCCCGTCCCCAGCAGTTTCACCGTCGTGCGCATACCTGCCAGACGGAAGCGGACCCCCGCCGGGTTGCATCCGGCCGGCGTTCGGGGACGCCGTACGGTCGCCCTCGACACTTCGAACCGCTCACCCGGTTCTCGTTCCGTGGGCAGCGCCGCTCCTTCCATGAGTTCCTCGATCACCGCCGGCGGTTCGACCTTTCCCTTCGGCCGTGGTTCGCTTTGGCCGGATCAGCACCATGGCTTTCCCACGGAGGATCACCCGGATGCGTTCGGCACCACTGGCACGTCGGCTCGGCCTCGCCGACGCCGTTTTCCTGGGCCTCGGCTCGATGATCGGGGCAGGCGTGTTCGTCGCGTTCGCTCCGGCGGCGCGCGCCGCGGGGGCCGGGCTGTTGCTCGCGCTGGTCGTGGCGGCCGTCGTCGCGTACTGCAATGCGACGTCTTCGGCGCGGCTCGCCGCGATTCATCCGGAATCGGGCGGCACCTATGTTTACGGCCGGGAAAGGCTCGGTGAATTCTGGGGATACCTCGCCGGGTGGGGCTTCGTCACCGGGAAGACGGCCAGCTGCGCCGCGATGACGCTGACCGTCGTCGCCTACGCCGCGCCCGGGCTCGGGCAGCCGTGGCGGAGCCTTCTGGCGGTCGCGGTGGTCGCCGCGCTCACCGCCGTCAACTACTTCGGCGTGCACCGGTCGGCGCTCGCGACCCGGGTGATCGTGTCGTGCACCCTGCTCGTGCTCACCGCCGCGGCCGTGACGATGGCCGCCGGACCGTCGGACGGCGGCCCGCTCGTCGCCTGGCCGGGTGGCACCGGCGTGCTCGAAGCGGCCGGGCTGCTCTTCTTCGCCTTCGCCGGGTACGCCCGGCTCGCCACGCTCGGCGAGGAGGTCCGCGACCCGGCCCGCACCATCCCCCGCGCCATCCCGCTCGCCCTCGGCATCACCCTCGTGGTCTACGCCGCGCTGGCGGTGCTGCTGCTCGTCCGGCTCGGCCCGGCCGCGCTCGCCGCGAGCCCGGACCCGATCGCCGCGGCCGTCCCGGGGTGGCTCGCCCCGGTCGTCCGGGTGGGCGCGGCCGTCGCCGCCCTCGGTTCACTGCTCGCGCTCATCCTCGGGGTCTCGCGCACGACGCTGGCGATGAGCCGCGACGGCCACCTCCCCCGCTTCCTCGCCGCCGTGCACCCGCGCTACCAGGTGCCGCACCGGGCCGAGCTCGCCGTCGGGCTCGTCGTCGCCGTGCTCGCCGCGTCGATCGACCTGCGCGCCGCGATCGGCTTCTCGTCCTTCGCTGTCCTGACGTACTACGCGATCGCCAACGCCGCGGCGTTCACGCTGAGCGGGAAGGCCCGGCCGATCGCCGTCCTCGGCTTCGCCGGGTGCGTGGTGCTCGCCTTCAGCCTTCCCCTGCCGTCGGTGCTCGCGGGCTGCGTCGCGCTGTCGCTGGGCGGTTCGGCCTACGGCGTTCGTCGGATCCGTCGGTGAGAAATCACCCAACCGCCCGGAAGATCCGAAGAAAGTCGGTTGTCCCGGTCTGTGCGCACCTGGTGTAGTCGTGGGGTCGCTCTCGAGCTCCGCTTCCACTGTGGACACTGGAAGGACTGATCCCCCTTGGCCCCCAAGCGCTGGTTCACCCTGCTCAGAAACGCCACCGTCACACTCGCCGCGGTCGCCGCGGCGGCCTCGTTCGCCACCCCCGCGATCGCCACCGCCGCCCAGCCGCCGTCCACCGACGTCGTCGGCGGAACCCGGGCGGCGCAGGGCGAATTCCCCTTCATGGTCCGGCTTTCCATGGGCTGCGGCGGGGCGCTGTACACGAACCAGATCGTCCTGACCGCCGCCCACTGCGTCAGCCGGACCGGGGCCAACACCTCGATCACGGCGACCGTCGGTGTGGTCGACCTGCAGAGCACCAGCGCCAAGAAGATCAAGTCGACCTACGTCTACCGGTCCCCCACCTACGACACCTCGACCGGCGGCGACTGGGCGCTGATCAAGCTCGCCAGCCCGGTCAGCGGCCTCACCACGCTGCCGATCGCGACGACCACGGCGTACAACTCCGGCACGTTCACCGTGGCGGGCTGGGGTGCGGCGACCGAGGGCGGTTCGCAGCAGCGGTACCTGCTCAAGGCGACCGTTCCGTTCGTCGCCGACTCGACCTGCGCCGCGCAGGGCGGCAGCTACCCCGACCTCATCCCGAGCGCCGAGATCTGCGCGGGCAACCTGGCCTCCGGCGGGGTGGACACCTGCCAGGGCGACTCCGGTGGCCCGATGTTCCGCCGGGACAGCGCGAACGCGTGGATCCAGGTCGGCATCGTCAGCTGGGGTGACGGCTGCGCCCGGGCGCACGCTCCCGGCGTCTACACCGAGGTGAGCACGTTCGCGTCGAAGATCGCCGCGGCGGCCGCCAGTCTGTAGCCCCTCCGAAGTCCGTGAATGGCACATTGAGGGACTTCAAGTCCCTCGATGTGCCATTCACGGCTTTTCAGCGGGTCTTGTCCAGGCGGGAAAGCGCTTCTTCGTAACCGGTCACCAGCTCGGCGACGACGTCGGCGACCGGCCGCACCTCGTTCATCCGGCCGACGATCTGCCCGACCGGCATCGACACGACGCTCGGGTCGTTCGCCGCGTGGATCCGGTTGTGGGCGGGGGAAACCAGCAGGTTCTGCAGCGGCATCGGCAGCGGCTCGGGTGCGTCCGGCGCCGCCCACGCCTCGGTCCAGCGGGTCTTCAGCAGCCGGGCCGGCTTGCCGGTATAAATCCGCGTCCGCACGGTGTCCGACGACGACGCCGCCACGAGCGCCTGCTGCATCGCCACCGATTCGGCCATCGTCTGCAGATATTCCTCGGTGGCCAGCCACATCGAGCCCATCCAGACGCCGGACGCGCCGAGCGCGAGCGCCGCGGCCATCTGGCGGCCGGAACCGATTCCCCCCGCGGCGAGCACCGGCACGTCGACGGCGTCGACGATCTCCGGCACCAGCACCATGGACGCGATCTCGCCGGTGTGCCCGCCGGCTTCGTAGCCCTGCGCCACCACGAAGTCGACGCCGTTTTCGACGTGCCGGACCGCGTGCTCGGCCTTCCCGGCGAGCGCCGCGACCGGGACGCCCTTCTCGTGGCACTGGCCGATGACGTCCACCGGCGGCGAGCCGAGTGCGTTGGCGATCAGCTTGATCGGGTGGTTGAGCGCGACCTCGACGTGCGACCGGGCGACCGAGTGCAGCCAGCCGAGCACGCCGGCGCGCTCGTCGGTGTCCTCCGGCAGCGGCGGCACCGAAAGCTCCTTGAGCACCCGGTCGACGAACGCGCGGTGCCCGTCGGGGATGAGCTTCGCCAGGTCGACCTGGGTGCCCTCGGCGGGGATCTTCGCCGGCATCACGATGTCGACGCCGTACGGCTTCCCGCCGGTGTTCTCGTCCATCCAGGTGAGCACCCGGTCGAGCTCGGCGGCGTCGTTGAACCGCACGCAGCCGAGCACGCCGAGCCCGCCGGCGCGGCTGAGCGCCGCGGCGACGTGTTCCGACGGGGTGAACCCGATGATCGGCAGGTCGATGCCGAGCCGGTCGCACAGGGGTGTCCGCACCGTGTTGTCCTCCTCAGACGGGCTGGGCCGCGGCCGGCTCGTGCTCGGCGGCGTAGCGCTGGGCCCACGGGTAGTCCGGTTTGCCGCTGGGCGAGCGGCCGATCTCGCCGGTCAGCCAGATCGTGCGCGGCACCTTGTACCCGGCGATCTCACCGCGGACGTGCTCCTCGATCGCGCCGAGGTCCGGTTCGGCGCCGGCGCGGAGCTGGATGACCGCGGCGACGCGCTGGCCGAGCCGCTCGTCCGGGATGCCGATCACCAGCGCGTCGAAGACGTCGGGGTGCGACTTCAGCGCCCCTTCGACCTCTTCCGGGTAGACCTTCTCGCCGCCGGTGTTGACGCACTGGGAGCCGCGGCCGAGCAGCGTGACCGTGCCGTCCTCCTCGTAGCGGGCGTAGTCGCCCGGAACGACGTAGCGGACGCCGTCGACCTCGACGAAGATCTTCTTGCTCTTCTCGGGATCGTGGTAGTAGCCGAGCGGGACGTGCCCTCGCCGGCCGATCAGCCCGATCGCGCCGGGCTTCTGCTCGACGAGGTTGCCGTCGTCGTCGAGCAGGATCGCGTCCTTGCCGAAGGTCACCCGCGGCCCGGCGCTGTGGTCGGAACCCTTGCCCACCATGCCGATGCCGGTGAAGCCGCTTTCCGACGAGCCGATCGCGTCGGTGATCACGGCGTTCGGCAGCAGCTCGACGAACTCCTGCTTCACCGACTGCGAGAACAGCGCGGCGTGGCTCGACACCGCGACGATCGACGAAGCGTCGTAGTTCCCCTCGCGGTAGGCCTCGATGAGCGGCCGCGCCATCGCGTCACCGACGATCGTGAGGACCTGGACCTTGTTGTCCTGCACGGCTTTCCAGATCTCGTGGGCGTCGAAGCGGGGCACGAACACCACGGGGCTGCCGGTGAACAGCGCCCCGAACGCGGCCCACTGCGCGGCGCCGTGGATCAGCGGTGCGGCGGGCAGCCTCGTGAGGCTCCCGGCCTTGCCCTGCTCGGCGAGCGTCCACTCGTCGGGGATGTACTCGCCGGTGACGAAGTTGATGCCGCCGCCGAGCGCGCGCCACACGTCCTCCTGCCGCCACAGCACCCCTTTGGGATACCCCGTGGTGCCGCCGGTGTAGAGGATGTAGAGGTCGTCGGCCGAGCGTTCTTCGAAGTCGCGCTCGGGCGACTGCTGGCTCAGCGCCGTCTCGTAGTCGACGCCGCCGTAGCTTTCGTAGTCGCCGTCACTGCCGTCGTCGATCACGACAACGTGTTTCAGTTTCGGCGTCTCCGGCAGGACGGCGGCGACCTTGTCCGCGTAGCCGCGTTCGTGCACGAGGGCGACGAGGTCGGCGTCGGTGAACAGGTAGACGAGTTCGCCGTGCACGTATCGGTAGTTGATGTTGACGGCGATCGCGCGCAGCTTGTACGCCGCGATCATCGCCTCGAGGGCCTCGATCGAATTGCGGGAATAGACCCCGATGTGGGACCCGCGTCCCACGCCGTGCGCGGCGAGGTGGTGGGCGAGCCGGTTGGCCCGCGCCTCCAGTTCGGCGAAGGTGACCCGCCGGTCGCCGCACACGACCGCGACGCGCTCCGGCACGGCGTCGACGGCGTGCTCCAGAAGATCCGCGATGTTGAGTGCCACGCCCTCAAAGTAGAACATGTTATCGTTCTGGGCAATGGCACTGCTCCTTCAGGAGGTTTTCCGTGGGTGAACCGCACGCGCTGGTCTCGCAGGAGGGGCAGACCCTCGTCGTCACGATGAACCGGCCCGAGGCGCGCAACGCGATCACCGGCGAGATGATGGAGATCATGGTCTCGGCCTGGGACCGCGTCGACGCCGACGACTCGATCCGCAGCTGCGTCCTGACCGGCGCGGGCGGCGCGTTCTGCGCGGGCGCCGACCTGAAGTCGATGTCGAAGAACTCGCCTTCGGCTTCGTTCGCCTCCGGCAAGTTCGACCCTTCGCGCATCCCCGGCCTCCTGAAGGGGCGCCGCCTGACGAAGCCGCTGATCGCGGCGGTCGAGGGCCCGGCGATCGCCGGCGGCACCGAGATCCTCCAGGGGACGGACATCCGGGTGGCGGGCAAGAGCGCGCGCTTCGGGGTCTCCGAGGCCCGTTGGGGGCTGTTCCCGATGGGCGGCTCGGCGGTGCGCCTGCCGCGCCAGATCCCGTACACGGTGGCGGCGGACATCCTGCTCACGGGCCGGCACATCACGGCCGACGAAGCCCTGGCCATCGGCTTGATCGGGCACGTGGTCCCGGACGGTTCCGCGCTCGCGAAGGCCTTGGAGCTGGCTTCGCTGGTGAACGCGAACGGCCCCTTGGCCGTGCGGGCCATCCTCCGGACGATCCGGGACACCGAGGGCCTCCACGAGGAAGAGGCCTTCAAGCTCGACTCGCAGTACGGGGTCGAGGTCTTCGCGTCGGACGACGCCAAGGAGGGGCCGCGGGCGTTCGCGGAGAAGCGGAAGCCCGAGTTCAAGGGCCGCTGAGGACACCCATGACCAGAGAACTAGAACACGTTATAAAGTTCACCTGAGCAGCTTGCGGAGGAATCTTGCCGCCAAATAAAGAACATGTTTCACTCAAGGGCGTGACCGAGACACCACTGGCGGCACCCCTCAACGTCGGCTTCGACTACACCCGCTCCACCGGGCCGGTCCTGGGCCGGTTCGTCAACGGGCTGCGCGAACACCGCATCGAAGGCATCCGCGGCAGCGACGGCCGGGTGCACGTCCCGCCGGTCGAGTACGACCCGGTGACCGCCGAACAGCTCAGCGAGTTCGTCCCGGTGAGCGAAGAGGGCACCGTCGTCTCCTGGTCGTGGTGCCCGGAGCCGCTCGACGGCCAGCCGCTGAGCCGCCCGTTCGCCTGGGCGCTGGTCCGCCTCGACGGCGCCGACACGGCGATGCTCCACGCCGTCGACGCGGGCGAGCCCGGCAACATCCACAGTGGACAGCGGGTCCGCGTCCGCTGGGCCGACGACGCGGTGGGGCACATCCGCGACATCGCCTACTTCCTGCCGGTGGACGCCGAAGACACCACGCCGACCGAACCCGCTCCCCCGGTCGCCGACCGCGAGGAAGGCGCGCCGGTCAGTGTGATCATCACCCCGGTGCACCTGCGCTACCAGCACTCGGCGTCCCCCGAGGAGAGCCGCTACCTGCGCGGGCTCGCCGAAGGGAAACTGATCGGCCAGCGCTGCCCCGCCTGCGGCAAGGTCTACATCCCGCCGCGCGGCGCCTGCCCGACCGACGGCGTGCCGACCACCGACGAGGTCGAGCTGCCCGACACCGGCGTCGTCACGACGTTCTGCATCGTCAACGTCCCGTTCCTCGGCCAGCGGATCAAGCCGCCGTACGTCGCCGCGTACATCCTGCTCGACGGCGCCGACATCGCCTTCCTCCACCTCGTGCTCGGCTGCGACGCCCAGGACGTCCGGATGGGCCTGCGCGTGCGGGCCGCCTGGAAGCCCCGCGAAGAGTGGTGGACGTCGCTGGAGAACATCAGCCACTTCGAGCCGACCGGCGAGCCGGACGCGGCCTACGAAACCTTCGCCCACCACCTGTGAGGTCCTGATGCCAGACGTCGCGATCGCGGGCTTCGCGAAGGCCCCGAACGTCCGCGAAACCGAGGGAACCACCAACGGCGTGGAGATGCTCGTCCCGATCTTCGCCGAGGTCTTCGCGCAGACCGGCTTGTCCAAGCAGGACATCGGATTCTGGTGCTCCGGCTCGTCGGACTACCTGGCCGGGCGCGCGTTCTCGTTCATCGCCGCGGTCGACGCGATCGGCGCGTTCCCGCCGATCCACGAGTCGCACGTCGAGATGGACGCCGCCTGGGCGCTGTACGAGGCGTGGCTGAAGATCAGGATGGGCGAGGTCGAGACCGCGCTCATCTACGGCTTCGGCAAGTCCAGTGCCGGTCAGCTGCGCCGGGTGCTCGCCCTGCAGCTCGACCCGTACGTCGTCACCCCCCTGTGGCCGGACTCGATCTCGATCGCCGGCATCCAGGCGCGGCTGGGCCTGGAGGCCGGCCTCTGGTCCGAAAAGGACCTCGCCGAGGTCGCCGCGCGCGGCACGGGCAAGGACGTCAGCGAGCTCCTCGACGCGCCGTACTTCGCCGACCCCCTGCGCCGGCACGACATCGCGCCGGTCACCGACGGCGCGGCGGTGCTTGTCCTGTCCACTGTGGAACGGGCCCGCGACATCGTCGAACGGCCGGCGGTGATCACCGGGATCGAGCACCGCGTCGACTCCCCCGTGCTCGGCGCCCGCGACCTGACCCGCTCGCCGTCGACCGAAGCGGCGGCCAAGGCGCTGGACCTCGACGGCGTGGACCTCGCCGAGCTGCACGCGCCGTTCACGCACCAGGAGCTGATCCTGCGGACCGCGCTCGGCCTCGACGAAAGCGTGAAGATCAACCCGTCCGGCGGCGCGCTGGCCGCGAACCCGATGTTCTCCGCCGGCCTCGCCCGCATCGGCGAAGCGGCGACGCGGATCCACCGCGGCGAATCCCGCAAGGCGGTGGCCCACGCGACAAGCGGGCCCGCCCTGCAACAGAACCTGGTGACCGTGCTGGAGGCCCGATGACCAAGCAGCTCACCGCCGTGCTCGGCACCGGCCAGACGCACCACCGCGCCAAGCGCGCCGACGTCTCGATGCCGGGCCTGCTGCGCGAGGCGATCGACCGCGCGATGGCCGACGCCCAGGTCGGCTGGGCCGACATCGACGCCGTCGTGCTCGGCAAGGCCCCGGACCTGTTCGAGGGCGTCATGATGCCCGAGCTGTTCCTCGCCGATTCCCTGGGAGCGACCGGGAAACCGTTGCTGCGCGTGCACACCGCCGGTTCGGTCGGCGGGTCGACGGCGCTGGTCGCGGCGTCGCTCGTCCAAGCGGGCGTGCACCGCCGGGTGCTCACCGTGGCGTACGAGAAGCAGTCCGAGTCGAACGCGATGTGGGGGCTGTCCATCCTGCCGCCGTTCCAGATGCCGGTCGGCGCCGGCGCGGGCGGCTACTTCGCCCCGCACGTGCGCTCCTACATCCGCCGTTCGGGCGCGCCCGAGCACGTCGGGGCGATCGTCGCGGCGAAGGACCGGCGCAACGGAGCGCTGAACCCGTACGCGCACCTGCGGCAGCCGGACATCACCGTCGAGGCGGTGCGGAAGTCGCAGATGCTGTGGGACCCGATCCGCTACGACGAGACGTGCCCGTCGTCCGACGGCGCGTGCGCGATGGTGCTCGGCGACGAGGCCGCCGGGGACGCCGTCGAGGGCGGCGCCGCGTGGATCCACGCGACGGCGATGCGCACCGAGCCGACCACGTTCGCCGGCCGCGACCAGGTGAACCCGCGGGCCGGACGCGACGCCGCGGCCGCGCTGTGGGCCGAAGCCGGCATCACGGACCCGATGTCCGAAGTGGACGTCGCCGAGATCTACGTGCCGTTCTCCTGGTTCGAGCCGATGTGGCTGGAGAACCTCGGGTTCGCGCCCGAAGGCGAGGGCTGGAAGGTCACCGAGGCGGGCGAGACGGCGATCGGCGGCCGGCTGCCGTGCAACCCGTCCGGCGGGGTGCTCTCGTCCAACCCGATCGGCGCGTCCGGCATGCTCCGGTTCTCCGAAGCGGCGAAGCAGGTCATGGGCCGGGCCGGGGACTACCAGGTGGACGGCGCGCGCGTCGCGCTCGGGCACGCCTACGGCGGCGGGTCGCAGTACTTCTCGATGTGGGTGGTCGGCTCCGAAAAACCCGCCTGACGGCACTTTCATAGGGAAAGTGGCGCTTTGCTGCGCAAAGTGGAGCTTTCATAGGGAAAGCTCCGCTCACCGCCGGGAACGGCGCCAGCGGAGCGCGAGCAGCGTCCCGATCACCCCGGTGACCAGGCCGACCGTGGCGGGCACCGCGACCGGCCGCTCGGCCGCGACCACCGGCTTCAGCACCACCGGGGCCGGTGGCTGGACCGGTTTCGGTGGCGCGTCCGAGCCGGTCGCGGTCCACGCCGTGACGTAGACGAGCATCCGCGCGACCAGCGAGATGAAGAAGATCAGGCCGATCACCGAACCGAACGCGATGCCGGTCGGCGAGTCGCCGATCAGCCGGAGGTAGATCCCGCCGGCCTGCTTCAGCAGCTCGAACCCGAGCGCCAGGGCGATCGCGCCCCGCACCGCGCTGCGCGCACCCACCGGCTGCCGCGGCAGGCGGGTCAGCACCCAGAGGAACACCAGCCAGTCGGCGGCCAGCGCCAGCGGCACCGACGACGCCGACACGAGCTGGTGCCCCCAGCTCGTGTCGTCGAGGCCGGCCAGCCGGAGCAGGTAGCCGCCCAGCGCGGTGCCGGAGATGGTGAGCGTGAACGACACCAGCAGCGCCACGCTCAGGCCGAGCAGCGCGAGCAGGTCGACGGCGATCAGGCGCGGCAGCGACTGGTCCGACCGGTTCTGCCCCCACAGCGCGGTCAGCGAGTCCCGCAGCGCGTTCATCCAGTTCCAGCCCGAGTACAGGCCGATGGCCAGCCCGAACACCCCGACGCTCGTGCGCTGCTCGACGAACCCGGTGAGCAGCTTGGTGGCCTTGCCGCCGAGCGCGCCGGGCAGCGTGCTGACGATCGCGTGGACCATCGTGCCGAGCAGGTGCGGCTGGCTGGCCAGCACGAACCCGGCGACCGACGAGGCGACCATCAGCAGCGGGACCAGGGACAACAGGCTGAAGTAGGTGATCGAGGCGACGTAGTGGTACCCGCCGCAGTCGATGTAGCGGTTGGTCGCGCGGGCGATGTGGTCCAGCCACCGGTACCGGGCACGCGCCCGGGCCCAGGCGCTCGGGGCCTTGGGGGAACTCTTCACGAACACTGTCTACCCAGCCCTCGGTCTCGTAGTGCGGGCAACACGCCGTTCGCGGGCGTCAGCCGAGAACGACCAGCTCGGACCAGTCCTCCTCGGGCAGCGCGGCGTCCGTCGTCGCGAACACCGTGCTGCCCAGGAAGTCGAGCTCGCAGCCCAGGGTGGCGAGGAAGGACGTGTCCGCGGCGTCGCGGCCGGTGGAGATCCGGAGCATGCTCCGCCGCGGCGCGAGGTGGGTGGCGTCGAAGACGTACCAGTGGCCGTCGATCGCGGCCTCGAAGACGGCATGGAAATCCATCGGGGACAGGCCGGGCGCGTAGACGCCGACGTAGCGCGCGGGGATGTCGAGGAGCCGGCACAGCGAGATGCCGACGTGCGCGAAGTCACGGCAGACGCCTTCGCCGGCCAGCAGGGTGTCGATCGCGTCGTCGGTGCCCCGGCTGGACCCGACCACATAGGACAGTCGCTCGTGGACGTGCCGGACGATCGCGAACACCCGGCTCCTGGTGTCCGGCAGGGCGAACAGCTCCGGCGGGACCAGCCCGGCGATCCGGTCGGACGGGCAGTACCGGCTCGGCCGGGTGAACACCGCGACGTCGGCGAGCGTGACCGGCTCGGGTCCGGGCTCGGTCAGCGCGCGCTCCGCGTGGTAGGTGACGCGGTGCTCCCCCGCCGGCAGTTCGAAGACCTCGGCACGGGTCCCGTGCTCGAACTCGACGGGCCGGCTTTCGCCGTGCCAGGACACGCGGAGCTCTTCGGTGTCCGCGTGCGCCGCGGCGACCGAGATCGCCGCCGGGCCTGGCTCGGTGACGCGCACGGAGAACTCGACGTCGACGCTCGCTCGGGGGGCCATCGCGTCATCATGTCATCCGGCCACGGCGGGGACGACACGCGAGCCCGGCTGCTCGAGCCCGCGTGTCGTCCCGGATTCCGGCGCCTCAGGCGTAGCGGACCGGGTAGTGCTTGATGCCGTTGAGCCAGCTGGAACGCAGCCGGACCGGGGGCGCCGCCTCGGTGATGTTCGGCATCACGTCGGCGATGGCGTTGAAGATCAGGTCGATCTGCAGCCGGGCCAGGTTCGCCCCGATGCAGTAGTGCGAACCGGTGCCGCCGAACCCGACGTGCGGGTTGTCCTCGCGGAGGACGTCGAACTTCTCCGGGTCCTGGAACACCTCGTGGTCGAAGTTGGCGGAGCTGTAGAACATGCCGACGCGGTCGCCCTTGCGGATGTGCGCGCCGCCGAGCTCGGTGTCGCGGGTGGCGGTGCGCTGGAAGGCGATCACCGGGGTGGCCCAGCGGACGATCTCGTCGGGCGCGGTTTTCGGCCGCTGTTCCTTGAACAGCTCCCACTGGTCCGGGTGGTCCAGGAGCGCCTTCATGCCGTGGGTGATGGAGTTGCGCGTCGTCTCGTTGCCCGCGACGGCGAGCAGGATGACGAAGAAGCCGAACTCGTCGGAGCCGAGCTCTTCGCCGTCGACGTCGGCCTGGACCAGCTTCGTGACGATGTCGTCCATCGGGCACTTGCGGCGGTCCTCGGCCATGTTCCAGGCGTAGCCGATGAGCTGGGTGGACGCCTCCAGGGGCTCGAGCTCGTACTCGGGGTCGTCGTAGGCGACCATCTGGTTGGACCAGTCGAAGATCTTGAGCCGGTCCTCCTGCGGGATGCCGATCAGCTCGGCGATCGCCTGCAGCGGCAGCTCGCATGCGACGTCGGTGACGAAGTCGCCGGTGCCCTTCTTGCGGGCTTCGGTGACGATCCGGTCCGCGCGGTCGCGGAGGGTGTCCTCGAGCTTGGCGATCGAGCGCGGGGTGAAGCCCTTCGACACGATCCGCCGCAGCTTGGTGTGCTGCGGGGCGTCCATGTTGAGCAGCACCAGGCGGTTCGCTTCGAGGTTGTCCTCGGTCATGTTCTCGTCGAAGCGGATGATGGCGGTCTTTTCCCGCGACGAGTAGAGCGTGCTGTCGCGGGAGACCTCCTTGACGTCCGCGTGGCGCGAGACGACCCAGTACCCGTCGTCGCGGAAGCCCGCGGTGTTGTGTTTCTGGGGGTTCCACCACACCGGGGCCGTTCGCCTCAGTTCGGCGAACTCGGCCACGGGGAGCCGTTGCGCCAGTAGGTCGGGATCGGTGAAGTCGAACCCGGCGGGGATGAGCGGAGCGGCCACGGTGCCTCCCACGTTCGCCTTGAAACACGTTCTAGGTTGGATTAGAGCATACGGTGTTAACCAAAGGAAGACCGCTCAGTGAAACCCGTTTACTTGACCGATGATGCCAGGTGAGCACTTGCTCACCCCAGGAAGATCAACATCACGCCGCGCCTGCGGCGACTTGCGCAGAATGATAACTTGTTCTAGTTTTCGACTCAGTGTTGTCTAGCGAACCGTGTTTCCCGACGAAGGGGACGAGATGGGCGTGCCGGTCATCGTCGAAGCCGTGCGGACCCCGATCGGCAAGCGGGGCGGGCTGCTCGCCGGCCTGCACGCGGCCGAGCTGCTGGGCGCGGCGCAGCTCGCCCTGCTCGACCGGGCCGGGATCGACCCGGCGCTGGTGGAGCAGCTGATCGGCGGCTGCGTCACGCAGGCCGGCGAGCAGTCGAACAACGTGACGCGCACGGCGTGGCTGCACGCGGGCCTGCCCGAGACGGCCGGCGCGACGACGATCGACGCCCAGTGCGGCTCGGCGCAGCAGGCCACCCACCTGGTCGCCGGCCTGATCGCGGCGGGCGCCATCGACGTCGGCGTGGCCTGCGGGGTCGAGGCGATGAGCCGGGTGCCGCTGGGCACGAACCGGGCCGGCGCGTCACCGCGGCCGTCGTCGTGGTCGATCGACCTGCCCAACCAGTACGGCGCGGCCGAGCGGATCGCGGTCCGGCGCGGGCTGACGCGCGCGGACGTCGACGCGTTCGGCGCCGCGTCCCAGCAGAAGGCGGCGGCCGCGTGGGCGGCTGGGCACTTCGACCGCGAAGTGGTCCCGGTCAAGGCGCCGGTCCTCGACGCTGACGGTGGTTTGACGGGCGAAACCCGCCTGGTCGGCCGCGACCAAGGTCTCCGCGAGACGACGGTCGAAGGCCTGTCCCGGCTGAAGCCGGTCGTGGAGGACGGCGTCCACACGGCGGGAACGTCGTCCCAGATTTCCGACGGCGCGGCGGCCCTGCTCCTGATGGACGCCGACCGCGCGGCGTCGCTCGGCTTGCGTCCCCGGGCGCGGATCGTCGCACAGGCGCTGGTCGGCGCCGAGCCGTACTACCACCTGGACGGCCCGATCCGCGCGACGGAACGCGTGCTCGACCGCGCCGGGATGACCATCGGCGACCCGGACCTGTTCGAGGTCAACGAAGCTTTCGCGTCGGTGGCGCTGTCGTGGCAGCAGGTGCTTTCGCCGGATCCGTCCCGGGTGAACGTCAACGGCGGCGCCATCGCCCTCGGCCACCCGGTGGGCAGCACGGGAGCGAGGCTGCTGACGACGGCGTTGCACGAGCTGGAGCGCCGGGACGCCTCGACGGCACTGGTGACGATGTGCGCGGGCGGCGCCCTCGCCACGGCGACGATCATCGAACGCCTCTGACGGAGCTTCGGAAAGCCCGTAGGTGCCGACCCTGCGAGCGCCCGGCGTTCTGTCATACCGCGCACGTCGGCGTGGCGCCGTTGTGCTTCACTTCGGTGCATGATCTCGGAAAGCCGCTGCCCGGTGGAGGACGGCGAGCTCCTCGTCCGCCGCGGCGGCGAGGGCCCGGCGCTGCTGCTGATCGCGGGCGGCACCGGGGCGGGTGACTCCTATCGCGCGCTGGCGAAACAGCTCTACGCGGACTACACCGTGATCACCTACGACCGGCGCGGCCACTTCGGCAGCACCGACACCACCACGGGCCCGGTCCCGGTTTCCCGGCAGGCCGACGACGCCCTGGCCGTGCTGGAGCACGCGGGCGCCGGCCCGATGGCGGTCTTCGGGTCGAGCGCTGGCGCGCTCATCGGCCTCGACCTCGTGGCCCGCCACCCGGACCGCGTGACGACGCTGGTCGCGCACGAACCCCCGGCGGTGCACCTGATGCCGGACGCGGGCGGCTGGCTCGAGGCGGCCGCGGAACAGGTGCGGCTGGCCCGTTCGGGTGAGCTGATGGCGGCGGTGACGCGGTTCGCGGACGCGATCGCGGGCGCGGCCCTGCCCGACCTGCCCACCATCCGGCTGCCGCACGAGGCCGACTGGATCCGGCTGTTCGACCGCGAGCTCACCGAGTTCTTCGACTACCTGCCGGACCTGCGCGCGCTGCGCCGGGCGGGCACGGAGATCTTCCCGGTGGCGGGCGAAGGCAGCCGGGGGCGCTACCACTACCAGCCGGCCAAGATCCTGGCGCTGGAGCTGGGGTTGCCGTTCACCGAGATGCCGGGGGCACACCTGGCGCCGCAACGGAACGCGGCGAAGTTCGCCGTGGCGCTGAAGGATCTCCTGAACCCGGAGCTCTGAGCAGGAGGCACCCGTCGGCGGTGTCGGGGCCGGCCAGCTGCACCTCAACCAGGCGCTGAAGCGGATCCCGCGCCGAGCCGACAGCGCCGGCCGCTCGACGCCGGCCGGCTGAGAACGTCAGACGACCCGGGTGCCGTCCTTCCAGACCTCGCGGATGTTCGACGCCAGCGCCGGGAAGTCGTACGGATCCCCCGCCACCACCACGAGATCCGCCCGCAGCCCGGGTTCGATCCGGCCCAGTTCCCCGTCCAGCCCCATCAACCGGGCCGCCGACGAGGTCGTCGCCACCAGGACGTCCGCCGGGGTCATCCCGCACGCCGCCATCAGCGCCAGTTCCTCGAGGTTCGTCCCGTGCGGGCCGACGCCGCTGTCGGTGCCCATCGCGATCCGGACCCCCGCCGCGTACGCGCGGCGGACCGAGTCGCGGTGGGCCTCCACCACTTCGCGGGCCTTCGCCACCACCGCCGCCGGGAGGTCGACGCCCGCGTCGGCCGCCCGGACCACGTTGACCGGGGCGATCAGTGTCGGCACCAGCCACGTGCCGTGGCCGAGCATCAGCTCGATCGCCTCGTCGTCGAGGTAGATGCCGTGCTCGATCGAGCGCGCCCCGGCGCGGACCGCGTTCTTGATGCCCGCCGCGCCCTGGGCGTGCGCCATCACCGGGCGGCCCTGCATCGACGCCTCGGTGACCAGCACCTCCAGCTCCTCCGGCGTGAACTGCGCATGCCGCGGGTCGTCGCGCGGGGAGAGGACGCCGCCGGTCGTGCACACCTTGAGGACGTCGGCGCCCGCGCGCAGCAGGGTCCTCGCCACCCGGCGCACCTCTTCGGGGCCGTCGGCCGTGGTGTCCGGCCGGCCCGGGTGCGGGACCAGCAGCGGCACGCACAGGCCCGACGGGTACCAGCTGTCGCCGTGGCCGCCGGTCGGGCTGATCAGGCCGATCGAGATCTGCAGCCGCGGCCCGGGGATCAGGCCGTCGTCCACCGCCTGCTTGATGCCGAGGTCCGCGCCGGCGGCGTCGCGGACGGTCGTGATGCCGAGCCCCAGCGTCGCCCACAGGTTCCGCGCGGCTTCGTAGAACTGGTACGAGAACGGCTTCTGCACCCGGGCGAGCAGCCCGATGTCCGACACCGTGACGTGCACGTGGCAGTCGAACAGCCCGGGCAGCAGCACCGTGCCGGCGCAGTCGACGCCCTCGTCGCCGTCCAGGTCCGTGCCGACGTCGACGATCCGGCCGTGCTCGACGACGACGTCGGCGGGCGCCGGGTCCGCGCCGGTGCCGTCGAACACCGAACCGCCGGTGAAGACCGTGCGCGTCACGCCGCCTCCTCGGAAGAAACCGAACCAGCCGGCCGCGGCCCGGCCAGGGCAAGAGTACTCGCGAGCACAACCGTGCCGTAGCGGTACGCCGTTCGGGTCACTTCGCGCGGAAACTCCACTGTGGACGATCAACGGTGTGGACCATCACGGACCGTGGCGGCGACGAGGCCGCAGGACCTCGCACTGGTCGACGCCCTCGACGGGCCGCGGCCCCCGTGCCGTAAGCACGGGGGCCGCAGCGTTCACCGGTCCGGAGGATGAGGGGGGTGAGGTGGAGGGAAGCATCCACCGGACCGGGGTCTTCGAGGGGTGGAGCGGAAGGGCGGAAACCGGCCCGGTGATCGAGGGGCGGCCACCGGCCGGGGATCCGGAGCGGATCTCGCGTGATTGAAAGTGGATCTCGCGTGATTGAAGACGGATCTCGCGTGAAAGGAGTTCCGGCGCGGTGGACGCTGGGGGGTGAGGTGGAGGGAAGTGCGTCCACCGGGCCGGAACTCGCGGGCGGGAGTGACTCCCGCGATCTCCTCCTTCGCTGACCCGGCTGGGCCGGATCGGTGTGGGGTGGGGAATCCCGGCCAGGTGGACAAGGGGGGTGAGGTGGAGGGAAGACGTCCACCAGGCCGGGGATCGGGGCGCGGGACGGGGGTCCCGCGGTTCTTGCGGTGGAGCAACCGGCCCGGCGGACTGGGGGGTGAGGTGGAGGGAAGTGTCCGCCGGGCCGGGGTTCGTGGGGCGGGTCAGTACCCGCCGGAAGAAGACGTCGCGATCGCCTGCCGGGCGTCGGGCCGGCGCGCGGAGTCGACCTTGCAGCCGTTGGGTTCCACGGCGTACCAGGTGTTCCCGACGCCGTGGCCGGTCGCCTCGCCGGGCGCGCCGTCCTGGCTGTAGGTGTAGACGGGCCAGCCGCCGACGGTCACCTGCATGGTGCCGTCCGTCCGGCGGATCTGCCCGATCAGGCCGGTGTCGATGCTTTCGGCGACGGTGATCCGGCCGCCGGCCGCCACGGGCGGCCACTTCCGCGCGCAGGCACCGTCGCAAGTGGACTTTCCGGAGTCCTTGCCGTCCTTGGTGAACAGGTAGAGCGTGTTGCCCGCCTTGTCGGTGAGCACCGGGCCGAGCCCACCGATGTCGGTGGTGCCGACAGTATTGGCCCCGGCAGTGGTGGTCCCGTCAGTGTTGGTCCCGCCAGCGTTGGTCCCGCCAGTGGTGGGCGCGGCCGGGGAGGACTGCGCGGCCTCGTCCGAGCCCGTCACCTTCTCCCCCGTCGGCGTGATCGCCGCCCCGGAGCCGGCCGGAACCGCGCTCACCGGTTGCTGCTGGGCGCCGAGCACCACCGGCTGGACGGCACCGGACGTGGCATACGGGTTGGTCCCGCAGGCCGCGACCAGCGCGAGACCGGCGACGGTGAGCACGGCGGCAGCGACCGGGTGAGCGCGGTTCATCGGAAGTTCTCCCTCCTGGACTGGCTGGGCTGGCTGGCCGGAGCGGTTATTCCGCGCAGGCCTTGCCGGAGTTGACGCAGTTGACCAGGCGACCCATGATCTGCTTGCTCATCACGTTCCCGAAGTCGTCGTGGTCGGACTTCGGGTTGTGCGCTTCCTGGGCGAACGCGTCCACTTTGTACTGCTTCTTCTGCTGGACGTCCTGCGGAACGTCGTAGACCAGGGTGACCTGCAGCTGGGGCACGTTCTTGAACCCCTGGGGGCAGTTGCCCTGCTGGTCGGCGAACACGATGTGGCTGCGGTGGTCCTCGCTGTCGGTGTTCTTGCCGTCCCAGCAGTTCGGGAACGCGTGGATCCGCTCCACCTTGCTGCCCTGCGGGCAGATCGGGTACTTGTCGGTCAGCCGGTCCTCGAACCCGGTGCAGGTCCAGCTCGGCCGGGCGTTCTTCGGGCCGTTGGTGCTCTGCTTGGCGTCACCGTAGAGGATCTTCAGTCCGAGCGGCATCGCGACGACCTGCTCGGCGCCGCCGCCGATGAACTTCAGCTCCGCGGACTCCGGCTCGATGATCTCACCGTCGTTGTCGCCGACTTCTTCGTTCTCGCCCTGCGGACCGCCCAGCTCTTCCTGCTGCGCCTGGCCCTGGTTCTTGTTCTGGTCCTGCTGCTGGTTCTTGTTCTGGTCCTGCTGGTTGTTCTGCTGCTGGTTCTTGTTCTGGTCCTGCTGGTTGTTCTGCTGCTGGTTCTTGTTCTGGTCCTGCTGGTTGTTCTGGTTCTGCTGCTGGTTCTGCTGACGACCCTGGCGGTCCTGCTGCTGACCGTCCTGGTTCTGGTCGCCCTGTTGCTGCTGGGCGTTCTGGCCCGTCCGGCCACCGCCCTGGCCGCTGCGCTGGCGCTGGTCCTGCTCCTGCGCGGCCTTGGCGTCCTTGGCGCTCTGGTCCTGCTGGACGTCGCCGGTCTTGCCCTGCTGCTTCTGCTTGGCCTGCTGGTTCTCACTCGCGTTGGCCGCGTCGTCTTCGCGGTCGATGCGGATGACGGGCCAGAAGTACGCCGACTGGTCGCCGTTCTTGCAGGTGGTGTCACCGGCGAGAAGGCTCTTGAGGCTCGAGTCGGCGTCGGTGGTCACGTTGCCGACGTAGTCGTGCAGGTGCTGAGCACCGTTCTTGATCCCGGGCTGGGCGATGAAGTTGTCCGGGTTGTGGTGCGCGCCGTCCGCGTTCGTTCCACAGTCGACGGTGAAGGACCCCTGCGCGCCCTTCTTCTTCAAGGCCGCGTTGACGTTGCTGCCGGCGGGAACCTTGTTGATGTCGATGAAGAACGACGGGTCCGCGGCGTCCGCGCTGGCCTCACCTGTGCGGCCCGTGCCGACCGCGACGGCGAGGGCGCCGACGGCGATCGCCAGGCCGAGCGCGCCCATCGCGATCTTGGTTCGGCGGGCGACGCGATGCTTGCCCGTCACGGGGGTCCGAGACTGGTTCCGGGCCATAGACTAGTTCACCTCGTTCGTTTTTCCGGGCGCGCACTTCAGCAGCGCGGCAGCCCGGGCAAGAACTACCGATAATTGAGGTCGAAATTGCGCGGAACCCGCGGGGATGTATTCACCGGAGCCGGTCGCCGGGTGTTCCGGCGCCGCCGCCCGGTGCCGCTGGTTCCGGCGTCGGGATGCATCGGGGGATGCATTGGGGGATACGGACCTCAGTGCCCCGAGGTTCAAAAGCGACCGGCCCGTTATCTGTTCGTTACCAAGCGGAACGCAACCGGACAGCATTCACCCAGGTCACCGCGTTCCGGTCGGAAAAGAAGGGTTCAGCGCTGCACGACGACGAGGACCGTGCCGTCGTCGCCGCGGACCTCGAACCGGGCGATCCGGTCCATCGGCAGGGAGATGGAGCCCTGCAGCCGCAACGACTCGGGCGAGCCGGGGATGCCGTATCCCTTGGGCGGCACGGCCCAGCTGGAGACGACGCGGTCTTCCCCCGCCGTCGAAACGGCGACCAGCTGGCAGTTGATCGGCCCGACGATCCCGCGCAGCTCGAGTTCGACGAGACTGCCCCACTCCACCGGCGAAACGGTGACGAGGGCGTTGACCGCGGACCCGCCGCTGCCGCTGCCGCGGCCGTAGGTCTGGCCGCCGCCGGGCGCCTTGGACGAGGCAGCGGACGGCGGCGAGACGGACGTCGCCGGGACGCTCGCCGCCGCCGGCGGCTGCTTGCCGCTCGGGGCGGCGAGCGCGGCGGGCGGGACGGCGTCGGCCGGCCGGACGGCGAGGGTCACCAGCGGGCCGGCCACGACGAGGGCGGCGGCCGCGGCGCCGGCGAGGATGCCGAGCCGTCGACGGCGGCGGCGCTTCACGGTGGCCTCTTCCATGAGGCCGCGGAGCACCCGGGGCCCCGGAGAGAGGGTGCGCGGGCCGGGCGCGGGCATCGGGGGCTCCGGCCAGCTGCGCTTCACCAGGTCGAGGACGTCCGGCAGCTGGTAGAGCTCGATCAGGTCGAGCTGGCAGTTCGGGCAGTTCATCAGGTGCGCTTCGAACTGGGTGTTCTCGGCCTCGCTGAGGACGCCGAGCACGTACGCGGCGACGTCGGTGTGTGCGGAACCGGCCACCCTCAGTTCACCCCCGCTCGCGCAAGGCCCGGCGCAGCGCGCGGACGGCGTGGTGGATGCGGGACTTGACGGTGCCCGGAGGCACGCCGAGGGTCGCCGCGACCTCGTTCACGGTCCGATCGCGCAGGTAGGTCTGCTGGATGGCCTCCCGCTGCTCGGGCGACAGGCCCTGCAGCGCCTCGTAAACGATCATCGCGGCGAGCGTGCGGTCCGATTCGTCGGGCACACAGATCGCGTCGGATTCGATCTCCTCGATCTCCTGGGGACGGGCGCTGCGGCTGCGCCAGCCGTCGATCACGATACGCCGGGCCACCGTGAACAGCCAGGCACGCAGCATCTCCGGCCGGCGGTCGAGCTTGTCGGCGTTCCGCCACGCCTTGATCAGGGTCTCCTGCACGACGTCTTCGGCCCACTGCCGGTCGTGGCCGGTCAGCCGTAGCGCGAACGCCATCAGCGCCCCGCCGAACTCCTGGTAGAGCGCCTTCGCCAGATCGTCATGGGCGTCGTTGGGCTCGACAGCCATTTCCTGATCTTCGACGGATCTGAGCGCTCGGGTGTGCCGTCCCACGCGGGACATCCTGCTGGGCCGGACGGCCTACGTCTAGTGCCAATGCCACATCACCAGGTGGCAAAACTTTTTTGAACCGTTTCCGGACCGTGTCCGTATCCCCTACCGAAGACCCCCGACAGGCGTTGTCCCCGCAACGCTCCGCATCCACTCCGGACCGAACATCCACAGTGGATCCTTCGCGCGCTTTTTCGTTGCACCCCCGGCAACAGCGCGTAGTCATGCCCAACGGAGGAGCAGTGATCCGCATTCCCCGACCGGTGGTTCCCGCCGCCGTGTGCCTCACCGCACTCGCCCTGCTCACCGCCTGTACCGCCGGCGCGGCCACCACCACCGGTGGCGGCTACGCCGGCGGCGCCGGCATGCAGATGCCCGGTATGCAGGCGCCGATGACCCTCGCGATGCCGCAGCCCATCACCGCCAACCCGAACGACCCGGCGAAGAGCCAGATCAGGGCGGCCAAGACGTTCGACCTCGGGCTCCTGCTCGTCGACGGGACCGGCTACACGATCTACCGGTACGACCGGGACACCCCCAACCCCTCGCGGTCGAACTGCAACGGCGCGTGCGCCACGAAGTGGATCCCGGTCAAGGCGGGCGGCAACCTGCCGCCGATCGACGTCGACCAGTCGCTGATCGGGCAGATCACCCGCAGCGACGGCAGCGAGCAGCTGACCCTCGCCGGCTGGCCGCTGTACCACTTCACCGGCGACACCGAACCGGCCGACACCTCCGGCCAGGGTCTCGACCAGGCGTGGTACCCGATCGCGCCGGACGGCAAGAAGATCACGTTGACCCAGGACGAGTGGAGGCAAAATGCGTTCGGCGTCTGAGCTCGCCTGGCTGGAGACCGAGCCCCCGTCGGTCTTCGAACACTCCCGGCCGCTGGTCCGGATCCTGTTCGTGCTGGTCGCGATCATGTCGCTGCTCGCACCGGGCTCGACCTCGCTCGCCCAGACGAACGGGGTTTCCGACACCGACGCGGTGCTGCTGACCAAGGTCCGCCAGGCCGGTCTGTGGGAAATGCCCTCCGGCATGATGGCCATGGAGAAGGGCAGCCCGCTGGTCCAGAAGGTCGGCTTCGCGATCATGATGGACCACGGCCGCCTCGACGTGGCGACCCGCGCGCTCTCGCAGAAGCTGAACTCGCCGGTCCCCGACCAGCCGTCGGAGGAACAGCGCGGCTGGCTCGCCGAACAGATGGCCGCCTCCCCCGGGCCGGAGTTCGACCGCGTCTTCGCCAACCGGCTGCGCGCGGCCCACGGCGCGGTGTTCGCCGTCCTGGCGCAGCTGCGCGCCGGCACCCGCAACGACGACGTGCGAGCCTTCGCGACGGTCGGCAACCAGGCCGTCATGCGGCACATGACGATGCTCGAAAGCACCGGGATGGTCGACTACACCGCGCTGCCTGCCCCGGCTGTCTCCACCACCTCGGCACCCGTCGGCGAGCCGCTCGGCCTCGACACGTCCCAGATCGCCGTGGTGGGGGCGCTGTTCCTGCTGGTCGGTGGCGGTCTGTTCTATGTGCTGCGCCAGATCAAGGGCAACCGTGGCCGCGCCAGGGCAGCCCGGCCGGCCACCGCGAGAACCGGGGGTAGCCATGGTTGAGACCTGGCACGACGCGACGATCTTCCTCACCCAGCAGTTCCAGCCGAAGACCGACCCGGCCGCCCGCGGCCTCGCGGCCTTCGCCGCCCGGACGTCGTACGGGGCCGCGATGCTGACTCTCACCTGGGGCGTGCTCACCGCGACCGGCTGGATCCGCTCGGTCACCGGCCGCAAGGGCCTGCGCAGCACCCACATGGTGCTGGCCACCGCGACGATCATCTTCGGCGCCATCCACGCGCTGGGCTTCACCTACCTGACGGTCCAGCCGTACAGCTTCACCTACATGTTCATCCCGTTCGGCTCCGGACAGGAGGGGCGCCACATCGCGGGCATCGTCGGCTTCGAGGTCATGTTCGCCATCTTCCTCACCGCGGGCCTGCAGCGCTTCACCTCCTACCGGCGCTGGCTGTGGCTGCACCGCTGCGCGTACCCGGCCGTCGGGCTGATCGCGATCCACTCCTGGTTCGGCGCGATCGCGAACGGCCACCTCTCGGTCACCTGGCTGGGCGGCATCACGCTGCTCGTCCCGGCCGTGACGGTGTCGATGCTGCGGTTCATGCCGGCCCGCACCCTCGAACGCATCGGACTCGTGGAAGAGCAGGTGGCCTGACATGCCGCTCCGTTTGCCCGGTGGCGGGCCCCGGATCAGCGTCGACAACGACCGGTGCGAGCTCTACGGCATCTGCGCCATGGAGGCGCCGGACGTGTTCGACCTCGGCCAGGACGGCCGCCTGCGCTTCCACACGCGGCTGCTGGACGAAACCACGATCGAACAGGCGAAGATGGCCGCTCGCTGCTGCCCGATGCAGGCGGTCGTGATGAGAGGGGACCTCGATGGCTGACGGCGACCGGATCGTCATCGTCGGCGCGGGCGTCGCCGGGCTGCGCGCCGCGGAACGCCTGCGGGAACAGAAGTTCGACGGAGAGATCGTCCTGATCGGCGACGAGGCCCGGCGGCCCTACCACCGGCCGATGGTCTCCAAGGCGCTGGTGATGGGGACCGAACGGCCCAGCGACGTGGGCCTTTCGCACTACCTGCCCGACCTCGACGTGCACTGGCGCCTCGGCGCGCGGGTCACGCATCTCGACACCGTCGAGCGGGTCGTGCACCTGCCCGGTGGCGAATCCCTCTGGTACGACGGCCTGATCGCCGCGACCGGCGTCTACCCGCGGCACCTGCCCGGGTCGCCGCGGCACGACCCGCGCGTGCGGATTCTGCGCACGGTCGAGGACTCGATGGCGGTGCGGCGCTGCCTCAACGCCAGCAAGAAGCCGGCCGTCGTGATCGGCGCCGGCCTGATCGGCAACGAGTTCGCCGCGAGCATGCGGCACATCGGCCGGGACGTCACCCTGGTCGGGCACGCGAAGGCGCCGCTGCACCGCTTCGGCGACCGCGTCTCCAGCGGCATCGTCGAGGCGCACCACGAACACCGGGCGAAGCTCGCGATGAAGAGCGAGGTCCGGCACTGGATCAGCACGAAGGACACCGTCGGGCTGCACCTGACGAACAACCAGCTGCTGGTCGCCAGCGTCGTCGTGCTCGCCATCGGCAGCGTCCCGTCGGTCGACTGGATGCGCGGCTCCGGCCTCGACATCAGCGACGGCGTGCTGTGCGACTCGAAGCTGTTCGCCGAGGGCGCGTCCGACGTCGTCATCGCCGGGGACATCGCGCGCTGGCCGAACCTGCGCTTCGACGAGACCCCGCGGCGGGTCGAGCACTGGATCAACGCCGTCGAGTCGGCACGGCACGCGGCGGACAACCTGCTGATGGGGCACTCGAGCGCGGTGCCGTTCACCCCGCTCCCCCGGGCGTGGTCGACGCTGTACGACACGCGGCTGCAGATGTGCGGCATGCCGTCGCTGGCCGAGGACACGGTCACGCTGGCGGACGGCATCACCGGCTTCGTCCGCGACGGCCGGCTCGTCGGCGTCTCCTGTTGGGACAAGCCGCGGGCCATGCTCGACTGGATGGCCGAGCTCGACCGCCGGCTGCCCGCGCCCGACTACGTGCCCGAGCCGGAGCCCGCCCCCGCGGCGGAGGTCCCGACGGTCGAACCGGCACTCGCCGCGTTGTCGGCCGAGGTGCCGCCGGAGTTCGAGAGCGGCTTCGACCAGCAGGCCTTCGAGCGCGAGTTCGAGAGCGAGTTCGCCAACGACATCCCCACGACGGCGTTCCCCGCGCTGTCCCCGCCCACGACGGCGCTGCAGGCGCAGTCGCTGCCCGCGGGGGCGCTGCCGACCATGGCCATCCCGATGGGGAGGTAAGAGCCGGGACGGGGCTGCGCGCGGCGGTCCCCGTCCCTTGCCGGTCACCACATCCCCTCCGCGGCTGGTGGTGTGGTGACCGGCCCCAGCGTCCCCCTGCCCATCTCGCGTCCGTGACAACCGGGGCTTCGCCCCGGACCGTGGGCTCCGCCACCCGGAGCCCCCGAAATCGGGGTACGGACCCGAGCGCCCGGCGGGCCAGGAGAGGGCCGTCCCGAGGGAACCCGACGCCCCCGGGATGGCCTTCTTCCGGCGCACCGGGCGGGGCCAGGGGTCGGGCCGTGGGGCTTTCCGGCGGAAGGGTATGCCGCCGGAAAGCTTTCACGGTCGACCAGTTGCCGGGGTCGCACCGATGAAGGCCGTCCCAGGGAAACGGGAATCCCCGGGGCGGCCTTCGTCGCGCGCGGGGCCGGGCACGGCGGCGCCCCCGGTTCCGCGAACCGCTCCGTTGCTCTCCCTCGATGTGGGATGATCTCCCCGTGACCAGCACCTCCGCCACGGCGCAGTATCTGCGCGACCTCGCGCTGCTGCGCCGGGTCCGGGACCGGATCGACCGGGAGTACGCGCAGCCGCTCGACGTCGAGGCGCTCGCCCGCGGCGTGAACATGTCGGCGGGGCACCTCAGCCGTCAGTTCCGCCGCGCCTACGGAGAGTCACCGTATTCCTACCTGATGACGCGGCGAATCGAACGGGCGATGGCCCTGCTGCGCCGGGGCGAGCTCAGCGTCACCGAAGTCTGCTTCACGGTGGGCTTTTCGTCATTGGGCACCTTCAGCACCCGGTTCGCCGAGCTGGTCGGCGTGCCGCCGAGCGTCTACCGCGAGCAGCAGGCCGCGGCCACCGTGGGAATGCCGCCGTGCGTCGCCAAACAGGTCACGAGACCGATCAGGAATCGAGAAGCGCGGCCGTCGGCGCACTCATAGTGTGACCACTATGGACGTCACCATTCACTCGAGCTTCCTCCCGCACACCGACCCGGAGGCCTCGCTCGCCTTCTATCGCGACCTGCTCGGCTTCGAGGTCCGCCAGAACGTCAAGTACGGCGACATGCAGTGGATCACCATCGGCCCGCCGAACCAGCCGGACACGTCCATCGTCCTGCAGCCGGTGGCCGCCTACCCCGGCTTGACCAACGACGAGCGCCGCGCCATCGCCGAGATGATGGCCAAGGGCACCTACGCCGGCGTCAACCTCGCCGCCAAGGACCTCGACGCGCTGTTCGCCAAGCTGCGGGACGGCGGCGCCGAGGTCGTCCAGGAGCCGACCGAGCAGCCGTACGGGCTCCGCGACTGCTCGTTCCGCGACCCCGCCGGCAACCTCCTCCGGATCCAGGAGCTGCGCTGACCGAGGTCCGGGAGCCCAGCCTCTCCTACCGCGAAGTCCTGCGCGACCGGCGGGTCGCCGGCCTCCTGTTCGGGGACCTCCTGGCCAACGTCGGCACCGGCATGATCCTGGTGGCGATGCCCGTGCAGACGCTTTCGCTGCACGGCGACGTGCCCAAGGCGATCGCGATCGGGCTGGTGGAGGCCGCGCCGTTCGTCCTGGCCACCGTCCTGGCGCTGGCCATCGGGCTGGGCCGGGTCCGCGTGCCGCCGCGCACCCTGCTGATCGCCGACTGCGTCCTGCGGTCGCTGACCTTCGCCGCGCTCGGCGTCCTGGCCGTCACCGGCCGGCTCACCCTGCCCGTCCTGATCGCCGGGCTCTTCTTCGGCGCGACGTTCCGGCTGGCCGCGGCGAGCAGCCGGCGGCTGCTGGCGACGTCGGCCGCGGGCGAGGCCGGGCGGTTCCCGGTCAACGGCCTGCTCGGGGTGAACACCACGTTCGCGCTCTACATCGCCGGGCCGGTGCTGGGCGGGGTGGTGGTGGCGACCACCGGCGCGGGCTACGCCCTCTTCTTCGACGCGGCCGGCGCGCTGATCCTGCTGGCGGCCACGCTGCTCTGCGTTCCGCGGGGCACCGAAGACCGTGACGCGCTTCGCCGTCCCGAAGACCGCCAATCGGGCTGGCGGATCCTGCGCCGCCGTCCGGTCGCCGCGCGGCTGCTGGTGGTGGAGTTCTTCTTCAACTTCTTCTATATGCCCATCGAAGTGGCTCTCCCGCTGTACGTGAGCGGGACGCTGCACGCCGGCGCGTCCGGCCTGGGGCTGCTGTGGGGCGCGCTCGGGGCCGGGGCCTTCCTGGGGGCCACGCTCGTCAACCAGCTGCGGAACCTGCCCCAGCGGCCCTTGCTGATCGCGATCATCGGCCTGTGGGCCCTGTGCCCGATCGCGCTCGCGCTGGTCGGCGACCTCACCTGGGCGCTGCTCGTCTTCGGCCTGGGCGGCCTGGTGTACGCGCCGTTCACGCCGGTCGCGTACAGCTTCCTGCAGTCGGGACTGGCCCCGGGCGAACAGCAGCAGGTCGTCACCCTCTGGACGACCGGCGCCACGGTGGCCGCCCCGCTGGGCCTGGCGCTGGGCGGCCCCCTGATCGAACTGGCCGGCACCACCGGCGGACTGGTGCTGTCCGGGGTGCTGACCCTCCTGCTGCTCCCGATCGCGGCCCGGGCGGTGCTCGGGCGGACCCCGAGAAAGGACCGAACATGTGCCTGAGCCTGCAGATCGCCGCGCGGGAGCACCTGCGTGAGCTGGCGCTGCTGCGGCGCGTCCGCGACCGGATCGACACCGGATACGCGCGACCGCTGGACATCGAAGCGCTGGCGAGCACAGTGGACTTGCCCGTCGCGCAATTCGTCCGCCGGTTCCGGGACGCTTATGGCCTTTCGCCGCACGATTACCGGCGAGCCGCCGAAGCGATCAGGAATCGAGAAGCTCCGGCCGGGCACCCGAAAGTAGCGTGATTCCCATGAACCTTACCATTCATCAGACCTTCCTCCCCCACCACGACCACAAGGCTTCGCTGGCCTTCTACCGCGACACCCTCGGCTTCGAGGTGCGCAACGACGTCGACTACGGCGGCCAGCACTGGCTGACGATCGGCCTGCCCGGCCAGCCCGACACGTCGCTCGTCCTGCAGCCGACGGGCGCCGCGTACACGGACCTGTCCGACGAGGAACGCCGGACCATCACGGAAATGATGACCAAGGGCACCTTCGCCGCGGTCAACCTGGCCACCGACGACCTGGACGGCACCTTCGAGCGGGTGCAGGCCGGCGACGCCGAGGTCGTCCAGGAACCGACCGACCAGCCGTGGGGCATCCGTGACTGCTCCTTCCGCGACCCCGCCGGAAATCTCGTCCGCATCCAACAAGCACGCTGACCCGAACGAACGCTGGAGACCCCGATGAGCAAGCCCGCGAGGAAGAACACGACCGCGCCGCACGCCGCCGACAGCCACGACCTGATCCGGGTCCACGGCGCGCGCGTGAACAACCTCAAGGACGTCAGCGTCGAGCTGCCGAAGAGACGGCTGACGGTGTTCACCGGGGTCTCCGGCTCCGGCAAGAGCTCCCTGGTGTTCAGCACGATCGCCGCCGAGTCGCAGCGGCTGATCAACGAGACCTACAGCACCTTCGTGCAGGGCTTCATGCCGACGCTGGCCCGGCCCGACGTCGACGTCCTGGACGGGCTGACCACCGCGATCATCGTCGACCAGGAGCGGATGGGCACCGACCCCCGCTCCACCGTCGGCACCGCCACCGACGCCAACGCCATGCTCCGCATCCTCTTCAGCCGGCTCGGCCGGCCGCACATCGGTTCGCCCCAGGCGTTTTCGTTCAACGTCGCCTCGATCAGCGGCGCGGGCGCGGTCACCATCGAGAAGGCCGGCCGGCAGATCAAGGAGCGGCGCAGCTTCAGCATCACCGGCGGCATGTGCCCGCGCTGCGAGGGCCGCGGCAAGGTCAACGACATCGACCTGACCGCGCTGTTCGACGAGAACAAGTCGCTCAACGAGGGCGCGATCATGATCCCCGGCTACAGCATGGAGGGCTGGTACGGCCGCATCTTCCGCGGCAGCGGCTTCTTCGACCCGGACAAGCCGATCAAGAAGTTCACCAAGAAGCAGTTCAACGACCTGGTGTACAAGGAGCCGACCAAGATCAAGGTCGATGGCATCAACCTGACCTACTCGGGGCTGGTCCCGGCGATCCAGAAGTCCATGCTGGCCAAGGACGTCGACTCGATGCAGCCGCACATCCGCGCGTTCGTGGAGCGGGCCGTCACGTTCACCACGTGCCCCGGCTGCGACGGCACGCGGCTGTCCGAAGAGGCCCGGTCGTCGAAGATCGACGGGATCAGCATCGCCGACGCCTGCGCGATGCAGATCAGCGACCTCGCCGCCTGGGTGGGGAAGCTGGCCGAGCCGTCGGTCGCGCCGCTGCTGGACGCCCTGAAGCACACCCTCGACTCGTTCGTCGAGATCGGGCTCGGCTACCTCTCGCTCGACCGGCCGTCGGGCACGCTGTCCGGCGGCGAGGCGCAGCGCACCAAGATGATCCGCCACCTCGGGTCGTCGCTCACCGACGTCACCTACGTCTTCGACGAGCCGACGATCGGGCTGCACCCGCACGACATCCAGCGCATGAACGAGCTGCTGCTGCAGTTGCGCGACAAGGGCAACACAGTACTGGTCGTGGAGCACAAGCCCGAGGCGATCGCGATCGCCGACCACGTCGTCGACCTCGGCCCGCGCGCCGGCTCGGACGGCGGCGAAGTGGTGTTCGAGGGCACTGTGGACGAACTGCGGAAGAGCAAGACGATCACCGGGCGGCACCTGGACGACCGCGCTTCGCTGAAGAAATCGGTGCGGTCGCCGTCCGGGACGCTGGAGGTGCGCGGGGCTTCGACGCACAACCTCCAGGACGTCGACGTCGACATCCCGCTCGGCGTGCTGGTCGTCGTGACCGGGGTGGCGGGCTCCGGCAAGAGCTCGCTTATCCACGGCTCGGTCGCCGGCCGCGACGGGGTGGTGGCGGTCGACCAGACCGGGATCCGCGGCTCGCGCCGGAGCAACCCGGCGACGTACACGGGCCTCCTGGAACCGATCCGCAAGGCGTTCGCCAAGGCCAACGGCGTCAAGCCGGCGCTGTTCAGCGCCAACTCCGAGGGCGCGTGCCCCAACTGCAACGGCGCCGGGGTGGTCTACACCGATCTGGGGATCATGGCCGGCACCGCCACGCCCTGCGAGGTGTGCGAAGGGAAGCGGTTCATGGCCGAGGTGCTGGAGTACACCTTCGGCGGCCGCGACATCAGCGAGGTGCTCACGATGTCGGTGGCCGAGGCCCGGGAGTTCTTCGGCGACGGCGAAGCGCAGCTCCCGGCGGCGCACAAGATCCTCACGCACCTGGCCGACGTCGGGCTCGGCTACCTCACCATCGGCCAGCCGCTGACGACGCTGTCCGGCGGCGAGCGGCAGCGGATCAAGCTCGCCACACGCATGGCCGACAAGGGCGGGGTCTACGTCCTGGACGAGCCGACGGCCGGCCTGCACCTCGCCGACGTCGAGCAGTTGCTCGCCCTGCTCGACCGGCTGGTCGACGGGGGCAAGTCGGTGATCGTCATCGAGCACCACCAGGCGGTGATGGCCCACGCGGACTGGATCATCGACCTCGGCCCGGGCGCGGGCCACGACGGTGGCAAGATCGTCTTCGAGGGCACGCCGCCGGACCTGGTCGCCGCCCGCGCCACGCTCACGGGCGAGCACCTCGCGGCCTACGTCGGCGGCTGACCGCCCCGGCCCGGCCTACGTGTGAACGACTCATTCAGTTCGCCGGGCGCCAGGAAAGAGGCGTTTATCACGTGGGGCGGCCTTGCCTATACCAGATCCGCTGGTAGGGCAGGCCCCCGGAAAGTGCCTGGGGCGTTCCGGGTTCCCGCGAAGACCCCTACCAGGAAGACTCTGGCCGGTGACCACAGAAAACCTCGTGCACACCGGCAGCGACTTCGCCCGGTTGAGCCACCGAGTCTCCGCCGCCGGCCTGATGAAGCGCCGTCCCGGCTACTACACCGCCCGGTTCGCCGTCGTGGGCGGGTTGTTCGCCGCCGGGTGGGTCGCCTTCGCGCTGCTCGGGAACTCGTGGTGGCAGCTGGCCGTCGCCGCGTTCCAGGCCGTGATGTTCGGCCAGATCGCGCTGCTTTCGCACGACCTCGCGCACAAGCAGGTGTTCCGCCGTCGCCGGCCGACCGAGATCGCCGGGATGCTCGTGGGCAACCTCGGCATCGGGATGAGCTACGGCTGGTGGATGGACAAGCACACCCGCCACCACGCCAACCCGAACCACGAGGAGCTCGACCCCGACGTCGACCCGGACATCTTCGTGTGGTCGAAGGGCCAGGCCGGGGAAGCGAGCGGCGCCGCCCGGTTCATCGGGCGCTACCAGGCGTTCCTGTTCTTCCCGATGCTGACGCTCGAAGGGCTGAACCTGCACGTGTCGGGGATCCGCGCGGTGTGCAAGCCGGGCCTGCGCCGCCGCTGGGTGGAAGCCGCGTTGCTCGCCACGCACGTCGTCGTCTACCTCGGCGCGCTGTTCCTCGTGCTCTCCCCCGGCATGGCACTGCTGTTCTTCGTGGTCCACCAGGCGCTCTGGGGTATCTACATGGGATCGATCTTCGCGCCCAACCACAAGGGCATGCCGACGCTGACCGGGCCGGCCGAGCTCGACTTCCTGCGCAAGCAGGTGCTGACCTCCCGCAACGTCCGCGGCGGTGTCGTGACCGATGTCGCCCTCGGCGGCCTCAACTACCAGATCGAGCACCACCTGTTCCCGAGCATGCCGTCGGTGCACCTGCAGCGCGCGCAGCCGATCGTCCAGGCCTACTGCGCCGAGCTGGGCGTCCCCTACCTGCAGACGAGCCTGATCGAGTCCTACCGGCAGGCCCTCACCCACCTGCACGAAGCTGGGGCGCCTCTCAGGAACCGTTCGTAGACTCGAGGTCATGAGGAGAACGATCGCGGCCCTGCGCGACCTGCCGGCGGCGTTCGGTGCGAAGGCCGCCGGGGAGCGGGCCGAGCGGGTCCGTTCCTCGCCGCAGTTCGACGGCAAGGTGTTCCGCAACGTCGCGCCCCGGCACCCGATGACGGCGGCGTCGATGCGGACCATCTTCCGCGAGATGTTCTTCGGCGAGCACCGTGAGCTGCGCAAACCCGCCGGCACCGTCCCGCTGGTCGCGGCGGAGCCGGTCGAGGCGGCCGACGGCCTGCACCTCACCTGGTACGGCCACGCGTCGACGCTGGTCGAGCTCGACGGCGCCCGCGTGCTGCTCGACCCGGTGTGGAGCGACCGGGTGTCACCGGCCGCGTTCGCCGGCCCCCGGCGGCTGCACGAGCCGCCGGTGCCGCTGTCCGGGCTCGGCCGGATCGACGCCGTCGTCATCTCGCACGACCACTACGACCACCTGGACCTGGCCACGGTCCGCGCGCTGGTGACGGGGTCCGAAGCGCCGTTCCTGGTGCCGCTCGGGGTCGGCGCGCACCTGGAACGCTGGCGCGTCCCGGCCGGCCGGATCATCGAGCTGGACTGGCACGAAGAGGCTTCGGTCGCGGGCGTCCGGTTCGTCGCGACGCCGGCCCAGCACTTCTCCGGCCGCGGCCTCACGAACGACGAGACACTGTGGACGTCGTGGGTGCTGCTGGGCCCGGCGCACCGGGTGTTCTACAGCGGCGACACGGGCTACTTCGACGGCTTCGCGAAGATCGGCTCGGAGCACGGCCCGTTCGACGCGGCCCTGATCCAGATCGGCGCGTACGCCACGCTGTGGCCGGACATCCACATGACGCCCGAAGAGGGCGTCGCGGCGGGGCTCGACGTGCGGGCGAAGCTGCTGGTCCCGGTGCACTGGGCGACGTTCCAGCTGGCGATGCACCCGTGGGGCGAGCCGGCCGACCGGGTGTGGCGCGAAGCGAAGGCGGCCGACCTCGCGCTGGCGATCCCGCGCCCGGGCGAGCGCGTCGACGTCGCCGAACCCCCGGCGGTCGACGGCTGGTGGCAGGCGCTGTGAAGGTAAAGCTGTGAAGCTGAAGCTGGACCTCCACGACGTCTACAACCGCGGCGGCGAGATCGACCGGGCGCTCCGGGCCATCATCGACGAAGCCGTCGCCAAGAAGGCGCCACTCGTCGAGATCATCCCGGGCAAGGGCTCCGGTCAGCTGAAGAAGCACGTCCTGCGGTTCCTCGAGCGCAAGGACGTCAAGGCGCTCTACCACCGGATCGAGAAGGACAAGGACAACTTCGGCCGGGTGTTCGTGCACTTCCGCTGGAAGTGACGGCTCAGAAGCGGCTGTCGTGCCGGGCTTCGGCCCAGGCCCGGTCCCAGGCCGCCGAGTGGAGCCGGCCCAGGACGAACCGGCTCGCGCCGTAGAGGCCGGCGAGGGCGCCGGTGATGGCGACCCAGAGCAGGATCGCCGCGAAGACGCCGTCGGCCGCCGCCGTGGCCGGCGACAGGGGCTCGCTGGTCAGTTCGCCGTGCTGGTCCAGCCAGACGGTTACGCGGGTGCCGGCCGGGCTGCCGGCGTCGGCGAGGACGTCACCGGTGTGGCGGCCGCCTCGCGCGTCGAACCAGGCGGCCGGGGCCGTCGCCTGGGCGGGCGGGTCGCCGGCGCCGTCGGTGCTGAAGGGCTGGCTGTCCGCCGCGGCGAGCGAAACCGCCGTCGCCGGGTGGCGGGTGGCCTGCTCCTGCGCGCCGCGCGCGGTCTGGGCCGCGTAGGTCTCGGAGCCGAACGCCGCCGCGAACGGCCACGCCAGGAGCGCGCCCGCGATCAGCAGCGCCAGAAGGGCGGCTTCGATCCGGTCGCCGACCCGCGCCAGCGGGTTGCGGCCCGGGTGCAACCGGCGCCGGAACCGGGCGATCCGTCCACTGGGCCCACGCATGCGCGACACACTCCTCCCGGGAACGTCTTCTCGGGGGCCAGTGTGCGCCCGGACGCCGGCTTCCACGGGCGAATGGGACGCGGTCCACCTGTGAAAACGTGCACACCACCCGGTCGAGTCAACCCATCGCGATCGCCGGGCACAGCGCGTGCGCGATCACAGCCAGTCGTCCGGCCGTGGCCACGGCATCAGCGCCGAAAGCGGGTCGCGCGCCGGCTCGGTGACGGCGTACCGGCCGCAGTGGAAGAGCAGCGGCCGCGCGTCCGACGGCTTCCCCAGCGCGGTGACCCGGCCGATCACCACGTAGTGGTCGCCCGCCTCGTGCACCGCTTCCAGCGCGCAGTCGATCCAGGTGAGCGCGCCGTCGAGCAGCGGCGCCCCGGACGGCGCGGGCGTCCAGCCGAACCGCGCGAACTTGTCCTGGCCGCGCGCGCCGAACACGGCGCTGACCTCCTGCTGGTCCTCGGCCAGCACGTTGACCGCGAACCGGCCCACCGCGGCGAGCACCGGCCAGGTGCGGGACGTCTTGGCCGGGCAGAACAGCACCAGCGGCGGGTCGAGCGACAGGGCCGCGAACGACTGGCAGGCGAACCCGGCGAGGGTGTCGCCGTCGCGGCCGGTGACGACAGTGACGCCCGTGCAGAAGTGCCCGAGCACGCTGCGGAACTCGGTCTGGTCGACCGCCACCGAGGTCATGCCTGCTCTTGACCGAGCGCGCCGACCGAGAAGTCGTGGCCCCACAGCGAAACCGCGGTGCTCTCGCGCGCGATCCAGTTGTCGTCGTCGACTTGACGGCCTTCGCAGCCGAACTCGACGTCGAAGCCGCCCGGGGTCTTCATGTAGAACGACAGCATCAGGTCGTTGACGTGCCGGCCGAGCGTGGCCGACATCGGCACCTTCCGCCGGATGGCGCGGTCGAGGCACAGGCCGACGTCGTCGGTGTTCTCCACCTCGACCATCAGGTGCACGATCCCGCTCGGCGTCGGCATCGGCAGGAACGCCAGGCTGTGGTGCCGCGGGTTGCAGCCGAAGAACCGCAGCCACGCGGGTGGCCCGTCGGCGGGCCGGCCGACCAGTTGCGGTGGCAGGCGCATCGAATCGCGCAGCCGGAAGCCGAGGACGTCCCGGTAGAACCGCAGCGACGCCTCGTCGTCCTTTGTAGACAAAACGACGTGGCCGAGGCCCTGCTCGCCGGTGACGAACTTGTGGCCATACGGGCTGACGACGCGGCGGTGCTGCAGCGCGACGCCGTGGAACACCTCCTGGGTGTTGCCGGACGGGTCGTCGAAGCTGATCAGCTCGTCGACGCGCCGGTCGGCCAGCTCGTCGGGCGTGCCTTCCTTGTACGGCACCGAGGCACCGTCCAACCGGGACCGCAGCTCGGCCAGCTCGGCCGCGGTCGCGACCTCCCAGCCGGTCCGCGCCAGCCGGTCGGCCTCGCCGGGCGAGATCACCAGCCGCGCCGGAAAGTCGTCCATGCGGAGGTAGAGCGCGTCGGGGTCGGTGCCGCTGCCTTCGACCATGCCGAGCACCTTGAGCCCGTACTCGCGCCAGGCCGCCATGTCGGTGGCTTCGATGCGGAGGTAGCCCAGTGACCGGATGCCCATCAGGAACTCCCGAGGAAGTCGAGGGCCAGCCGGTTGAACTCGTCGAACTTCTCCAGCTGGGCCCAGTGCCCGCAGCCGCCGAACACGTGCAACTGCGCGCGCGGGATGGTTTTCAGCGCGAGCAAGGCGCCGTCGAGGGGGTTGACGCGGTCTTCGCGTCCCCAGATCAGCAGCACGCGCTGGCGGAGGCGGTGGGCTTCGCGCCAGAGCATGCCTTCTTCGTAGGTGCCGGGCTGCGCGAACGACATCCCCATCGCGCGCATCGCGGCGAGGGACTCCGGGGTGTTCGCCGCGGCGAAGCGTTCGTCGATCAGCTCGTCGGTGACCAGGCTCTGGTCGTGGACCATGATCCGCAGGAACGCTTCCATCCGCTCCCGGCTGGGGTGGGCGGCGAACTTGCCGAGGTTCTTGACGCCTTCGGTCGGGTCCGGGGCGAAGACGTTGACGCTCAGCCCGCCCGGCCCCATCAGCACCAGCCGGCCGGCCCGCTTGCCGTGGTTCAGCGCGAGCCGCACCGCCGCCCCGCCGCCGAGGGAGTTGCCGACGAAGTGGGCGCGTTCGATGCCGAGGGCGTCCATCAGGCCGGCGACGGCGTCCGCGCTGTGCCGGAAGTACTGCGGGTGCTCGGCCGGCTTGTCCGAGCGGCCGAAGCCCGGCTGGTCGACGGCGATCGTCCGGTAGTGCTTGGCGAACTCCGGCAGGTTGCGCCCGAAGTTGCTCCACGCCGACGCGCCGGGGCCGCCGCCGTGCAGCAGGATCACCGTCTCGGCGTGCTCGGCGCCCGCTTCGTGGTAGTGCAGCTTGAGGCTGCCCGCCTGGACGTACTTTCCTTCGGGGGCCATCAGTACATCGCGTTCTCGACGGGCAGCCCGAAGGCGCCGGTGCCGAACATGACGTACGCGCGCTCGGCGTCGTTCGCCGCGTGGACGCGGCCGGCGTGCGCGTCGCGCCAGAATCGCTGGATCGGCGTGCCGGACTGGATGGCGCGGCCGCCGGAGTTCTCGAAGAGCCGGTCGATCGCGGCGATCGAGCGTTCCGTGCCGCGCACCTGGTCGCGCCGGACGCGCAGCCGCAGGTCCACGGGCAGGCGTTCCTCGCGCTTCGCGAGTTCGTACAGCTCGTCGATGTTCCGGGTCAGCTGCAGCCAGGCGGCGTCGATCTCGCTGGCCGCCTCGGCGATCCGCACCTTGGCGAACGGGTCCTCTTTGGACTGTTCACCGGCGTACGCGGCCCGCACGCGCTTGCCCTGGTGCTCCACGTGCGCGTCGTAGGCGCCCTGCGCCATGCCGATGATCGGCGCGGTGATCGTGGTCGGGTGCACGGAACCGTACGGCAGCCGGTACAGCGGGCCGGGGTTCACGGCCTGGCCCGGCACCTTGCACTTCGACGTCGCGATGAAGCTCAGGGCCCGGTGCCGCGGGATGAAGACGTCTTCGACGACGATGTCGTTCGACCCGGTTCCGCGCAGGCCCACCGTGTCCCAGACGTCCACGATGGCGTAGTCCGCGATCGGCAGCAGGTAGGTGCAGAAGTCGACCGGCTTGCCGTCCTTGAACGCCGGTCCGCCGAGCAGCACCCACGTGCAGTGGTCGCAGCCGGAGGAGAAGCTCCACCGGCCCGACAGCCGGTAACCGCCTTCGACGACTTCCGCCTTGCCCATCGGGGCGTACGACGAGGAGATCCGCACGTCCTCGTCCTCGCCCCAGACCTCCTGCTGCGCCTGCGCGTCGAACAGCGCCACGTGCCACGGGTGGACGCCGAGGATGGAGGCGACCCAGCCGGTGGACCCGCACGCGCTCGCGATCAGCTTGACCGCGGTGTAGAAGCTCACCGGGTCGGCTTCGAAGCCGCCGTACGGTTTTGGCTGCAGCAGCTTGAAGAACCCGGTCTCCTGCAGGGCCTTGACGGACTCCTCGGGGACGCGCCGCGCGTCCTCGGCGTCCTGGGCCCGTTCCCGCAGGACCGGCAGGAGGTCCCGGACCCCGGCGATCACCTGCTCGCTCATGCGCAGTTCCTCTCTAGGTTTCACTACCCTCAGAGACTAGAACACGTTCTCGTTTTTGTCGAGAACTCCCTGCGCCAGGGCACTGTTGATCCCCGCCCTGCGGCCGGAAAACACGCAGTCGGCCAGCGAGAGACCGCTCACGTAGGACCTGGAACAGATTCCCACGGCGGTGCGGCCGGCGGCGTACAGCCCGGCGATCGACTCCCCCGCCGCGCTCCGCACCGCGCCGGTGTCCTCGTCGACGACCAGGCCGCCGAGGGTGAGCATCGGTGTCGGGTAGCCGAGGTTCGGCCGCACCGAGATGTCGATCAGTGAGAACGGCGGGTTCTCCAGCCGTCGCGCGAACTCGGCGGGCTTGCCCATCGGATCCACCGCGCCGTGGTACGCCTCGACGCTGGCTTTGACACCCTCGGGGTCGATCCCGGCCTTGCGCGCGACCTCGTCGAGCGTCGAGCCGACGACCCGGCCCCGGCGGAGCAGGTAGCGCAGCTGAAGCCATTGGAACCACTGGCTTTGCTTCCGGCCGTCACGCCGTGCCTCCGCGACGATCGGCTCGTCGACGAGCAGCCAGCCCTTGCTCCCGTGGTCCTCGATGAGCTTTTCGCCGACCGCGGCCCCGTACCGGGACTCGTCGATGACCCGCTTCCCCTCGGCGTCGACGATGATCCCGCCGAGGAACGCGCTGGGCGGCGTGACGAACCGCCACGCGGAGATCCGGCCCAGCTCGCCGGTCGCACCACCGGCCTCGACGCCCATCCGGATACCCGAACCGTCGTCGGCGGACGTGCCGAGCGCGAGCCCGCCCCGGTAGGCCGGGGCATGTTCGCGCACCATCTCGCGGTGGGCGATGAACCCGCCCGCGGCGAGCACGACCCCGCGCCGGGCGGAAATCCGCAGCTCACGGCCGTGCGTGCGCTCGAAGCGCTCGACCCGGCGGTGCAGCGACTTGCGCAGCGACGGCACGTAGATCCCGGGCTTCGCGGCGTACTGCGCGAAGCGCTGGTGCCGGGCACGCACCCCGGCGGGGGCGTCGCGAAGCGTGTCGACGACGAGGCCGGTGACCCGGCCCCGCTCGTCGCGGACCAGGTTCCGGGCGGTCGTCTGCGTCAGCACCCGGATGCCGCGCTCGCGCACCGCCGCCATGAGCCGGGCCATCAGCAGCTTTCCCGACGTGCCGGGCCCCTTGACACGGTGCCCGCGCGGAGCCGGCTTCGCCGCGTCGCGGAAGCCACCGGCGGCTTCGCTGCCGGAGTAGTAGAGGTAGTGCTCGTCGCTGGGGTACGACGTCTTGTGCGGGCAGAGGCTGCCCTCGAACGGCACGCCGTTGCTCTCCAGCCAGGTGATCATCTCGCGGCTGCCCGCACAGAACCGCGTCAGCGTCTCTTCGGAGACGACGTCCCCGGTCTCGAGCCGCAGGTAGGCGTACATGGCGTCGACGGAGTCGTCGACGCCGGCGTCGAGCTGCTGACGGGTCCCGCCGCCGGCGTAGACCACGCCACCGCTGACCGCGCTGGCGCCGCCACCGGCGAAGCGCTCGACGATGACGACGTCCGCGCCCGCGTCGGCCGCTTCGAGAGCGGCGCAGGCGCCGGCCGCCCCGAACCCCACGATCACCACGTCCGCGACGAGTTCGTCCATGGGCACCACCCTAGAACTGGAACACGTTCTCGTCTATGGTGGCGGAAGCGGCTCCCAACTGGATACTCATTTCGTGGAACACGTTATAGGCGAGGTGGCATGACGGAGCAGTTCGACGTCGTTGTCGTCGGCAGCGGCGCCGCCGGGATGACCGCCGCGCTGGCCGCGGCTCACCGTGGCCTGAGCGTCGTCCTTCTGGAGAAGGCAGCCTGCTTCGGCGGTTCGACCGCGCGCTCCGGCGGCGGCGTCTGGCTGCCCGGCAACCACGCGCTGCGCGCCGCCGGGATCGACGAGCCGCCCGAGCGGGCCCGCGAGTACCTGGCGTCGATCGTCGGCGACGTCGTCCCGGCCGCCCGGCGCGAGACCTTCCTCGCCCACGGCCCCGAAGTTCTGAAGTTCGTGTGCGACCACACGCCGCTCGAGTTCCGCTGGGTCCGCGACTACAGCGACTACCACCCCGAAGCCCCCGGCGGGCGGTCCGGCGGCCGGTCGGTCGAGCCGGCCGCCCTCGACGGCAAGCTGCTCGGCGCGGAGCTGGCTCGCCTCGAACCGCCGTACAGCGCTCCCCCGCTCGGCGTGCCGATCACCCAGGCGGACTACCGCTGGCTGAGCCTCCTGGCCCGGCACCCGCGCGGCAGCGTCCGGCTGCTGAAGCTGGGCCTGCGGTGGCTGGTCGGGCGTGTCCGCGGGCAGCACCTGCTGAGCATGGGGCAAGCGCTTGCGGCGGGGCTCCGGATCGGGCTCGCGCGGGCCGGGGTGGAGGTCCGGCTGGCGACCCCGCTGGTGGATCTGCGGGTCGACGGCGACCGGGTCACCGGTGTCGTCACGGAGCACGGCGTCGTGCACGCGCGGCGTGGCGTGATCCTCGCCAGCGGCGGGTTCGAGCAGAACCTCGAGATGCGCGAGAAGTACCAGCGCGCGCCGATCGGCACCGACTGGACCGTCGGCGCGGCCGCCAACACCGGCGACGGCATCACCGCCGGCCTCAAGCTGGGCGCGGCGCTCGACCTGATGGACGACGCCTGGTGGGGCCCGTCGCTGCCGCTGACCGGGGGCCCGTGGTTCGCGCTGGCCGAACGGTCGCGGCCCGGCTGCGTCATGGTCGACGCGCGCGGCGAGCGGTTCGTCAACGAGTCGGCGCCGTACGTCGAGGCCGTGCACGCGATGTACGGCGCCGGGGACGGCCCGGGCGAGCACATCCCGACCTGGCTCGTGTTCGACCAGCGCTACCGCGACCGGTACATGTTCACCGGCATCGGGCCGCGCCAGCCGCTGCCGGGCCGCTGGTTCAAGGCCGGAATCGCGGCGAAGTCGTCCTCGCTGAGCGGGCTGGCGGCGAAGATCGACGTCCCGGCCGAAGCGCTCTCGGCGACCGTCTCGCGCTTCAACGGCTTCGCGCGCAACGGCGTCGACGAGGACTTCCAGCGGGGCGTGAGCAAGTACGACCACTACTACGGCGACCCGCGCAACAAACCCAACCCCAGCCTCGGCCCGCTGGACAAGGCACCGTTCTACGCGGTGAAGATCGTGCCGGGCGACCTGGGGACCAAGGGCGGGCTGCGCACCGACGAGCACGCGCGGGTGCTGCGCGAAGACGGCTCGGTGGTGCCCGGCCTGTACGCCGCGGGCAACGTCAGCGCGGCCGTGATGGGCCGGACGTACGCCGGGCCGGGCGCGACCATCGGCCCGGCCATGGTGTTCGGCTACCTTGCGGCGACGCGGCTGGCGCACGAAGATCAGGGGACCACGGGAGGGCAGCGATGACGCAGGATTCGGTACGCACCATCTACGCCGGTGAGCCGCCAACCCGGTTCGCCCGCGGCTGGCACTGCCTGGGCCTGGCGGAGAACTTCCGCGACGGGAAACCGCACGCGATCACGGCGTTCGGCACGAAGCTCGTGGTGTTCGCCGACTCGCGCGGCGAACTGCAGGTGCTCGACGGCTACTGCCGGCACATGGGCGGCGACCTCACCCAGGGCACGGTCAAGGGCGACGAGGTGGCCTGCCCGTTCCACGACTGGCGCTGGAACGGCAAGGGCAAGTGCGTCTCGATCCCCTACGCCAAGCGGGTTCCGCTGCGCGCGCGGACGCGGTCGTGGACGACGGAGGAGCGGAACGGCCAGCTGCTGCTGTGGCACGACCCCGAGGGCAACCCGCCACCGGAGGAGCTGGCCATCCCGCGGATCGAGGCCGCCGACAGTCCCGAGTGGAGCAACTGGACGTGGGACTCGATCTTCATCGAGGGCTCCAACTGCCGGGAGATCATCGACAACGTCGTCGACATGGCGCACTTCTTCTACATCCACTACGCCTATCCGACGTACTTCAAGAACGTGTTCGAGGGTCACATCGCCACGCAGTACCTCAACACCAAGGGCCGCCCGGACATGGGCATGGCGTCGAACTACGGCGGCGAGGAAAACCTGCTGCGGTCGGAAGCGTCGTACTTCGGGCCGTCGTACATGATCAACAAACTGGTGAACTCGTTCCAGGGCTACGAGATCGAGAGCGTGCTCATCAACTGCCACTACCCCGTCACGCCGACGTCGTTCGTGCTGCAGTACGGGATGAAGGTGCGGAAGCCGCCGGGGATCTCGGACGAGCACGCGGACAAGATCGCGGCGAAGCTCGCTCGCGGGATCGGCGCCGGCTTCCTGCAGGACGTCGAGATCTGGAAGCACAAGACGCAGATCGACAACCCGCTGCTGTGCGAAGAGGACGGTCCGGTCTACCAGCTTCGTCGCTGGTACCAGCAGTTCTACGTCGACGCCGCCGACGTCACCGATGACATGACCCAGCGGTTCGAGTTCGAAGTGGACACCACGAAGGCGAACGAGGCGTGGTCGGCCGAGGTCGCCGAGAACATGGCCCGCCAGAAGGCCGAGGCGGAAGTGTGACCACCGCCGAGCAGACCGAGTTCCTGTCGGGCGGGCTGCGGCCGCACGAGTGCCGCGGCTGCGGCACCCGCGTGCTGGTGAAGAAGAACAGCATCCAGCACACGAGCATCCAGTGGACGTCCCGGCCCGCGGACACCTGCCCGGTGTTCGCGGGCACGGACGGCCCGACCGCGTTGCTCGACACGTGCCCGAAGCTTTCCGACAGCATCTCCGACGCGGTGCGCGAAGGCACGCTGGCGGTGGCCGATGGCTGAGCGGGTCTACACGCTGACGGTCGCCGACGTCGTCGTCGAGACACCGGACGCGCGGTCGGTGGTCTTCGAGATCCCCGAAGAGCACGCTGCGGCGTTTTCCTATACGGCGGGCCAGTTCCTGACGTTGCGGATCCCCAGTGACCGGACCGGTTCCGTGGCGCGGTGCTACTCGCTGTCGAGCGCGCCGCACGAGAACCGCGTGCAGGTGACGGTCAAGCGGACCGACGGCGGCTACGGTTCGAGCTGGATCTGCGAGTCGCTGAAGCCGGGCATGGCCCTGGACGCGCTGGCGCCGGCCGGGGTGTTCTGCCCGTCGTCGCCGGACGAGGACTTCCTGCTGTTCGCCGGCGGCAGCGGCATCACGCCGGTGATGGCGATCCTGAAGACGGCGCTGGAGCAGGGTTCCGGCCGGGTCGTGCTGGTCTACGCGAACCGCGACGAGCGTTCGGTGATCTTCGCGGGCGAGCTGGCTTCGCTCGCGAAGCGCCACGGCGACCGCCTGGTCGTCGTGCACTGGCTGGAGAGCGTGCAGGGCCTGCCGGACGTCTCGCAGTTGCGGGGCCTGGCGTCGGCGTACACGTCGTATGAGGCGTTCCTCTGCGGTCCGGCGCCGTTCATGGCGGCGGCGCGGGAAGCGCTCGGGCAGCTCGGCGTGCCGCGGAACCGGGTGCACATCGAGAAGTTCACGTCCCTGTCGGGCAATCCGTTCGAGGACGTCGTCGTCGAATCGGTCGCGGAGCCGGCTTCGGACGCTTCCCCGGCGTCGCTGACGGTGTCCCTGGACGGCTCGACGCGTTCGCTGTCCTGGCCGCGGCAACGGAAGCTGCTGGACCACCTGCTGGAGCAGGGCATGGACGCGCCGTACTCGTGCCGGGAGGGGCAGTGCAGCGCGTGCGCGTGCCGGGTCGTGTCGGGTGAGGTGAAGATGCTGCACAACGAGGTCCTGGACACCGAGGACATCGCGGACGGCATCGTGCTGGCCTGCCAGTCGCTGCCGGTCACCGACGAGGTCTCGATCAGCTACGAATAGGAGTGCCGCGTGCCCATCGATCCCGCCGTCGCCATCGGGGCCGAGATTGGCGAGGTGAGCTTCGCCTGGACGTCGTCGGACGTGCTGCTGTACCACCTGGCGCTCGGGGCGGGGCCGGACGAGCCGCGGTTCACCTATGAGCGTGACCTGGTGGTGCTGCCGACGTTCGCGACGGTCGCGGCCAACCTGCGGGTGTTCGACCCGCCGGCGGTGTCGTTCCCGGGCGTGGAGATCGACCTGGCGAAGGTGCTGCACGGCAAGCAGGAGATCACGCTGCACCGGCCGATCCCGGCTTCGGGCAAGGCGGTGGCCCGATCGCGGATCGCCGACGTCTTCGACAAGGGCAAGGCCGCGGTGGTGGTCCAGGAGGTCTCGGTCACCTCGTCCGACGGCAGTCCGTTGTGGACGGCCAGGTCGAGCATCTTCGCCCGCGGCGAAGGGGGTTTCGGCGGTTCCCGGGGGCCATCGGACCGGGTGGAGTGGCCTTCGCGCTCGCCGGACGCCGTCCTGGAGACGCCGACGCTGCCCCAGCAGGCGCTGCTGTACCGCCTGTGCGGCGACCGCAACCCGCTGCACGCGGACCCGGAGTTCGCCCGGGCGGCCGGCTTCCCCGGGCCGATCCTCCACGGGTTGTGCACCTACGGAATCGTGAACCGCGTCCTGACGAACGAGTTCCTCGACGGCGACCCGTCCCGCATCGGATCGTTCGCCGCGAAGTTCGCCGGGGTGGTGTTCCCCGGCGAGACGTTGCGGACAAGGGTCTGGCGCGAGGATGGCCGGCTGCTGGTCACGACGTCGGCGGCCGAGCGGGACGACGCCCCGGTGCTGGCGGACACGGTGCTGACGGTGTCCACTTCCTGAGCGTCCCGGTCCCGGCCCGCTAACGTGGAAGGCAGACCTCGGGAGGACGGGACAGGATGCCGGAATACTTCGTGGTGCGGGGACCGGTCGAATCGGGCGACAAGCGCGGCCGTGAGCTGGGCTTTCCCACGGCCAACATCGCTCTGCGGGACCAGGCCGGGTCGGTCGGCGACGGAGTGTGGGCGGGCTGGGTCCGCCGCGCCGACGGCACGCACATCCCGGCGGCGATCTCGGTGGGCCGGCGCCCGACGTACTACGGAGCCGACGGTTACCGCCTGCTGGAGGCGCACCTGCTGGCCTTCACCGGCGACCTGTACGGCGAGACGCTCGTCGTGTGGCTCGGGTCCCACCTGCGGGACCAGCAGGCGTACGCCTCGGCGGAGGACCTGATCACGGCGCTGAAGAACGACATCGCGACGGCGACCCAGTGGACGACCGAACACCCGGCGGCTTCGCTTCCGGCCGCCGGCGAGAGCGCTCCGGGGGAGGTCCGGCGCGTGGCGGGCTGAGAGCGGCGAAGTCCGCTACCCGGCGCCGATCAGCCCAACCAGGCGAGATGCCCCTCCAGACACGCGCGATGCCCCTCGGCGCACGCGAGATTCGCGCCGAATCACGCGAGTGACGTCTCTGATCACGCGAGTTCCGGCCCCCAAGCACCCGAACTCCGGCGGACCGCGGGCTGACGAGCACGACCCTCGCGTCCGGCCGAGTGTCGCGAATGACCAAGGCCGGGCAGTTGGCTGCGGCAGCGAGCTGTCAAGCTGCCCGATTGGCCCGATTGGCCCGGTTTCAGGTGCTCGCCCACGGCCGTGAATGTCGCATTGAGGGACATAG